>URQY01000013.1 GCA_900550165.1 uncultured Eubacteriales bacterium
CCGATCTGGAGCTTCATGTTCATCACCGTTGCCTGCGGTGCCATTTCCGGCTTCCACGCCACGCAGAGCCCCCTGATGGCTCGCTGCATGAAGAGCGAGAAGCAGGGCCACTTCGTCTTCTACGGCGCGATGGTCTCTGAAGGCATCATCGCCCTGATCTGGGCTGCTGCCGGCTGCGCGCTCTACACCGGTGAGGAGCTTCTGGCCCTCGGCGGCGGCGGTTCCACCGCTGTTTACGACGTCTGCTCCAAGACCATGGGCGGCGTGGGCATCGCCCTTGCCATGCTCGGCGTTATCGCCTGCCCCATCACCTCTGGCGATACCGCGTTCCGTTCCGCACGTCTTGTTCTGGCTGACTGGTTCCATATGGAGCAGAAGAGCTGGAAGAACCGTCTGATCCTCTGCGTGCCCGTGCTCGGCGTCGGCGCCATCCTCGGCATCGGCAACGCCCTCGGCAAGATCGACTACACCATCATCTGGCGTTACTTCAGCTGGACCAACCAGACCCTCGCCATGATCGTTCTGTGGGCCGCTTCCATGTACCTCTTCTATGATAAGAAGAACTACTGGATCACCGCCGTTCCCGCGACCTTCATGAGCGCCGTGTCCGTTACCTACTTCCTGCTGGGCAACGAGTGCCTCGGCCAGTTCCTCAACAGCAAGACGGCCGACGGTGCTACCGTTTACAACACTGCCGTTGCTTACCCCATCGGCATCATCGCTGCGGCGCTGTTCCTTGGCATCTTCCTGTACACCATCAAGAAGCGCCACACCCAGCCTCACTACGAGACGCTGCACAAGTAAACCAAATCGTAGAGCGGTGGGAGAATGTACTCCCACCGCTTTTTCTGAATTTCGGGAGGTACCGTTATGATGTTTGCACCCGTGCGCCTTGGCGAGACGAGCATTGAAGCAAGCGAACTCGCTGCGGACAAAAAGTCCTGCAAGCGCTTCGGACCCTGCGGCGTAGGGGAAAAGGCGCTGTATCTCAATAGCTTCCTGATCGACCGGCGTTGCTATGTCGCGCTTTCCTCGGTGCAGCGCGTCTTCAAGCGCGTGGCGCTGAGCAAAGGCGGCTTTTCCGGGCAGGGCGTGTTCGGCTCGATCCCCTATCTCGTTGTGCAGTATGACAACGGGCAGGAAAAGCAGTGCACCTTCAAGCGCGAGGAGGACGTGGACGAGATGCTCGCCTGTATCAGTGCTGCGCATCCCGAGATCCCGACGCTCAGCGTAGGCGGCGAGCAGCGCTTGCAGGCCAAAGCGGAGCAGGAGGCCAAGCGCTATTGCAAGGAGCTTTCACCGCAGGCGCTCTCCGCCCGCGAAACGCTCGAGCAGGCGGAGACCTTCCTCTCCGGCTACCCCGAAATGACCAAGACGCTCGCGCTCGCGGCCAAGGCCAAGCGCGTCAATGAGCGCACCAATCCCGCCTACCGCTGGGTGGCGCTGGCCATTGTGTTGGCGGGCGCGGCATCTCTCATCTATGGCATCATCTCCTGGCGCAGCGGCGGCGATTTCGGCGTGTACTTTGCGCTCTTCGGCTTTGCGGCAGTGTTCTTCTTCTCCGGCGCGCACGTGCTGCCCACGGCGAAAAACAACCGCAGCGCGGTCGAGCGCGCGTGGACGCAGGCGGTCGATGCGATGGAAAACATCCTGCCCGAGGATTTCCCGCTGCCCGCGCGCTATGCGCATCCCATCGTGGCAAGGCGCATGATCCGCATCCTGCGCGAGGGCCGCGCCCAGAGCGTTGCGGAGGCGCTGGACGTCCTCAAGTCCGACCTCAAGGCACTTACCGCCGACGTGCAGGTCGAGCAGGAGGAATACGACGAGGTCGTGGTTATTAAGCCGTTGTTCCTTGTGAGCGATTATCAGTAAAAAGAAAAGCGAATGTCCGGCGCGTGCCGGACATTCGCTTTTTTGTGGGGTTTATCGGTTGTTTTTGTACTCCTCGATGGCCTGCAGAAAGGCCTTGCCGTAGCGCGCGGCCTTCTTGTCGCCCACGCCGGCGACCTCGAGCAGTTCCTCCATCGAGCGCGGGGCCTTTTCCGCCATGTCGGTGAGCGTTGCGTTGGAAAAGATGACGTAGGCCGGCACGCTCTCGCGTTTTGCGAGCTCCGCGCGTTGGGCGCGAAGCGCCGCGTAAAGGCCGCTTTCCTCGAACTCGTCCGAAAATGCACCGCGCAGGCGCTTCTTCTCTGTCTGCGCCTCGATTCGCCTGCGCATCAGTACGCTCTCGCCGTCAAAGAGCACGGCGGATGCTTTTTTGGTGGGTCTGAGCGTCGAATAGCGCGCTTCGAGCTCCAGATACCCCGCAGATTCGAGATATTCGACGTAACGCTCGATAACGCTCGGCGATGTCTTGTCCATCAGCCCGTAGGTCGACAGGCTTGCAAGGCCGAGCGACAGCAGCCGCTGCTCGCGGCTGCCGCGCAGCACCTGAATGATGAGCGTTTTGCCGACATAATAGCCGAGCCGCTCGCGGATGCGCATGACGCAGGATAGGATCATCTGCGCCGAACGCGTGATGTCCTCGGTCCGGTAAGTCGCTTTACAGTTCGAGCAGTTGCCGCAGCTCGCGGGATGCATCTGGCCGAAATAGTCGAGCAGCCTGCCGCGCAGACAGTCGACGGATTTGCAGTAACCCGTCATGGCCCGCAGACGCTCGTAGTCGCGCTTGCGCACAAGTGCGGCGTCCTCCTCCGAGAGCTGGTCGGCTCCGCCGTTTTCGATGAGAAAACGTGCGGTCTCCACGTCGGCCGGGGCAAAGAGGAGAATGCAGTCGGCGTTTTCGCCGTCACGTCCGGCGCGCCCCGCCTCCTGATAGTAGGCCTCGAGGCTCTTCGGCATATTGTAATGAATGACGAAGCTGACGTTCGACTTGTCGATGCCCATGCCGAAGGCATTTGTCGCGACCATGACGGTCTTGCGGTCGAACTGAAAATCGTCCTGATTCTGCCGCCGCTCCTCATCCGTGAGACCCGCGTGGTAGCGCGTGGCAGCGATGCCGCGGTCACACAGGCTCTCGCATACGCGCTCGACCGCCGCGCGCGTCGCGCAGTAGACGATGCCGCTTTTGTCCCGCCGCTCGTCGATGAGCGCGGCAAGGGTGGAGGACTTGTTTTTGGGGCGGCGAACGTCAAAATAGAGATTCGGGCGGTCAAAGCCGGTCACGATGCGGTAGGGGTCTTCCAGCTGCAAAAGCCGCAGGATATCCGACTGCACCTGCGCTGTCGCCGTGGCGGTGTAGGCTGCGACGACGGGTCTGCGCGGCAGGGCGTTGACAAAGTCGACAATGCCGAGGTAGCTCGGGCGGAAGTCCTGTCCCCACTGCGAAATGCAGTGCGCCTCATCCACCGCAAGGAACGATACGTCCATCTCCTGCATCAGCGAGAGAAAGCTGCTCGTTTCCAGCCGTTCGGGTGCGACATAGATGAGCTTGTAGGCGCCCTTGCGCGTGCGGGCGTAGACCGTCCGGATCTGCTCGGGAGTCAGCGAGCTGTTGATGTACGAGGCGGGGACGCCCGCGCTTTTGAGCGCTGCGACCTGATCCTTCATCAGCGAGATGAGCGGCGAGATGACGAGCGTGATGCCCGGCAGGAGTAGCGCGGGGATCTGATAGCAGAGCGACTTGCCGCCGCCCGTCGGCATGACGCAAAGCGCGTCACGCCCGGAGAGAATGGCGTCGATGAGCGCCTCCTGTCCGGGGCGGAAGGCGCTGTGGCCGTAGTATTGTTTTAAGATGCTGTGTTTATCCATAGAAGAAGTTCCGTTTCCTTGTTCGTTTTCTCCATGTTACCGCAGGATGGGGGAAATGTCCACGCCGATTTGCCCTCGGCGCGCAAAATGACATTTGACGAACGAGAAAAAACATGATATCATCACGCTGTTCCCGGAAAGATACGCTCTGACCGGCGGACAGCAAAATTCATCTTACCGTTCTGGCGGCAAGGACACGCTCCGAGCCTGAAGAAGAGGGGGAACGGGACGCGGCGCGAGCCGGGTCCGGCCATTGCTATTTCCATCCCTTCTGCCAAGCGGCAGGAGGGATGCTCTATTTTTTCAGGAGGGGACGCATATGGAAACGCGCGTTGCTGTGCTGGCGGTCATCGTCCGCGAGGGAAGCTCCGTCCAGCCGCTCAACGAGCTGCTGCATCAATACGGGCAGTACATCATTGGGCGCATGGGTGTGCCGTACCGCAAAAAGGGCGTGAACATCATCAGCGTGGCGCTCGACGCACCGGGCGATGTGATCTCGGCGCTCTCGGGCAAGCTCGGCCGGCTCGACGGCATCACGGCGAAGACTGTCTACGCCCCCGAAGGCAGTATCGGAAAGGAAGAAACCAAATGAAAAAGAATCTCAAACACATTTTCAGCCTGTGCCTGACGCTCACGCTCGTCTTTTCGCTCGCGGCCTGCGGGCAGAAGGCGGAGGAAACGCCGGACGGCGCGCAGGACGAGCAGCAGACCGAACAGACCGAATTTTCCCCTGCGAGCTACTCCGTCGCCGCGCTCAAGGGCCCCACGGCCATGGGCCTTGTCAAGCTGATGCAGGACAGCGAGAGCGGCGAGACGAGCGGCAATGACTATACCTTTACCCTTGCGGGCTCTGCCGACGAAGTGACGCCCGCGCTAATCAAGGGCGAGCTTGACATGGCCTGCGTGCCCGCAAACCTCGCCGCCGTGCTCTACGGCAAGACGAACGGCGAGATCGAGGTGCTGGCGGTCAATACGCTCGGCGTGCTCTACATCGTGGAGAACGGCGAGAGCGTGCAGTCCATTGCCGATCTCAAGGGCCAGACCATCGTGGCCGCGGGCAAGGGCTCCACGCCCGAATACGCCCTGCGCTACCTTCTGAGCGAGAACGGCATCGATCCCGACAGCGACGTGACGATCGACTGGAAGAGCGAGCACAGCGAGTGCGTCGCTGCGCTGGCTTCCGGTCAGGCGACGATCGCGCTCCTGCCCCAGCCCTTTGTCACCGTGGCGCAGAGCAAGATTGAGGGGCTGCGCATGGCGCTTGACCTGAACGCCGAATGGGACGCGCTGGGTAACGGCTCGGGTCTCATCACGGGCGTGATCGTCGCCCGCCGCGAGGTCGTGGAGGAAAATCCCGCGGCCGTGAATGAATTCCTGAAGGAATACGCCGCGAGCGTTGACTGGGTGAATACCAATACCGCGGACGCCGCCGCGCTCATCGGCGAGTACGGCATCGTGGATGCCGCCGTTGCGGAAAAGGCGCTGCCCTACTGCAACATCGTCTGCCTGACGGGGGACGAGATGCAGGCCAAGCTCTCGGGCTATCTGCAGGTGCTCTATGACGCGGAGAGCGCGTCTGTCGGCGGCGCGCTGCCGGATAACAGCTTCTATTTCGTCGGTTAAATCAGCTTCAGCGGCGGGCGCTGCCCCGCCGCTGACCGTTTAGAGGGGAGGGGAAGGTGTGAAGCGAAAACCGCAGAAAATACGCGTGTGGGCGGTCGTTTTCTGGCTGCTTATCTGGCAGGGCGCGGCAATGGCACTGCGCGCGCTCTATCCGCATGGTGCGCTGCTGCTCGCATCCCCTCTCTCTGCGCTCGAACGGCTCTTCACGCTTGCAGGGACGGCGGCGTTCTGGCGGGCGGTGCTCGCCTCGGCCGCGCATATTTTAGGGGGCTTTCTGCTCTCATGTGCGTTGGCGGTCATGCTGGCGGCGCTCTCGGCGCGCTTTTCCCGCATGGAGGAGCTGCTTGCGCCGCTCGTCGCGGTCATCAAGGCCGTGCCGGTCGCGTCGTTCATCATCCTTGCACTCGTGTGGCTGCCGAGCCGCAGCCTTGCGTTCTTCATCTCCGCACTGATGGTCTTCCCGCCGGTGTATCTGAATGTTCTGGAGGGGGTGCGCCGTGCGGATGCGTCGCTTTTGGAGATGGCGCGGGTCTTTCGCGTGCCATTTTCGCGCACGCTGCGCGGCATTTACCTGCCGCAGGTGCTGCCGTATTTCCGCTCGGCGGTCAGTGTGGCGCTGGGCCTGTGCTGGAAGGCGGGCACGGCGGCGGAGGTCATCGGACTGAGCGGCGGCACCATTGGCGAACGGCTCTACACGGCGAAGGTGTACTTCCAGACGCCGGACCTCTTCGCGTGGACGGCAGTCATCGTGCTGCTGTCGGTCGGCTTTGAAAAGCTGTTCCTCCTTGCGGTGGACAGGCTGGCGGAAAGGGTCGGTGCATGATGGAGCTTGTCGTAACAGATCTCAAAAAGTCCTACGACGGCCGGCCGGTGCTGGACGGCCTGTCCTTCACCGCGCCCGTCGGCCTGACGCGCATTGCGGGAAACTCGGGCATCGGCAAAACGACGCTGCTGCGCATCCTGCTGGGGCTGGAGCGGGCGGACAGCGGCACAGCCGCACCGAAGGATCTCCGCTGGTCGGCGGTCTTTCAGGAGGACCGCCTGCTCGAGCACCTGGACGCCGCGGGAAACCTTCGCTTCGCGCTTGGCGCGGCGTATGACGGAAAAAGAGCGGCGTCGCTGCTCGACGCGCTTGGTCTCGGCACTGTCGGCAGCAAGCGCGTGCGCGACTTCTCGGGCGGCATGAAGCGCCGTCTGGCGCTCGCGCGGGCGCTGCTCGCGCCCTGCGACGCGCTCGCGCTCGACGAGCCGTTCACAGGACTTGACGCAGGGAACCGCGAGACCGCGCTCGCGTGCATCCTGCGCGCGGCGGAGAAGAAGATCGTCCTGCTCGCCGCGCACGAAGCGCTCGATCTGCCGGACGTGCGCACCGTACAGATGTAAAAATTCTCCCCTTCGCATCGCGGAGGGGAGAATTTTGCTGTTTCCATGGGATAAAAAATGCGCCCCCGGCCTTTCGGCAGGGGGCGCATTGCGCTGCTTGATTTTTACTTGGTGGACATCAGGCGGATGTAACGGGCGAACATCGCGGACACCTGCGCGCGGGTGGCCTGACCCTGCGGGTTCAGCAGGCCGTCCATGCCGTTGATGATGCCGTTGTTCACGCACCACTGCATCGCGTCGTGGGCGTACTCGCTCACGGAGGACGCATCCGCGAAGCTCAGGCTGCCGCTCACGGCCGGGGAGCCGAAGTAGCGGTACAGCATCGCGGCGAGCTGCTCGCGGGTCACGGTGCCGTTCGGGTCGGTGCCGTCGGACACGCCGTTGGTGACGGCCCACGCACAGCCCTTGTCGTACCAGTTCGCGCCGCCGTCGGTGCTCTCACCGGCAAGGCGGGCGAGGACCGTGACGACCATGCCGCGCGTCGTGGCGGACTCGGGGGAGAAGGTCTGCGGGGCGGTGCCGGTGAACAGCTCACGGGCGGAGACAAAGTCCACATCGGACTCGGCCCAGTGGCCGACGGTATCGGCGAAGTCCTTGTCGTTGTTCACGATCTTGATCTGGGCGCTGCCCTTAACGCCGAGGACCACGCCGTCCTTGGTGACGACGGAGGTCTTGATGATCTCCTCCGTGCCGTCGGGGTTGACCTTGATGGCCACGGTGCCCTGCTGGGCGTTCACAACGGGGATGACGACGGAGACCTCGCCGGCGCTCGCGGGAACGCTGAGCTTGATGACGGGCGCGGCGGCGGGGGACGCGGCGGGCGCGACGCTCACGGGCGCGGCGACAGGCTCGTTCTTCTTCGCGGCGGCGCTGACGTCGGCGGCGGAGATGCTGGCGCTGATCTCGGTGTTGCCGTTTGCGTCGGACTTGACGGTGCCGACGGAGCCGCCCGCGGTCTTGTTCGTCGCGGTCACGGAGCCGTCCTTCTTGGTCTCGACCGTGGTGGTGGAGCCGTCGGGGTTCTTCGTGGTCTCGGTCACGGTGCCGGTGGTCTTGTCGGTCGTGGTGGTCGTGGTCGAGCCGTCGGGGTTCTTGGTCGTGGTGGAGGAACTGTTGTTATTGTTGCCCGGCGTCACGGGAACGAGGTAATAGACGGTGTAGGTGCTGTTATCGCTGTTCTTGTAGGAGACATAGCCGGGAGCGAGGAAGTCCGCGGGGTTGCTCGTATACACGCCGGCAGTCAGGTTGGCCTTTTCAACAACGACGAACTTGGCATCGCCGTCCTTGCGGGCGATGTAGCCGGAGGCAACATAATCGGTGGGGTTGACGGAATAGGTACCGCCGGTGAGGGAAAGCGAGCCGCCGGTCTTGACGATATCGCCGGTAAATGTACCGCCGGAGATGCTGACATCACTGAACTGACTGCGAACATAAAGCGTACCGGTGAACGTGCCGTTGGTAATCGTCAGCTTGCCGGGGTCGTGCGTTGCATCGCAGCCGCAGTTATCAATGGAATACAGAGAGTCAGCGGTGAATGTACCGCCGTTCACAGCGGCCGTTCCGTGATTCTGGAATGCGGCCTGCGTATAGTTGGTGAACGTGCCGCCGTTGATGGTCAAAACAGCGTCATCATCATTCTTGATGGTATTGAGACCGCCCTTGAACGAACCACCGTTGATGGTCAGAACTGCGCCGCCTTCCGGGACAGCAGGCTCTTTATTGGGCTGACCAGCAGTGCTAGCACTCTGCCAGCCGTTTGCGATAAGGCTGGAATACTTGCCGGACGTACCACCGTTTGCAGTGCCGTCCTGCTGGACGGTGACGCCAGCGTTGATGGTCATGGTGCCGAAGTTCTTCAGGGTGTAATAGCTGTTGCCGCCGTTTGCATTGGTAGCAGAACCGGCTTCATGGCTGCGGTCGAACGTACCGCCATTCAGAGTGGCGGTCGCACCAGTGTTGTTGTAGAGCGCGGCCTTGCCGTGAGAGATATTGTCGACCGTGCCGCTGCCGGTAACAGTCAGGTTGCCGTTATTGGTAATGGTGTGGCCGCTGACATTGGTCAGCTTGTGGCCATTCAGGTCAAGGGTGATGGTCTTGCCCGCGGGGATGGTGACATTTTCAGTGGTATCTTTCAATAGGGTTACGGTAGTATTATCGGCTGCCGTAACTGCATCGGCGAGGGTCTTGTAACCGGTACTGCCGATTGCGGCAATGATATCAGAATTAAAAACAGGTACACTGTCAATCACCAGCTTGCCGGTCGTATTGGGAACAAAGCGACCGTACAAATTAGACTGACCCTCAGGAAAGGTCTTGCCGGTCTGGGTCAGGGTATTATTGCTTTCAGTAGTGTTAGCAATGCTAATTTCACCAACATTAGCCGTACCCACAACTACGCCAACACGCCAGCCGCCGTTATCGGTGGAGTTCAGCGTGCAGTTGGTCACCGCATTGCTATTAAAGGTGTGGAAGGTTGCGGGGTTGCAACCGGCGTGGCCGATGATACCGCCAACAGAACCATTCGCAGTGATCGCCGTATTCTCTACGGAGCAGTTTTTAACCGTGATATAGGTATCAACCGGGCCGTCATTCTCCTTGTTATAGCCGGAAGTCCAGCCAATCAAGCCGCCGACACGAGCGCCGCCGGTGCTGGTGATCTTACTATCAGTCAGATGGCAGTTATCCAGTTCAATCGTAGGCATCGAATCAACATCGTTGATAAATGCGCCGATTCCTTGATTGCTTGTAGTAACGTTGATTTTAACACCGGTCAAAGTCAAATTCTTGATCACAATTCCCGATGTTCCAGCAAAGCCACCGGCAAACAGCGGGGCGTTCAGGCCGGTGATAGCGTGGTTGTTGCCTTCAATGGTGACGATACCTGCACCATGATAGCCATCAACCTCAAGAGAAGTCCAGCTATAATCGGTCAGGTTATAATCCTTGTCAAGCGTAACGGTAACATTGCCCGAACTGGCTTCACCTGCCTTAACATCGGAAAAAAGTTTCTTCAGTGCGTCACCGTCAGATACCGCTCCGTCTTCCGCCATGGCCGACACCGGCAGAAGCGTCAGCACCATGCACAGCGCCAACAATACGGAACACAATTTTCTTTTCATTTGAATTCCTCCTCTTATTTCTATCGTTTTCCGCGGCTCCCCGCGGTTGGTCTACAAAAAAACTGCCCCCCGCAAAGCAAACAGGGGACAGCAGTACGCGTAAAATGCAACCGGCTGTCATAACACGCTCCCGCAGGAGACGGGCATTAGACCCATTTGGCTTTGCGTCCCTGCCTTTCGGCAGGTTTGCCAGCTATTTTTTTCCCGGCGGAAAACGACCGCTTTCCCCCCGGATATATCCGCATCATACCACGCTCATTGCGCAAAAGCAACCCCCAAAACCGCCTTTTTCAAACCTTTTAGCTAATAAAAATAGACAATGGTTGCCTGTTTGCGGGGAATATGGTATCATTATCGCGAAAAAACGGGAAAAGACCGAAAAACCGGGGAGGGAAAGACCATGCAGGAGCTCCGCTGCCCCCACTGCGGGGAGGTATTTCAGGTGGACGAGACGGGCTATGCGCAGCTGGCCCGCCAGGTGCGCGACAGCGAATTCGACAAGGAGCTGCGCCGCCGCGAGCAGGAGCTGCTCGCCCGGCAGGAGAGCGAGCTGGACCTTGCGCGCCTGCGGCAGGAGCAGGCGTATCAGAAGACCCTGCGCGACAAGGACGAAGCGCTCGCGCAGAGCGCGCGCGAGGCCGAGCGCCTGCGCGAGCGGCTGGAGAGCAGCGAGACGGAGAAAAAGCTCGCCGTGGCCGAGGCCGTGCAGCGCCAGGCGCAGGCGCTGTCCGAGGGGGAGAAGCGCATTCTGACGCTCGAGAACGAGCTGGCCGCGCGCGAGACCGAGAGCCGCCTGAAGGAGAAGTCCCTGCAGGAGCAGTACGAGGAAAAGCTCAAAAGCAAGGACGAGCAGATCGAGTATTACAAGGATTTCAAGGCCCGCCAGTCGACGAAGATGATCGGCGAGAGTCTGGAGCAGCACTGCCTGACGCAGTTCAACACGCTGCGCATGACGGCCTTCCCGACGGCGTACTTTGAAAAGGACAACGACGCGCGCACGGGCAGCAAGGGGGACTTTATTTTCCGCGAATCGGACGAGAGCGGCACTGAATTTATTTCCATTATGTTCGAGATGAAAAATGAGGCTGACGCGACCGCGACGAGGCACAAAAATGAAGATTTTTTCAAGGAGCTGGACAAGGACCGCCGCGAAAAGCACTGCGAGTACGCGGTGCTGGTGTCGCTGCTGGAGATCGACAACGAGCTGTACAACAACGGCATCGTGGATGTGTCGTACCGGTACGAGAAGATGTATGTCGTGCGGCCGCAGTTTTTCATCCCCATCATCACGCTGCTGCGCAACGCGGCGCTCCACTCGCTGCAATACCGCCGCGAGCTGGAGATCGTGAAAAACCAGCAGCTCGATATCCTGCACTTTGAGGAGAACATGAACGCCTTCAAGGAGGGCTTTGGCCGCAACTACCGCATCGCGAGCGAGAAATTCCGCACCGCCGTCGACGAGATCGACAAGACCATCACGCACTTGCAGAAGATCAAGGACGCGCTGCTCTCGTCGGAGAACAACCTGCGCCTTGCCAACAGCAAGGCCGAGGATCTGAGCATCAAGCGCCTGACGAAAAACGCGCCGTCCGTCAAGGCGCTGTTCGACGAACAGCGCGCGGCGCGCGAAACAGAGGAGCAGTAAAAAAGCGGGGCATCGCCCCGCTTTTTTTATTTGCGCTTGGGCTTGGCCCAGCCCGCCTTGCGCTTGAAGCTCTTCGGCTTTTCGGCGGCTTTCGCCGCGGGTTTTGCGCCCTTCGGCGCGGCGCTTTTGCCGCCGTGCTGCGGCGCGCGGCTGTCGCCGTAGGGACGGACGAGGCACTTCGGCCCGTAGCCGATGAGGTCCTCGCGTCCGGCTTTTTTGAGCGCCTCGATGACGAGCTTTTTCTTGTCCGGGCGGAACCATTGCAGCAGCGCGCGCTGCAATTCCTTGCCGTGCGGCGTCGTCTCGGCGAAGACGGGCGTCATATCGCGCGGGTCGATGCCGGTGTAGTACATACAGGTCGAGAGCGTGCCGGGCGTGGGGTAGAAGTCCTGCACCTGCTCGGGCTTGTGACCCGTGGAGTGCAGAAACTCCGCGAGCTGCACCGCGTCTTCCAGCGTGCAGCCGGGGTGCGAGGACATGAGGTAGGGGACGAGGTACTGCTCGCGCCCGTTCTTCTCGTTCACGGAGCGGTATTTGTCCCAGAATTTTTCAAACACGTCGAAGTGCGGCTTTCCCATGTAGTCGAGCACGCCCGCCACGCAGTGCTCGGGCGCGACCTTGAGCTGGCCGGAGATGTGGTACTTGACGAGTTCCGACAAAAAGGGGCTGCCCTTGTCCTCCAGCAGATAGTCATACCGGATGCCCGAGCGGACGAAGACCTTCTTCACGCCGGGGATGGCGCGCAGCCGGCGCAGCAGCTCGACATATTCCGAGTGGTCGGGGTCGAGATTCTTGCAGGGGTAGGGGGCGAGGCAGTTCTTATTGCGGCACATGCCGCGCTTGAGCTGATCCTGACACGACGGGTGGCGGAAGTTCGCGCTCGGGCCGCCGACGTCGTGGACGTAGCCCTTGAACTTCGGGTCGTGGGTGAAGCCCTCGACCTCGCGCACGCAGGATTCGATCGAGCGCGAGGTGATCATGCGCCCCTGATGGAACGCCAGCGAGCAGAAGTTGCATCCGCCGAAGCACCCGCGGTTGTGCGCGACGGAAAAGCGCACCTCCTCGATGGCGGCGACGCCGCCGAGAGCGTCGTACATCGGGTGCACCTCGCGTATGTAGGGGAGCTCGGCGACCTCGTCGAGCTCCTCGCGCGAAAGCGGCATCGCGGGCGGATTGACGACGAGCGTGTCACGCCCGTGCGCCTGCCAGAGTGCTTTGCCGCGAATGGGGTCGTGCTCCTCGTATTCGAGCTTTGTCGCGAGCGCGTAGGCGTGCTTGTCCCCGCACACCTCTTCATACGACGGGCACTCGACGTGCTCGTAGGCGCAGACCTCGGGCGTGCGCGTCACGAACGCCGTGCCGCGAATATCTGTCAAGGATTCAACCTTTTCACCCTTTGCGAGCCGGCGCGCGATCTCGCGCGTGGCGTATTCGCCCATGCCGTAGACGAGCAGGTCGGCCTGCGCGTCGAAAATGAGCGCGCGGCGGACCTTATCGTCCCAGTAGTCGTAGTGCGCAAAGCGGCGCAGGCTCGCCTCCAGTCCGCCGACGACGATGGGGATATTGCCGAAGGCCTCGCGGCAGCGGTTGGCGTACACGATCGTCGGGCGGTCGGGCCGCAGACCCATTTTGCCGCCGGGGGAGTAGAGGTCCTGATTGCGGTGCTTTTTCGCCGCCGTGTAGTGCGCGACCATCGAGTCGATGTTGCCGCCGCCGATCATCACGCCGTAGCGCGGGCGGCCCATTGCGCGGAAGGCATCCGCGCTGTGCCAGTCGGGTTGGGCGAGCACCGCCACGCGGTAGCCCTCGGCTTCCAGCACGCGCGCAATGATGGTCGTGCCGAAGCTCGGGTGGTCGATGTAGGCGTCCGCCGTGACGACGAGAAAGTCATAATAGTACCAGCCGCGCTCCACCATCTCGTCCTTCGAGACCGGCAAAAAGGCCTTTTCGATCTTCTTTTTCTTCATTTTTCGATCACTTCCTGCAATCTTCTGTAGCAGGATTCCTCATCGTATTCAAAATTCTTCTCAAATGTGACGCTTTCCGCGTCCTCCTGAACGGGGTGGAAGCCCCACTTTTCCGCGCAGTGGAGGCCGACCAAATTGATCTTAGCGATGCGGCCGGTCGAGAGGATGGAGCAGCCGCGCGAGCGCGCGTAGGACAGCGCCTGACCGACGAGCTTCTCGCCGAGGTCGCGCTTCTGCGCATCGTCTTCGAGCCAGAATTCGCCGATCGTGCCCACACCGCCGCGGCAGCTTTCCACGCTGACCGCGCCAATGACATCGCCGCCGTGCATGACGTCGAAATGCCCCGCTTCGCCCGAAGCGCGGTAGTAGATGCCGCCCTCAAAGCCCTTCGGGTCGTTGACCCAGGGCTGCTTACGCACGGTCGTGATCTCGTCGCCGAGGTGGGAGGCGTCATCGCGGAAGACAACGTTGAAGCTGCCGTTTTCATACTCGAGCTTTGCAACGGCGGTATTTTCCGCGTGGCCGGTCTTGTCGATCTCGTGCAGCGTCATGCCCTGAAGCGTGCCGACGATGATGCGCATCGCCATGCCGTGGGAAAAGACGGCGACCGTGCCGTTCGGGTGCGCCTCGGCGATGTCCGTGAGCGCCTTGCGCATCCGCTCGCGCACCTCGGCGAAGCTCTCGCAGCCGTCGACGTGCCACTTCTGCGAATCGTTGCTGAAGTAGGTGAGCTGCTCGGGATCGATGCGCTCAAGCTCCGCCCAAGGGGTATCCTCCCAATAGCCCACGTCGATCTCGCGCAGCGTGCGGACGGTGCGCAGCGGCAGGCCGTGCGTTTTATAGATGGAAAGCGCCGTGATCATCGTGCGAAAACGGTCGCTTGAATAAACGGCGTCGAATTTCGTGTCGGCAAAGCGCTTCGAGAGCGCGGCGATCTGGCGGTAGCCGCGGTCGGTGATGGTGCTGTTGTACCAGCCGTGCGCGCGGCGATAGCGGTTGCCCTCGGCCTCGGCATGGCGGATGAGATAGATCGTGGTCATATCGTTCTCCTTCATGTTTTTGATCATTCAAAGCCATTATAGGACGAAAGGCAGCTTTCAGCAAGGGCGATTTGCCCCAAAAATCGGCGCGGCAAAATTTGCCGCGTATCGCTTTTCTCCGCGCGGACAGAATAAGCGCGTGAGCAAAGGGAGGGAGATCAAATGTGTGAGAGCGCATTCTGGCGCGGAATGGCCGCCGGCGTGGTCGCCGGCGCAGTCACCGGCATGATGGTCGCGGAAAAGCGCAACGCCATGAAGACCTGCGTGGGCAGGACTATGCAGCAGATGGGTACCGCCGTGGACGGCGCGCTGAGCGACCTGATGCACACGGTGCGATGAGCGCAAAAAAAGGAAGGGCGGGAGCATCAGCTCCCGCCCTTCCTTGCTGTATCGACTTTTTACGAGCTGCGATGGCTTAGATGACATTGTAAGCCTTGAGGAGCTTTTCAATGTCGGTGCCTTCGATCTTGCTGAGAGCTTTCTTGACGGCCATCTTTTCCATGAAGCCCATGTCCATGTCGGTGGCCTTCTTGCCGTCGCGCAGCTTGACGGTCGCGTTCAGAAGGTCGCGCACATCATACACGCTGCCCCAGACCTCGGGCACGCCGCGGTCGACGTTCAGCAGGGTGTAGACGGCCTCCATACCCGTGCGCATAGAATACTCGGTGGTGAAGATGGTGTCGCGCGGGGTCTCGGCGAACTGGCCGAGGAAGGCGAAGTTCACGCTGCCGTCGGGCACGACCTTGGGACGGTCGCCGTAGGCGCGCGGCATGAAGAACGCATCGATATACGGCATCATGACGGGCACGGTGTTGGCGCTGTTGGTCGCCAGCTCTTCGATTTGATCCTCGGGCACGCCGATGTGGTAGAGCCACTCCATGCAGATCTCCTTGCCGGTGCAGTCACGCATGGGCTTCTTGATATAGTCACCCGGCTTGTCGGTGAAGAGGGAGTAGACCCAGACGAGGCAGTGATCCTTGGGCTGGTCGCGGAACTGCGGCTGGCGGTTGATCGTCCAGCTCATGAGCCACGAGGAATCCTTCACGGTGACGATGCCGCCGGTGACGACATGGCCGGTGAAGGGATCGCGCTTGCAGATGTTCTTGATATAGGGGATGATCTTCTGGTCGAGGGTCTCGACGGTGGCGCTCATCCAGTTGGTCTGCTCGGGGTCGTGGCAGAACTTGTCGGGATGACCGAAGGACGGATCCTGCGCGGCGATCTTGCGCCACATATCCCAGCCGCCGCCCTCTTTGAGCTCGGTGTTGTACGCGGCGGGCTCGTTCTGGCTGCCCATGGAGGAGTTTTCGACGCAGCCGCCGTTGGTGATGAAGACGAGGTCATTTTCGGTCAGGTCGATGGCCTCCTTCTTGCCCTCGCGGATGACGTCGATGCGCTTAGCGAGCTTGTGGGCAGGGTCAGAGCAGTCGAACTCGACGTTTGCGACCTGCACGCCGTAGTGGAACTGGACGTTGTGGCTCTCGAGGTACTTGACCATCGGGAGGATCATGGACTCATACTGGTTGTACTTCGTGAAGCGAAGCGCCGTGAAGTCGGGAAGACCGCCGATGTGGTGGATATAGCGCTGGATATAGAGCTTCATTTCGAGCGCGCTGTGCCAGTTTTCAAAGGCGAACATCGTGCGCCAGTAGAGCCAGAAGTTGGAATTGAGGACCTCGTCATCGAAGAAGTCGGTGATCTTCTTGTCCTGTAACTGCTCGTTGGGGGTGAAGAAGAGCTTCATGATCTCCATGGCGCCCTTGTCGGAGATAGCAAACTTGCCATCGGTGTGCGCGTCCTGACCGCGCTTTTCCGTTGCGCGGCAGAGGGAGTAGTTGGGGTCTTCCTTGTTGAGCCAGTAGTACTCGTCAAGCACGCTCACGCCCTCGGTCTCGATGGAGGGGATGGAGCGGAACAGGTCCCACATGACCTCGAAATGGTTGTCCATCTCGCGGCCGCCGCGCATCACGTAGCCGAGATTTTCGAACTTGTAGCCGTCGCACGCGCCGCCGGGCAAATTACCCTTTTCAAGAATGTGGACGTGCTCGCCCTTCATCTGGCCGTCGCGCACGAGATAGCAGGCGGCCGTCAGCGCGGCAAGACCGCTGCCGACGATGTAGGCGGACTTGCTGTCAACGCCTTCGGGCTTCTTGGGACGGGCAAACGCTTCATAGTTACCGCTGGAATAATACATAATCAATTTCTCCTTTCAAACTGTCTGCGAAACCGCCGATCCGCGAAACACATTCAACCTTGGGGATCAGTGGTATGTTTTCCTTTCGATGGTGAAAGCATACCGCGGTTTGAAGAAAAGAACAATCAGCAGAAATCGTGCGGTGATAAGAAACTTATCACCGCACGAAAAACTGTCAAAAAATTTATCACCGCGCCGGATTTGATAAAACCGCGTTCCGGGGAACGGGAAAAAGGAGAGCGGCGGTCCGACGGACCGCCGCTCGAAACGATGGGGTGGACTTATTTGAGACCCGTCCAGGTCTCGCCGGTGCTGCCGGTCCTGTAGTCGTGACCGTTGGCGGCCTCCATGACGTCGAGATAGCAGGCGTCGCCCGTCTTAACGTCGGTGAAGGACTTGAGCCCGTCGGCACCCTTGGCCAGGAACGCCGCGTCCGCGCTGCGGCCGAGCATCCGGTTGACGATGCTTACGACCTCGGCACGGCTGATCGCGCCGTTGGGGTTGTAGGCGACCTCGCTGTCAGCCAGCCAGCCCTTGGCGACGACCGACGCGATGTACTTGTAGCCCCAGAAGGTCTCGGGAACGTCGGTGAACTTCACCGTGCCCTCCTCCAGCGCGAAGAAGCGGGACGCCATCGCGCAGAACTCCGCGCGGGTGACGGAGGCGTTCGGCTGGAACGTGCCGTTGGGATAGCCGGTGAGCACGCCCTTGGAGGCGAGCGTCTTCACGGCGGTCTCATACCAGCTGCCGGATCTCACGTCGGAGAAGCTGACGCTCTTCGTCATGCTCGTGTCGAGCAGCAGACGGTAGAAGATGGTCGCGGCCTCCGCGCGGGTCAGGCTGCCGCCGGGCTGGAAGGTCCCGTCGGGATAGCCCTGAATGTAGGCGAAGTGGTCCGTCGTATTCAGGCGGAGGTCGATCACCGCGCCGCTGACGTTGACGTCGCAGGCGGGCATCTTGAAGGTGTAGGTCGTGTCGTTGACCTTGGTCAGCTCGACGGTCTTGCCGTCCTTGCCGACGACCTGAATGTCGTCCACGCTGACGCCTTCGGTGATCTTGATGGTCACGGTCGTGCCGGCCGAAGCGCTGCTGCGGTCGGGCTTGATCTGGTCCTTCTGCGCGTCATCCACAACAACGCGGTAGGTGGGAGCGCTGGGAGTGACGGGGGCGGTGGGATTGCCGAACTCGGGATAATTCTGCGAGCCGCCGCCCTCGGCATCGGCAGCGTATGCAACGCTGCCGATGCCTGCGAACAGGCACAGAGTCAGAACAAGCGATAAAAGAATGCTCAACTTATGTTTCATGTGGTACTCTCCTTTTCGTCGTTGACCTGCTTAGGAGTTGGTCTTCAGCTCGACGCCGTACTCATACATCTGGATGAAGTAGGTCTCGCCGCTGTTGAGCAGGGGGAGCTGCGGGTAGGTCGCGGTGAAGACGCCGCAGAGACCGCCCTTGTCGTCGTATGCCGTCCGATTCTGATAGGTCAGCGTGCCGGAGGCATAGGCCGTCGTCTTGTCGATGGTGTTGCCGGTCTTCTTGAAGATCTTGTAGCTCAGACCCTTGGCATCATTCAGCGGGGTTATCGCGCCACCTTTGTTGTGGACCTTGATGAGGACCGTGAAGCCGGTGAAGGTCTTCGTGGTGTAGGTGGCTTCGATCTGGATGTTCTTCAGAACGATGTCGAACTGGTACTGGCCGCCCTCAAGCTTGTAGTTGGTGTCGCCGACTGTAGCAGTCACGGTTGCATTACCGGTAGCTGCAAAGTTGATTGCGTCTGTACCATCCTTTGCAACATTGTAGGTGGTGCTGCCGACCTTGATCGTGAAGCTCAGGTCGAGGTCCTCGATCGTGTGGCCCTTGGCAAGGCCGCGGCCAACGCTGTTTTCCTCTGCCTTGAGGATATTGACCAGCGCGGTGTAGAGCTGGGACTGCGGGAGTCTCCAATAGAGCTGAGCATCCGTGACAGCCTTTTCCAGCTTGATCGGGCGCTGCGCGATGTTCGCGGAGCCTTCGATCAGGTTGTCGCTGGTGGCAGCCGCACCGATGAAGCCCACCGTGCCGGTCGGGGCAGTCATCGTACCCTGCGCATTCTTAGTCTCAGTGTTGGTCAGGGTGTAGTTCTCAGCCTTGGCATTGGTGACGCTGCCGAATTTCAGTTCGTAGTTGTCATCCTTCGCAGTATCCGTCGCGGTCCTGCCTGCCGGCAGTGCGGTGCTGCTGGTGTTGCCTTCCTCACGGTTGGCGGCCTTGTAGGTCACCTTGTTGCCGGTGCAGTCGTCCTTGTCCTGCCAGACGAAGGTGTCCGGGAGATTGAAGTCCGCCAGATTATCGGCGTAGTCCACGCCGTCGCGGGTCGTGCTCTTGACTGCATCAAGGATCCAGTCAAGGTCGTTGGCCTGCTCGCCGTAGACCGTGGCGTCGTTCAGCTCGTTCTTGGCCTTTGTGGTGGTGGAATAGAGCTTCATGCCGTCGTAGGTCGTGACCGCGGAATCCTCTGCCGTCTCATCGGTGGTGTACTTGACGTTGTAGTTCATGTTCTCCGTGCCGGCCACGAGGATCTCATAGCCGTCATGGACGTCGAGACGGTTGTACGCGTCGGTCTGGGACGCGGTCAGGACGTTGGAGATCGCGGCAGCTTCCGTGGACGTGTAAGCCGGGCTCGGAATTGTGCGGGTTGTGCCGTAGATGTGCGCATCGGCAACCGGCGCGACCGTGGCGTCCTTGTCGTTGATGGTGAACTTGCCGCCGTAGGTCTCGGACTGGTAAGCCCAAGCGCCGGTGACCTTTGCGGTCGTGATCTGCGAGCCGACGTCGATACGATCGGTACTCGTGCGCGTAACTTTGCTCGCATCGAAATACGGAAGTGCCCGATACAGCTCGTCGTGCACAGTCACATTACCCGTGTAGTCGTAGGTCTGCGAAGCGCCGTTGTAGACCTTGTCGACATTCTTGAGCGCAATCTTCGCTTCCTTCTGGATGGCCGTGACGTCGACAGAGATCTTGATCTGCTGCTCGCCCACGCCGCGCTTCAGCGTGACGATGAATTCGCCGACGCCGGTCACCTTCAAAATGCCCTTATCCGCATCGATCGTTGCCGGTGCGCCAGCGCTGACGCTCCAGTTGAAGATGCCCGAGCCGTTGGCGTGTGTGGTGTAATAGCCGTACGGATAGAGCTGGATCTCGTCGCCGTAGTAGACCGTGTTTTTGCCGGTGCTGCTCTGCGGCAAGCCGTGGATATCGAGCTTGACGCTGGGATCCGTGCGCTGCTTGGTGTACTGGCCGTTCTCATAGGTGATGGCGTAGTTCTTCGAGAGCGCGTCGATCGGCTGGATTGCAACGTAGCCGACCGAATCGAGGACAACGTTGTTGTAATCAGACTTGCCGTCCTTCGGGTTGTAGAGGAATTCCGGCGCGATCTGCACGTCGCGGAGCGAGGTGTCCGGCGTTGTGTCGCCAGTCTCCGCGGCAAGACCTGTGTAGCCTGCGGTCATGTCTGGGAAGGCGTCGTACTGCGTGGTCTGCCAGGAGTCTGCCTTGATGGTCAGGGCCTTCTTTGCGATGGTGAAGCTCTTGGAGATCTCGTGCGCGGTGTAGTTCGCGGTCTCGTTCACGTGCAGCGTGACGGTGTACGTACCGGCATCGACCGGCGCCTGCTCGTCAACATTGCCGTCCGCCGGGGTGTTGTAGCCGATGGCCACGTCGCCCGCGTAGGTGATGTAATAGTCCTTGCTTGCATCCTTGCCCTCAACACCGGTCAGCGTCGTGTAACCGTTCTGCGGCATGGAGTTGTAGGTCAGGCCGGTAGCCGGGGTGACGTCAATGCTCGGGTGTGCCTTGGTGATGGTGTAGATGCCGTAGGCCACATCACCCGTGGAGGTATCGGTCGCCTTTACCAGATAGCGGCCCGCGTAGCTCGGGACCGTTTCGCTCCAGGTCGTGCCGTGATATTCGACCTTCACAGTATTCCCCTGTGCGTTCTTCGCGGTGACGGGCACATTGCCAGCCGGATTATATTTGGTGGCCGTGTCACTGAGGTAGATCAGCGTGCTGGGCTTCGGCGTGGCGGCCTCAGTCAGGTTAGTCGCCGTCTCAACAACGGTGAACTGCATCGTGACGCCGCTCTTATAGTTACTCTGATTCGGGCGGGCAACCACGGTGTAGAGACCGAGCTTGGAAATGTCGGTGGTCTTCTCGATCTTCGTGTCGCTGTGATAGTAGAACGTCAGCGTGTAATCCTCGGTGCCTGTGCCGAGCGTGATCTCGCGGCCGGACTGGTCGATCATCTTGATGACCTTGTCTGCCGGGAAGGTCTCGCCCTGCTTCAGCTCCAGCGTACCATGCTCGCCGTAGACCTGGCTGCGGCTGACATAGATGTCCTCCGTATACGAGGCTTTATCCCACTCGTAGTTGTTCGCGTCATCGCCGAGAAGGTCGATCGCGGAGATGGTGAACTTGTTCTCGCCCGCGTTCGCCTTTTCAAGCGCCGCAGCGGTCGCCACAGCGTAGATGCTGTCGCCGTTGATGATGCCGACATTGTTGGTCGGCAGACCCGTGCCGTTCGTGGTCTGATCGGTCTCCGCGTCGTTCAGCATGACCTCAACGATGTTGACATCGGTGGTGCCGTCGTAGACCGTGGCCTGTGCGATGGCGTCCGCAATGGAGACGCTGCGCGGTGCGATGGTGAAGGTCGTCTCAATGCGCTGCTCCGTCCAGTAGGCGGAAGCGGGGAGCGTGATGGTTGCGGTGTATTTACCGGCCTGAGACGGTTCGACCAGTTTGCCCTGCTGATCATAATACTTCACAGTCCACGACTTGTTCGCAGCGTTGTCGATCGCATCGCCGCTGAAGTGGAAATCCTTCAGCGCGACCGTCAGGCCCTGCGTGCGGCCGTTGTAGGTCGGATTCGTGTTGCCGACTTCGAAGCCGTAGCTGCTCTCGCGGACGATCAGGCTGCGCGTGATCTCCTGCGCTGCGTAGCCGGTGTTGGTCGTGGCGCTGACCGTCAGGGTGTAGAAGCCGGGGGCAGTCGGGACCCCCTTGTCGTCGCTCTCTGCGGTGTTCCAGCTAAAGGCGTTCCAGCCGTTGACGGTGTTCATGCTGGTGAAGGTCTTCTCATAGGCGGTGTTATTGCCCTTCGCGCTGTCGTTCGTGACCGTGACGGTGACGTTCGCGTTCGGCACCACGCCGACCACGCCGGAGAGGAACACATTCGCGGTGACGGTCTCGCCCTCGGTGATGCCCTCGGTGTTCTCAGCGTCGATCTTGCTGGTGTTGAGCGCGACGGAGACGGTCATGCTGGTGTCCGTCGGCATCAGAACATTGGAGTAGTAGACCTGACGGCCGTCGTTCGCATCTGCTGTACCGATCACGCCCTGGTCAAGCTTCCCAAAGGAGCCCTTGGTGATCGGCTGGTCGTTCACCGTGATGACCGCGCGATAGGCAGTGTTCTGCTCGACCTTGTCAAGAACGAGGGACGTGCCGGTCGCGCCGATGTCCGTCCAGCGCTGGGAGTTTGCAAAGTCTGTGCCTTCGGCATCGCCGATGGCGGTCGCGCCGTTCAGTTTCTGCCACTGGACGGTGTAGTCAGTAGTCGGATTCAGCTTGGCGATGGTGTTGAGCAGAGCCTTGTCCAGATTACGATCCAGCGTGTAGATATCGCTCAGTGCAAGCGTGGCCTTTTCATTGGTCTTGAATGCGCCGTCGCTCACGCTGATGTGGATGCCCTTGTCACCATTGGTCGGCTGCTTCTTGTTCTCGTCGTTGCAGTTGAAGACCACAGAGGAGTAGACGGTGACGGTGTCGTTGGTCGTCGTGCAGCCAGCGGCAGCCGTGATGGACTTCTCGGTTTCATTCACCGTGGCGCTGGCATTAAACGTCGCGTCGCCGCTGTAGACGGCGGTGATTTCGACGTCGCGCTTGATGTTGGTGGTATCCGTGACGGGCAGCTTGCTGGTCTTGATGCTGGCGATCTTGCTGCCGCTGCCGTCGGTGGCGTCAGCCAGCGTAGTGCTGTCCAGCTTGACCCAATTCTCGCCGTCCTTGTAGTAGAAGGTCACAGTGCCGGTGGGCTGCATGGTAGGCTTGTCGTTGGCCGCGGCTACCGTTGCCGTCAGGGTGATCTCATTGAGCTGATAGACGTCGGTCGCAGCAGTCGACTCGATGGCATCGAGGGCCTTGACAGTCACGGTGACGTTCTGCTTGGTGCCGATGACGGCATCCTGCGAGGTCGCCTCGCTGCCCGCGAACACGCCCTTACCGGTCAGCTTGACACGGTAGCGGTCGTCGACCTTGGTGGTCGTGGTGGTATAGGCCGCCTGCGTGCTCTCATTGTTGGCCTTGACGAAGTTGTCGCCGGTCTTGTACTGCCATTCGATGCTGTAGTTGTCCGCATCGACGGTACGGCCGTCGAGCGCGACCACGGACCAATCGCCAGTGGTAGCTTCCGCACCGGTCTGACGCAGCTTGAATTCGTGCTGCACGCCCGCCAGCAGGCCGTTCAAGTCTTCACTGTAGGTGGTGGCCTTCGCGCCATTTGTGCCTTCCAGCTCAGACTCGATGATCGGGGTCTTGATGGCGGTGGACTTGATGTAGACGGCCTGAGGCGCAGCCTTGCTGTCGCTGGTGTCATAGGTGGCGTTCGCCAGATAGACGGCGTAGAACTCGTCCTTGTTATCGGTTACGTTACCGCCAGTCCACTTGCTGATCTCCACCTCACAGGTCGCAACGCCGTTTGTACCGACCGCAATGGGGGAGGCGTTCAGCAGCGTGTCAGCCGTAGCGCCCTTGCGGTAGAAGTTGACATGACCGGTGGTGACAGTGGGGGTCCCGGTAGTCGTATCCGTGACGGTCGCGGTCAGCGTGACCTTCTGGCCCTCGAACTGGGCGAGGCCGGTGGTGACAGGGTTACCGGCGATGGTCACAGAACCTTCATTATCAGCGCCGGTGATCGTCAGCGCGGTGGCGGTGGCCTGCCGCACGGTCGTGTCGGTCGACTTCGTATACAGGCAGGTGTCATACTGGTCGTTCACCAGCCCATCATTTTCATTGAACTTACCGGCCTTGACGAACAGGCTGCCGTTGTCCGGGCCGAGGGGGACGATCTGCGCGCGGAACTGATAGCCGGACTTGTCGCCGGTGACCAGATAGGTGGCCTTGTCGCTGGCTTCGCCGTCCGTCTTCCAGTCGTTCTTGCCGACTTCGGTGTACTGCCAGACGATCTTATAGTCCTTGCCGAGCACAGGCTGCTTGCTGTCCAGCGTCTCGACGCCGGTGATGCTGGCGGTCTTGACCTCGAGCGTGTAGGTACGGCCCGCGACCATCTCCGTGGCAGCAGTTGTCGTGCCGTTACCCTCGTAGATGTTCAGCTCATTACCCTTGTCTGCGACATTGCTGGGGCCCTTGGTGATCTTCCAGCTCAGCGCCTTGGAGAAGATACCGACATTCATCACGCCAGAGGTGCTGCCGCTGTAACCCTCGTCGGCGTTGGGGGTGAATTCGGCCCAATAGTATTCGTCCTTGGCGGTAGTCTTGTACTCGCCGACCGTCGTGCGGAACGTTGCGGTCGTCCCCTCGATGGAGGTGGAACCGACAATCGTGGAGTTCGTCTTATTCGCTTCTTTCGTACTACTCTTGTAGAAGGTGACCGAGCCCACGGCGAAGTGATTCAGCTCCGCCTGAAGCGTGATCTGCTCGCCCTCGTACTGGATGACGCGGTTGTTTTGCTGCGTATCGTAGGCGACATCCGTGATCTTCAGTGTCAGCTCGGTATCCTGCGCTTTCCAAATGGCGTAGAGGGTGGTGTCCTGCGTAAACTCAGAAGCAGCGCCTGCCCGAATCTTCTCCGCCGTATAACGGGCATCCGCTTTTTTAGCTTCGCTGTCGGTGTTCCAGCCGAGGAAGGTGTAGCCCGTGCGACTGGGGACCTGCGTGGTGATCTTATCGTTTCCGGTCTCGCCGAGCGCCGCGAGATAATACTTCACGACCTGCGGGGAAGGCAGACCGGACACGTCATCGCGCGCATTCGCATTATAGATAACCGTCACGGTTTTGCGCTCGATGCCGGTGACGGTGATCTTGGTGTCCTCCTTCGCGATGAACTCGAAGGTGTAGACGTTGCCGTTCTTCTCGTTCGGGGCGTACAGAATGCCGTTCACGCCGACCTGCATCTTCGAAGCGTCGTAGCCATCGGCCACCGTGATGGTGAAGGTCACCTTGGCGTTATAAGCGACGGTGCCGGTGTTGCTGGTGGCGGTGACAAGCGCATCCGGCGTGGTGAACTTCAGCGCATAGCCGACCTGTTCAGCCGCTAAGGGCCAAGTGATGACCGGGGTGATGGGCGTCAGCTTGGCGTAGATGGTGGTGTTGTCGGTTACAGTGTTTGCTGCTGTAACATTGCCGTCTGCGTCAGTCACATCGACAAAGTTCCACGCACTGGTGCATCTAGCATCCTGATACCAACCGCCGAACGTGTAGCCATCGACCTCGGGGTCAGCGGGCTTGGTGGCCTTGTGGTTAAACTCCACCTGCTGCGTCTGATAGATGGTGCCGTTGGTCATGAACGTCACGGTGTAGGTCGCGTTGGCAGTGACAAGAGCATTGATTGCGGTGTCAGCCTTAATGCCCGACAGCGTGTAGTGGTATTTCATCGATCCGTCATTCTTATTGAGAGTTGGCTCCCCGATGGGATTCACAGGCTTCCCACTATTGATGCCGGCGGTGTTCGCCCAGACCGAAGGGGCATTCTGCGCGTAGGCGGGGTCAACGATCAGGTTGAACTCGAAGCTGCCGTTGTGCTCCACGGTCATGGAGCCATGGCCCGAGTGGAGCGAATACCCCTCGCCGCTGCTGAACGTGATGGTGTAGGTGTTCTTCTGCCACACGGCGCAGAGGGTGATGTTGTGATCGATCTCCTTCGAGAAGGTCGCGCCGGGGAGGTAGGACGCGGCGGTCGCGGTGTCGCTCTCGCTCCAACCGAGGAAGGTAAAGCCCTCCTGCTCGGGGATGATCTCGGTCAGCGTGGCCGCCAGACCGTAGGTCTTGGTGGTGCTCGGAATGTCGACCGGCGTGACAGTCGCGCCGGTCGGCGCGTTCAGATCATATTTGATTGAGTAGGTCTTTGGCATATAACGACCATAGAGATTTACATCGCCATTGACGTCTAACGTCGCTTCTGCCTTATCAGTATAGTCGGGGTTTTTATACCAACCATCGAAGTTGTAGCCGGTGCGCCCTGCGGGGTTGATCAACGTCACATCTCTGCTTTCTCCGGTGACCTTCTGGCTTGTGAAGTAGGCCTCATCAATCGAATAAGAGATCGTGTAGACCGGAATCTGCTTCATCTTCACGCTGACAGCCACGTTGGATTTAATGTTGGTTAACGTGTATTTGGTGGCATCGTGTGTCAGCGTTGCGTCGCCGGTATAGCTGACGTCTTCAATCGTCCAACCGTTATCCGCATTCACAGTGAAGGAGACGCTGTCATTATAGGTAACAGTCTTGTCAGACTTATCTATGTCATCAAACTTTGCCGTGAAGTGATCGCCGACCGGCAGCGTGACAACATAGGACTTCTGCTCCGGCTGAGAGACCGTTACGGCCGTGTCGCCCGTGGGGACAAAACTGTAAGTGTAGGTCGTGCTGCCGTCATTATTCTCAGTCTTTGTCGAGTAACCGAGCGGTACGCCGTTTGCGGCAACGATCATACTGCTTGCGTCATATGCGGCAAGGACCGTTACCTTGAACGAGGCAGGCCTGCCGGGGGTGACAGAATGCTCAGTGATGGTGAGGGTCACGCCTGTCAGGGAGTCATTGGGCGTGTAGGAGATGGTATAGTTTTTGGGCTGCCACACGGCATAGAGGCTGATATCCGTGTCCGTAATCGTGACCGTGTCGTTGGGCTGATAGTTGGCCGTTGTCGCATTCTGGTCCTTCGACCAGCCGAGGAAGGTATAGCCCTCGGCCTGCGGGATGAGATACGGGATGGTGACGGTGCTGTCCTTCGCGCCAGTCAGGTCGTTCGGCCAGTTCAGCGCGCTGCCGTCCGTCGTGTTGCGGCGCACGAACTTCACGCTGCGGCTGCCGACCGGGGCGGAGCCGTCCTTGGTCCACTGGGCGGTCAGGGTGATATCCTGCGTAATACCGGTGATCTGTTCACCCGGTGCAAAAGAAGACTTTGGGGTGAGCTCTGCGCCGCTGTTGGTGTATGTGGCCTTCCAGCCAGCAAACGTGAAGCCATACATTGTCGGCTCGACCGGGACGGTATACTTCGTGCCGTTACTGGGCGCAGACATCATCAGACCGGATGCGCCTGAGTACTCAGATTGGAACGTGATTTTGTAGTTCTGCTCATACTCTGCGGTCAGAGTGATGTCGGCGTTGATGCTTTCAATTTTTCCGCCCGGCTGATACTCTGTTTCTGTTCCGCGGAGGGTAGTTTTCCAGCCGGTGAAGGTGAAACCACTCTTTGTTGCCTTCGCATCTGCCGGGATGATGTAGGTTTCACCGGTTTTGCCGCCATTGGCAGTTGTTGCACCCTCAGTTAAAGTTCCACCTTCACCCGCATCATAAGCGACGGTGTATACGTAGAACGTAAAGCCAGTGACGTCGACATAGATGCTGTCGCCGATTTTCTTAGATTCATTCACTGTATCGCCCTTGTAGAACGTATACTTCAGATGGATGGTGCCACCCGTCTCCAGCACCTTAGCGGTCAAAGAGTCGGTGTCAGAATCGTCATAGCCTTGCGGGTCATCAAAATTAACCTTAAGAGTATCAGAAATAGTGATCGGTTCGCCGATTACGGAATCCAAGCATTCGACTTTAACAGTGTAGTCCCTAGAATCTTTATTTGTTCCAGCAACGGCACTTCTTGCCTGAAATCCTACCGTAAAGGAAATATCGTCATTATAATAATAATAAGTACGATTATCAGGTCTGGAATTATATGCTAATTGCGGGTAGAGGTCGATGTTGTTAGTTGCGTCAGTAACCTTGATATCCAAGGGAAGAAGGTGCCCTAACACATCCTTATTAGCACTAGAATACGAGATACGTGCGGGATCAGCTTGGGAGCCACCCCCTGATACCGAGATGCTATCCACCGCCAGCGCCGTCGTTGGCAGCAAGCTCAGCGTCATGATGAGCGCCATGAGAAGGCTCAATAGCCTTTTCGGTGTCCATCGGGTTTGTTCTGTTCGTTTGTTCATGCGATTTCCTCCTTATATTTTCACTTTTTTGTGATCGTTCGTGTGTGCCCGCAGAGCGCTCTGCGGGGACGAGGGAGGCCTCCCTCGTCATAGTCTTCTGACAGCAATTTACAGTTATTGACATTATATTAGCCAATAGAATAAATGTAAATCATACCAAAGTATTAGAAAACGTGAAAACAGGAGAATAACGGCGAAAAACGGCAAAAAAAAGGAGAGCCGTGCGGTGCTGCACGGCTCCCGGTTTATGATCAGGTTATTGCGGCTTGTCGATGCGCAGGCGCTCCAGCGCGGTGCGGACGCTGCCGTGGATGACAAGCTCGAGCCGGTCGACGAGGGCCTGCGGGTCGTCCTTCATGTCCCGCTTGATCCAGTCGAGCATCAGGCCGACGAAGGCGTACTTATAGACCGTGGCGATGAAGGCCTTGTCCTCGCCGCGCACGCTCATGCCCTGCGCCTGCTCCTCGACCACGCCCTCGAGCAGGTCGTAGGTGACGCGATAGAGGTAATTTTCCACCTGCTCGCGGCTGACGGAGTGGTAGACGTTCATGATGAAGGGCTTGTTGTCCTGCACGGCCTTGAAGAGCTGCAAAAGGCCCTGCTGCCACGTCTCGTAGGTCTTGTTGCCCGCCAGCGCTCTGCCGGCGTCCTCCTGGCACGACCATTCGACCAGATCGTAAATATCCTTGAAGTGGTAGTAAAACGTCATGCGGTTGATGCCGCAGTCCTCCGTGATATCGCTGATGGTGATCTTGCTCAGGGGCTTTTGCAGCAGCAGATTTTTGAGCGACGCTTCCAGCGCGCGCTTGGTCACCTGTGACATGGCCGGTTGCTCCTTCCGTTCGGATGATTGCTTTCATCATACCATGCCGGGAAGCAAAAAAGGGAGAAATTTTTGTAAATTCTGCGGAAAACGGGAGCGCCGGCCGGCGCTCCCGTTTTTCATTCGATTCCCCGCCGCAGGCTTACTCAAAGCGGACGGTGAGCTTCGGATTTTCCGCCGCGCTGTCGCGCAGCACGCGGCGGTTGACTTTCTGCGGCGTTCTGAGTACGATAGGAGCATCACAAAAGACAGAGAAGGAGAGATATCATGACGATCGAAGAACGCGCGGCGCGGGCGGTGGAGCTGAAGGCGGGGTGCAACTGCGCACAGGCGGTGGCGCTGGCCTTTGCCGATGTGCTGCCGCTCGATGAAGCGACGCTGATGAAGCTTGCGGCGGGCTACGGCGCGGGCATGGGCTGCATGGAGGCGACCTGCGGCGCGCTGGTCGGCGCGGTGATGGCCGCGGGCCTGCTGACGGACGGGCAGGGCACGGGGCGCATGGCCCGCGCCACGCTCGCGGGCTTTCAGGACAGGTGCGGCGCGACGATCTGCAAGGATCTGAAGGGCATTGAGACCGGAACGGTCCTCTGTCCCTGCACCGAGTGCGTGCGCAACGCGGTGCTCGCCGCGGGCGAGGCACTTGGCCTGGAATAAGCGCGGAAAACACTGTGTTGACAAGTATTTCTTCGCTGCTTATAATGTGACCGAAGAAGAAAAACGGTCCAAAGTCAAAAAGCCGCCGGGCGGCTTTTTGAGGGGCCAACAGTTAGATAAATCTAACTGTTGGTGATCGCGTCTAACGGTTAGATGAATCTAACAAAAACCGAAAAATGTGGGGAGGAAGCAATGAGCGAGAAGATCACGCTCTCCGGCGTGCCGGAGACGATGCTGCAAACGGTTTTTGCCCGCGCGAAGGAGACGAAAACGCGCGGCGCGATCACCGACGGCAAGGCGGTCGAGATCATCGATAGGCTTGACTATGATTTTTCCGCGGCGGATCAGGATAAGGCCATGCACAGCGGCGTCATCGCGCGCACCATCGTGCTCGACAGGCTCGTGAAGGCCTTTCTTGCGGGGCACGGCGGCGCGGTGGTCGTGAACATCGCCTGCGGACTTGATACGCGCTGCTATCGCGTGAGCGGCTATTCGCACTGGTATAACCTTGACCTGCCCGAGACCATTGCCGTGCGGAAAAGGCTCCTGCCCGAGAGCGGAAGCATCTCGCAGATCGCCATGTCCGCGATGGACAACTGGGGCGGCGAGATCGGGAAGACGGGCACGAGCGCGCTCGTCATCATCGAGGGGCTGACGATGTATCTGTCCGAAGCCGATGTGAAGCGCATCTTCGCTGTGATCTCGGGCCGCTTCGACCGCGTGACGGTGCTCGTCGAGACGATGAATCCGATGGTCGTCAGGCGCTTCAGGGAAAAGTCCATCGAGGCGAGCAGGGCGAGGTTCCGCTGGGGCGTAAAGGACGGCGCGGCGCTCGCCGCGCTCCTGCCGGACTTCCGCCTGGTCGAAGAACACAGCCTGTGCGAGGGCATGGCGGAATTTGCGCCGGTCTACAGGCTGCTGGATAAAATTCCGGCAGTCCGCAATATCTCCAACCGCATCGTCGTGCTGGAGAAAAAGTGAGGAGGCGGCAGCGTGATTTGGAGTACCGTCTGGATCGAAGCGCTTATTTTTACGGCGCTTTTCACGGCGATGGTGATGATCCCCGCCATCAGGCACCCGGAGGTCGGCGTGCACAACTACCCGCCCGATATTCAGGAGGAATATTTCAAGACCCACGAGCGCATTCCGGTCGCGCCGCTCAGCGGACGCACCCTTGCGGTCAGGGGGGGCACTATCGTGCTGTTCACGGCGCTTTTGACCGGCGGCGCCATCCTCGCCGGGGCGGACAGCTTCCGGACGGGGGCGGTGTTTGCGGCCATCCTCTTTCTCATCGTCGGCGTGTGGGATACGTTTTTCATCGACTGGGTGCTGTTTGCGCACCTGAAGGTATTTCGCCTGCCGGGGACCGAGCACATGGACAAGGCCTACGCGCAGAAGTGGTTTCACGTCAGGGGAATGCTTTTTCCGGGCTCGCTGTTTCTCGTCATCGTCAGTGCGCTCACGGGACTTTTTGTCATGTGGATCAAGTAAGAACAAGGAGAGGGCAAAAGCGATGAAGGTCTATTCGTTCGGTAAAGAAAATGCGCCGGTCATTTTGCTGCTGCCGGGCACCTGCTGCCACTGGAAGGGCAACTTCGGCCATGTGATCCCGCTGCTGTCCGACGAGTACCGCGTGCTCTGCGTCAGCTACGACGGCTTTGACGAGACGGAGCGGACGGAATTTCCGACGATGCTCGAAGAGACGGCGAAGATCGAGAGCTGCATCAAAGCAAACTGCGGCGGGCACATCCGCGTGGCCTACGGCTGCTCACTCGGCGGCTCGTTCGTGGGGCTTCTGGCCGCGAGAGGGAATATCCGCATGGACTACGGCATCCTCGGCAGCTCGGATCTGGATCAGTCGTCAAAATTTGCGGCAAAATTGCAGACCGAGCTTCTGCTGCCGCTGCTGTTCCCGATGCTCCGCGACGGCAAGTTCAAGTCCCGTCTTCTGCAAAGGAAAATGGAGAAGCGGATGCGGGAGAGGGGAGACTACGGCGCGGCCTTTATGCGGATGCTCGGCGGCAGGCGGCCCTACTTAACGCAGCAAAGCTGCAAGAACCAGTTCTATTCCGACCTCGTCACGCCGCTGCCCGACAAGCTCGACGTGCCGGGGACGGAGATACATATTTTCTATGCGCTCGGGATGGGCGAAAAGTATCGCGCACGCTACGAGCGGCACTTTGCTCACCCTGTTATCCACGAGCAGGATATGCAGCACGAGGAGCTGCTGGCCTGCCATCCGCAGGAGTGGGCGGCGCTCGTCAGGAGTATCGTTGGGGAAGGGGCGAGAGCGTGAAATATTTGGGTATGCCAATGGGAATGTGGGCGCTGTTCCACGCGTCCTTTCGGGAGCACCTGACAAAGGAGTTCGGCCTGAGCGCGGCGGAGGCGAAGACCATCACCGCACGGGCAAAGCCTGCGTATAAAAGGCTCATCGCGGAGCTGCCGGAGTTTGAAAAGGAAGACCGCTTTCGGATGAACGCCGTCAACTGCACGATGCTCGCGGCCTTCATCCTGAATATGCCGCGCCGCCCGGACGTGAACACCCTGCAAAGCTATTATGCCGCGGCCATGATGACGCCGGCGATGAGGTGGTTTTGCCGCAAGAGCGGCAAAAAGCAGTTTTCGGACGGGAAGCTCGCGAGCCTCAGGGCCGCGGCAAAGCTGCGCGCCGCTGACCGCAACCCCTATTCATGGAACATGGATTTTTTTGAATACCCGGACGGCAGCGGCTTTGAGTCCCGCTTCACCCGCTGCGGCATCTGCGAGATCATGAAAAAGCTCGGGCTCTACGACCTCACGCCTGCGCTGCGTCATCTCGACTACACGATGGCCGAGGCGGGCGGCACGACAGATTTTGTGCGCGAATACACCCTCGCCTCCGGCGGACCCTACTGCGACTGCGGGTATCACAAGAAAAAGTGAATACAGCAAGGCGCTTCGCTTTTCAGGCATAACAAAGCAGGACAAAGCGGCAGGCTAGGGGTTTGCGTTCGGGGCCATCACCGCGCGCAGGACCGTGCCGTCTGCGCGCAGCTCGCCCAGCAGCGCCAGCTCGTCGGCGGTGAACTCGCGCGCATTCTCCTCCGCGCCGTAATACTTGTTGTAGAGCTCGGTGCGCCAGTTCGGGAGCGCCTCGTTCATGCGGCCGATGGCGTAGTCGAGCTGCTCGGTGAGCGCGGCGTCCTCCCTGCGGACCATGATGTAATAGGGCGTCTCGCCGAAATTTTCAATGGTCTTCTCATCCTCGGGGATGCGGATATAGCTGTTGACCAGCGCGTCGACCTCGTCGTTGATGAGGGCGTTGGTGAGTTCGGTCGCCATTTCGCAGCATCTCCTCACATTCGCTTGCAGACTTGTCGTAGCCGACGTAGGAAAAGGTGCATTGCAGGGATTTGGAGAGCCCCTGCATCATCTTGTAGCCGTAGCCCGAGCGCTTGCCGTTCTCGTCCTGCATATGGTAGCAGTCGAAGGCGTAAAAGGCGACCTTGTAGTCCGGCGTTTTTGTCCGCGGCATATAGGCGGCAAATGTGTCGGTCACCATGGAAGCGATGAGCAGTATGCTCAGCATCAGCGACGATATTCTCTTGATTATGCCGCATTCCTCCTGTAATGAAAAGGACCGCCATAGATAGCTGCCTATCTATAGTGGTCCTGCGTTTTGTTGCAGCTGGCTGCCATTTTACAGGCCCTATAGCTTTGCGTCACAGCCTTTTGACTGCTTTGCCGAATGATTTATTTTTAGTGCCGCGCTCCGGGGCGGAGCGCGGCCTGCGGCCTGCTGTCCGGCACTCGATCGTCGGCGCTGCCGCAAGCATGAAATTAACAGCAAATTTATATCGCCAATATAGCGTAATACAGAACGCTTTTCAATAGTTTTCTGCAAAAACGGACGGAAATGGGGACTTATTCCTCCTGTGCGCCGATGCGGACGGTGCGGCCGCCGAGACTCTCATATACGCGGTGCGAGATGGAGAGCACCGTGCGCCCTTCGGACGCGCGGCGCAGCGCGTCCAGCACGCGCGCTTCCGTTTCGGCGTCGAGGTTGGCGGTGATCTCATCGAGCAGCAGCACGGCGGGGTCCGCAGCCGCGGCGCGCGCGATGGACAAAAGCTGCCACTCGCCCTGGGAGAAGAGCCCGTCCGTGCAGGGGGCGTCATAGCCGCCCAGCAGCGCGCGGATGACCGCGTCAAGTCCGGCGAGCCGGGCGGCGTGCTCGGCCATTTCCCGGCTGATGCGCGCATCGCCCAGCGTGATCTGGTCGAGCACCGTGCCCGGCTCGCGGGCAAAGTGCTGCTCCACGCAGCCGATGCAGGCGCGGCGCTCTTCGTCCGTGATGGCGGAAACATCCACACCGCCGACGGTGATGCTGCCCGCCTCGGGGTGATAAAGTCCCAGCAGCAGGCGGAAGACCGTGCTCTTGCCCGCACCCGTGCGGCCGACGAGCGTGACCTGCTCACCGGCTTTCACGGTGAAGGAAAGATCCTTGAGCACGGTGTGCTCGCCGTAGCCGAAGGTCACGTGAGAAAGCACGACGTCTCCGCGGGGAACGGCGCTGCTGCGCGGCGCGGGGATATCGCGCTCCGGCAGGGCAAGGAACGCGTCGATGCGCTTCACGCCCGCCATCGCGGACTGGATGGTCTGGATCTCCGTGCCGAGGCTCTCGATGGGGCCGAAGATGCGGGAGACATAGCCGATGATGGTGACAGCCGTGCCGACGGACATACCGAAGAGCGTCAGGATGTGTGCATCGCCGGAGGCGGAGAGCAGCATCACCGCGCCGACCACGGCGGCGTTCAGCACGAGCACGACGGGGGAGTAGACCGCGTCATAGAAATTTGTTTTTTCGACGGCAGCGTAGCTTTCACCGAGGCGGCGGTCATAGCGCGCCTCCGTGTAGTCCTCGAGCCCGAGGGCGCGCAGCGTGCGCAGGTTGTGCAGCGCCTCGGGCACCTGACCGGAAATGGCTGCGACGGCGCGGCGATTTTCGAGCTGGGCTGTGAGCATTCGCTTCTGCACGCGGCGCGTGAAGGCGGTCAGCAGCGGCAGCACGAGCAGAAGCACCAGCGCAAGGCCGGTATTTTTCACGGCGATGACCGCGAGAATGGAGACGATGCGGCAGGCGTCTGCCGCCATTGAGATCACGCCCGAGGTGAACAGCGTCTCCACCGTGTCGACATCGCCGGAAAAGCGCGCGGCGATCGCACCGGGGTCCTGCTCTGCAAGCGCCGCGGCGGGCAGCCGCGTGAGCTTTGTTGACATTTCCGAGCGCAGCGCATGGGTCATCTTCTGCCCGAACATCTCAAGAAGCGTTTCCTGCGCTGAGGAGAGCGCGCCCTCGAGCGCAAGACTGCCGAAATAGAGCAGTGCTGCCGTGAAGACGAGCGGCGTTCCGCCGCTGAGCGAGTCGACGATGCGGCCGAGCAGCAGCGGCGGCAGAAGGGACGCAAGCACCGAGGCTGCCGCGCAGAGGACGGTCCCGGCACTGAGGAGCCTGTGCGCTGCCGCGGCGCTGCGCACGGCGGCAAAGACGCCGTTTTTCGTGTTACGCTTCATGCAGGGCACCTCCGGCCTGGCTCTCGTAGAGCGCGCGGTATGCCGGAGCGCGCAAGGAGCTCTTCGTGCGTGCCGACGCTGATTTTGCCGTCTTCCATGAAGACGACCCTTTGCATCTCGGGAAAGTGGTACAGCCGGTGCGAGATGAGAAAGACGACCTTGTCGCGCGCGTAGGTCTGCAAATTGGCAAAAACGGTGTCCTCGGTCGCGCGGTCAAGCGCGGAGAACGGATCGTCCAGCACGAGAACGGGGCGCGGATGCGCGAGCGTGCGCGCAAGCGCCAGTCGCTGCGCCTGACCGCCCGAGAGCCGCACACCGCTGCTGCCGACGACGGTATCGAGCCCATGCTCCATCGCGCGGACTTCGCCGTCGAGCGCGGTCAGGGAGAGAAATGCCATCGCGTCGCCGTCCCCACCGCAGAGGACGTTGGCGCGCACGCTGTCGTTCCACAGCTCGGGGTCATGACCGAGATAGCCGACTGTCGCCGCGATCTCGCGCGGCGCGAGCGAGGACAATTCGCGCCCGCCGAAGGTCACGGAGCCGCCGTAGGGCTGCTCGCAGAGGAAGACGCGCCCGAGCGTCGACTTGCCGCAGGCCACGGGCCCGGTGATGCCGATGATCTCGCCGGGACGGGCGGCAAGAGACAGCCCCTCGAAGACGGGCTTGCCGCCTTCGTAGGCGAAGGAGAGATTTTTGAGCACGACGTTCTGCGCCGCCGGAGCATCGAGCGGCGGGAGCAACTCGGGCATTTTCATCAGCGGCTTGATGCGCTTCCAGGAGACCTCCGCGCGGTGCACGGCGTTGAAGAGCTTTGCGGCCTTGGCGGATTTGGTCGAGAGCTTCAGAAAACAGGAGAGAAACGTCGTGAACGCGGCGATATCCCACGTGCTCCAGCCCGTGCCGAGTACGTTTTTTGCGCCAAACCACAGGATGAAGAGCACGCTCACATTGGACAGGACGAGATAAAGCGGCGGCAGCGCCGACTGCCAGACGTTGGCGCGCACGGCGGAGCGCTCGTAGCGGTCCAGTACGGCTTCGTAGCGCGCCTCCTGTGTTTTTTCGCAGCCGTAGACGCGGTAGGTGACGGCGTTTTTCGCGCGGTCGAGCGTTGCGGCGCTGAGCGCTGCGGCGGACTTTTTATAGGCTGCGCCCGCGCGCTGGACGACCCCTTTCATCGCCTCGGCGCAGATGTATGAGATCGGCGGGAAGATCAGGCACAGCAGCGCGAGCCGCCGGTCGTAGACAAGCAGCATCCCGACGTAGCCCGCGAGCGCCACGCCGGTGTCGAAGAGCTCGGTGGTGAATTTGCGCATCCCCTCGGCGCAGTCGTCCACATCGGAGATGGCCTTGGTCATCAGCTCGCCCACGCCTTCGCGCTCGACGGCGCTGCGGCTCTGGCGGACAAGGTTTGCAAAGAGCACGCCCTTCATGCGGCGGTCGATGTTGTTGGCAAAGCGGCGGACGTAAAAGCGCTTGACAAAGCGCGCGGCCTGCACGAGCAGCGTGACGGCGACGTAGGCGAGCACGAGCACGACCATCGC
>URQY01000014.1 GCA_900550165.1 uncultured Eubacteriales bacterium
CGCCTGATCGAGAAGAAGACGGTCTACGAGAATCTGAGCTTCGCCATGCGCGCCGTCGGCGCGTCGCCGCGCGAGATCAAAAAGCGCATCCCCTATGTGCTGGAGCTTGTCGGGCTTGAGGAAAAGACCGACCGCTACCCCAACGAGATCTCCGGCGGCGAGCAGCAGCGCGTGGCCATCGCGCGCGCGCTCATCAATAACCCCAGCACCATCATCGCCGACGAGCCGACGGGCAACTTAGACCCCGCGCGTTCGCTGGAGATCATGCGCCTTTTGGAGCGCATCAACCAGCTCGGCACGACGATGGTCGTTGTCACGCACGAGAAGGATCTTGTCAACCAGTTCAAAAAGCGCGTCGTCACGCTCGATCAGGGGCTCATCACGAGTGACGGCGACGGCGTCGGCTATAATGCGAGGTAACACTATGCGCAAACACGACTTTACTTACTTTTTCGGCGAGGGCGTGCGGAATATGTTTTCGCACGGCTTCATGTCGTTCGCGGCGGTTGGCATCACGGTGGCGTGCCTTGTGGTCATGGGTACGTTCTCCCTTGTCGCCTATAACGCGCAGGTCCAGCTCCAGCAGCTTGAGAGCGAGTACGAGATCCTCGCCTTTGTGGATGAAGCCTATGACGATGCGCAGACCGCGGCCGTCGGCCGCGCCATCGAGCAGCGCGAGAACGTCAAGGAATGCGTCTTTATCAGCAAGGAGAAGGCGATCGAATCCTTCGAAGAAAAGTATGAAGGCGACGAGCTCTTCCAGAACCTTGACCCCGAGATCCTGCGCGATCGCTACGCCGTATTTGTCTACGACTTAAACGATGCCGGGAAGACCGCGCAGGACCTGCTCGACAATGTGCCGGGCGTTGCCAAGGTCCGCGTGGACGAGGACATCGCCGGCGGCTTCATCGCGCTGCGAAATGTTGCGGGCGTTGTGTGCGCTGCGCTTATCGCGATCCTGCTGCTCGTGTCGGTCTTCATCATCTCCAACACCATCAAGCTCACGACCTTTGACCGCCGCGACGAGATCGCCATCATGAAGATGGTCGGTGCGACGAACGGCTTCATCCGCTGGCCGTTCGTGTACGAAGGTTTTATGATCGGCCTTCTCAGCGCGGTGCTGGGCTTTGGCCTGCAGTGGCTGCTGTATGAATCCGTCGCAAAGAGCCTTGCCATGTCCGATAGATTGCAGCTTCTGACCATCGTGGATTTTACGACCATCTGGCAGCCTGTCGCCGCCATCTTTGCCGCTGCCGGTATCCTCATCGGCGTGGGCGGCAGCCTGACGGCCATCCGCAAGTTCCTGCACGTGTAAAGGAGGCAGGCATGAAAAAAAGTATTTTGCGCGTGCTTCTGGTCCTTGCCGTCGTCTGCTCGCTCACGCTCTGCGAGCTGACGCCCTTTTCCATGGTGCAGGACGCCTCCGCCGTCACGCAGGCGGATATCGACAAGCTCAAGAACGAGCTCAGCGGCATGAACTCGGAAAAGTCGCAGCTTGAAAAGGAGCTCAAGTCCATCCAGAGCGACAAGAGCGCCGCGCTTGCGCAGAAAGAGAACATCGACAAGCAGATCAACCTTCTCCAATCGGAGATCTCAGGCGTTGAAAAGCTCATCGGCGAGTACGAAACGCTCATCGAGCAGACCGAGCAGGAGATCCGCGAAAACGAAGAGGAAGAGGCGCGCCAGTACGAAAAGTTCTGCCAGCGCGTGCGCGCGATGGAAGAGCGCGGCACCATCTCCTACTGGTCGGTGCTGTTCGACTCGGCGAGCTTTTCCGACTTGCTCAGCGCCATGGACTTCATCAGCGAGATCATGGACAGCGACCAGAAGGTCATCGACGATCTGCGCGCCCTGCGCGAGCAGATCGAGCAGAAGAAGGCCTCGCTCGAATCGTCGCTCGCCGAGCAGCAGAGCGCCAAGGAGACGCTCGTTGCCAAAAAGAGCGAGCTGAGCACCCAGCGCGCGGCGGCGGAAAAGGTCCTCGCCGACCTCAAGGCCAACGAAGCGCAGTATAAGCAGGTGCTTTCGGAAAAGGAAGCGGCGATGGAGAGCCAGCAGGCCGAGATCGTGCGTCTTTCCCGCGAGCTGGCCGCGCAAAGCGGCAACACCACCGCGACCTCCGGCGGCTATATCTGGCCGTGCTCGAGCAAATACGTCACCTCTCCCCTCGGCTCGCGCTATACGGGCATCGCGGGCGCTTCGACCAACCACGCGGGCATCGACATCGGCCGCGTCGGATACACGACGCAGGCCGTCGCTGCCAAGGCGGGCACGGTCATCATTTCGTCCTACAATAAATACCGCGGCAACTATGTCGTCGTCAGCCACGGCAGCGGCAACACGACCACCTATCAGCATCTGTCGTCCCGCTCGGTCAGCGTGGGCGATAAGGTCGCGCAGGGTCAGGTCGTCGGCATCACCGGCACGACCGGTGTGAGCAGCGGCCCGCACCTGCACTTTGAGATCACCGAAAACGGCAAGATCGTCGATCCGCTCAAGTACCTCACCAACTATATCAAGGGTTGGTAGACCGCATGACACATGAGCTCCCCCGCCGCATCCCGGCGGGAAGCCTTTGCGTGGAAGGCGCGAATGCAATAAAGTGATTTCGCTTTCGTGTGTCATTTGAAAGGTTTACATAACTTTTTACTGTGTCTTTTTTGGGTCATCCTGCGAGACATTCTGACACATCGACGCACATCCCCGCGCAGCCCGCAAACCCTTGCAAATACTGAATTTTTCAGCAATTGCAAGGGTTTGCGAGGATTTATCAGATTTAATACTTTTGTAACAATTACCCCCGAACTTTGTTAACAAGCGTCCTTTATCTTAATACTTGCAAGAGACAATAGCTTCTTTTCATCCAATCTTCCATCTTATAAGAAAAGGGACGCCGTGAGGCGTCCTTTTTCGTTTTATGGATTTTCTTTTCTTCTCTCAGGGGTCAAAGTCCGCCGCCGCACCGATGCCGAGCGCGATGCAGATGCCGCCCGCGTAGAACAGGATATCCTCCAGCGCGGGACGGGCGGCGATGGCCGCGGCGCAGAGGATGATGCTCATCTCGCACACGGGCACCAGCAGCCGCGGCGCACCGTTGCGGAAGGCGAAGGCCGCAAATTCGAGCAGCAGCACCGTCAGCGCCGCGAGCGCCAGCGTTTCGACATAGTAATGGCGCAGGATGGGGTCCGCCGCATGGTCGCGGTAGAAGAGGATGAGCGTGAGCACCAGCGCGCACACCGGCACCAGCAGCACAACGCCCGGAAAGCTCGCGCGGCGGCGCAGCGCCGTCGTCGCGTAAAGCAGACACACCGCCCCCGCCGCGACAAAGGCCGACATGAGCATCGTGAGCGTCGTGCGCTGGGAGAAGACCAGCGCGCATACGGCCGAGCCGACGAGCGCGAAGCTGCCGACCACCATCAGCATCACGGCAAACGTGGAACGCTCAAAGTCAAGGTAGAGGTCCATCCCCGCGCAGAGCTCGCGCTGGGCGGGAAGCCTCCGTGCGAGCAGGACCGTCACCACCACGGCGGCGGCGAGCAGCACCGGCAGCGCCAGCGTTTGGGCGTTCATCGCGACTGGAAGGCCGCTCTCGTCAAAGCCATGGGCCAGCAGGCCGAGCCGCAGCAGCACCGCCGCCGCAGAGAAGAGCGCCACCATGATCCAATGTACGATCTTCACAAGTATCAGATCCTTTCTGTTTCTGTCATCCGCCGCGCGGAGTCCGCGCGCAGGAAGATCCGAATCAATTCATATTTTTATATGATAGCACAGCTCACTCCGTTTGTCCATGCATCATTTTGCGGACAAGACTCACATACACTGCTAAAAGAGATCAACGACTGCGGCGCAGCCGCCGCAAGGAGGAACCCGCTTTGAAACATTTGCTTCGCATCACCGTCCTGCTCATCGGCTTCATCTGGATCCTCGCCTGGGCAGCGGCCGGGCGCTTCGACGACGGCCCCGCTTCCTCGGACGACGCCCCCTCGCCCGCGCCGGCCGGCGAAACAGTCGCTCCCGGCGAACGCGACAGCGCGAAAACGCTGCGCGTCCAGGTCCGGGGCGAGGTGCAGGAGATGGACATGGGCACGTATCTGCTCGGTGTGCTGCGCGCGGAGATGCCCGCCTCATTCGAGGAGGAGGCGCTCAAGGCGCAGGCCATCGCCGCGCGCACCTACACGCTCTACCGCATCCGCGGCGGCGGCAGCGCGAATCACCCGGACGCCGACGCCTGCGACGACCACACCTGCTGCAAAGCGTACCTGAGCGCTGAGCAGGCCGCGTCGAACTGGGGCAGCATGGCCGTCTACTACGAGGAAAAGCTCGCGCGCGCCGTGAGCGAAACGGACGGCGAGGTCCTGCTCTACGACGGCGTTCCCATCCTCGCGGTGTTCTTCTCCTCCGCCGACGGCAGCACGCAGGGCGCGGGCGACGTGTGGATGAACGACCTGCCGTACCTCCAAAGTGTCTCGAGCCCCGAAAACGAGGAGCTCGTGCCGAATTACTATTCGACCGCTTCCTTCACCGCCGGGGAGTTCCGCTCGCTCATCCTCCAGTCCTATCCGGACGCCGATCTCTCCGGCGATGCGGGCACATGGGTGCGCGACATTATGCGCAACGACTCGGACTATGTCGCCTCCGTGACGGTCGGCGGCATCAAAATGCGCGGCAACGACCTGCGCACCGCGCTCTCGCTGCGCTCGCCGTCGTTCACGGTGGAGTACAAGGACAACACCTTCACCTTCCATGTCACGGGCTACGGCCACGGCGTCGGCATGAGCCAATACGGGGCGAACGCGCTTGCCAAGGAGGGATACTCCGCCGAGGAGATCGTGCAGCACTATTTCTCGGGCGCGGCCGTCGGCTATTATGACGCCGCATGACGCGCAGGATATTGCAAACCGTGCGGAAAATTGATATAATAACAGGATAAAGCAAACGGAGGTGACGGTGATGAGGTACAAGCGGCTTTTGTGCCTGCTGCTGACGGTTTTGATGCTCTGCTCGCTCGTTCCCGAAACGACGCTTGCCGACACGACGGTCTATTTCACCGCCGTCAACGACCAGCTGCTGAGCCTGAGCGACGACACAATGCCCTTCTGGTCTGGCGGGCGGCTGTATTTTTCCAGCACCGCCATCTCCGGCTCGGACCTCGGTATCTTTTATTCCCGCAGCCGCGACAAGCAGACCGCCGTTGTGTATCGCCAGGGCAGCGCGCTCACGTTCGATCTTGCGAGCGGCGCAGTGAGCGACCAGAACGAACGGTCGTACAGCGGCGCAGCCATCGTGCGCGGCGACGTGGTCTTTCTGCCCGTCGACCTGCTGACGCGGTTTTTCGCGCTCGACTACAGCTACACGCGCATCTCCTATGGCTACCTTGTGCGCATCAAGAGCGACTCGGTCGTGCTGTCGGACGCAAAGTTCATCGATGCGGCCGCGGCTCCCATGGCACAGCGCTACAATGAATACATCAAGGCGCACACGGACGAGCTCGCGCCGGACGATACGCCACAGCCCAACGCGGACAACGACGCAGATCCCGTCTACCTCGCCCTTTCCGTGACGGACGAGGCGCTTTCGCTCGAGCTTTTATCCGCGCTGGAGAATATCGGCGCAAGGGCGACCTTCCTCTTCACGGAAAAGGAGCTCGCCGAGTCGGGCGATCTGCTGCGCCGTCTCAGCGTTGTCGGCAGCGCCGTCGCGCTGAAGGTCGACGCCTCGGCGGGCGGCGGACGCACCGTCGCCGCCATCGAGCGCGCGAACGACGCGCTCTGGACCGCTTGCAACCGCAAGGCCCGCCTCGTCCTGCTGGAAAACGCCGCGGACGAAACAGTGCGCGCCGTGCAGAACGCGGGCTACTGCCCCATCGTCTTTGACCTTGACTACAGCGCAGGGCTCCCTTCTGTCTCGCGCGCGGTCAGCGCGATGCAGCGCGCGACGCGCGGCTGCACGGTGCTGCTCGGCGACGATACGTCCGTGCAGGAGGACTGGACCCCGCTCCTCACCCGCCTGCACGCGAACGGACTGCCCATCACAGCGCTCAACGAGCTTTCCGCCCGCGGGAGCGCATCTTAACAAAAAGTTCAGGAAAAGCGCGCGGTATCGCGTATAATAACGGTAAGCAACGAATCACAGAAGAAAGGCGCACACTTGTGCGAAAAGGGTAGCGGCATGGCACGCAATATTCTTGTCGTGGAAGATGACAATAATATCTCCAACCTGATCAAAATGTATCTCGACAAGGAGGGCTTCGACGTCCGCATCGCCGCCGACGGCGGCAAGGCGGTCGAGGAATTCAAAGCGCAGGAGCCCGACCTTGTGCTGCTCGACGTGATGCTCCCCGTACTCGACGGCTGGGGCGTATGCGCGAAGATCCGCGAAACGTCGAAGTGCCCGATCATCATGCTCACCGCCAAGGGTGAGGTCAACGACCGCATCCACGGGCTGGAAATGGGCGCAGACGACTATGTCGTCAAGCCCTTTGAGATGAAGGAGCTGCTCGCGCGCATCAACGCCGTGCTCCGCCGCAGCGAGATCCCCGACGACACGCACAAGCGCCTCACGTTCGACAAGCTCGTCATCGACCTGGACTCCTACGAGCTCATCGTCGACGGCAAGAAGATCGACACGCCGCCCAAAGAGCTGGAGCTGCTCTACCATCTCGCCGCCACGCCCAACCGCGTCTACACGCGCAACCAACTGCTCGACGAGGTGTGGGGCTTCGACTACTTCGGCGACTCGCGCACGGTGGACGTGCACGTCAAGCGCCTGCGCGAAAAGGTCGAAAATGTCAGCGATCAGTGGGCGCTCAAGACCGTCTGGGGCGTCGGCTACAAGTTTGAAGTAAAGTGATATCCCCATGGCAGAAGAAAAGAAAGAAAAAAAGCCCAAGAAAGGCTGGTCGCTGAAGATCAAAAAGCGCTGCCTGACGATCTACTGGCAGAATTTTATGCTCACGGCCAGCGTCGTGATGCTGACGCTGGCGCTCCTCGGCAGCGCGTTCTTCGCGCTGACGTATTCCTATGCCGTCGATGAGCGCAGCGAACAGATGCAGAGCAAGGCGACCATCGTCTCGCACATGGTCTCCTCGTATATCGAGAGCGGCTCGCTCACAGGTCTGCGCGAGCTTGCAAATTTCGCCTCCAACGTGACGGATGCTCAGTTTCTCATCTGCAACACCGACGGCGATCTGCTTCTTACGACCGATCCGACGCTTGCCAACCGCGTGCTGACGATGCCGCAGGAGGTGATCGACGGCGCGATGAGCGGCGACGCATACACCACGCGCACCACGCTCGGCGGCATTTATGAGGAGACCCATTTTGTTGTCGGCGTGCCCATCGAATCGAACGGCGCGCTGGTCGGCTTTGTGCTGGCCGTGACCGGTGCGCGGGCGCTGACGACGATGTGGCGCACGTTCATCGGCCTCTTCTTCATGACGGCGGTGACGGTGCTGCTGCTCTCGTTCGTCGTGAGCGCGTGGGTCAGTATGCGCCAGTCGCGCCCCATCCACGAGATGGCGGAGGCAACGCGCCGCTTTGCCGACGGCAACTTTGACGTGAGGATGCACAACTACGAGGGCGTGACGGAAATCTCCGAGCTTACCGAGGCGTTCAACAGCATGGCCGACTCCCTGCAGGAAACGGAGCGCCAGCGCCGCGAATTCATCGCAAACGTCTCCCACGAGCTGAAGACCCCCATGACGACCATCGCCGGCTATACCGACGGCATTTTAGACGGCACCATCCCGCCCGAGCAGGAAAAGGAATACCTGCGCATCATCTCGGACGAGGCGCGGCGGCTGTCCCGCCTTGTGCGCCGGATGCTCGAGGTCTCGCAGCTTCAATCGCGCGATCTGACGCGCACAAAGGCGCCCTTCGACGTGTGCGAGAGTATGCGCCGCGTGCTCATCTCGATGGAAAAGAAGATCACCGACCGCGGGCTCGATGTGGATGCCGACATTCCCGACGGCAGCATCATGGTCCTTGGCGACAACGATCTCATCACGCAGGTCATCTACAACCTGCTCGAAAACGCGACAAAGTTCGCCCGCGCGGGCTCGGCGCTCTACCTCGGCGTGACCACGCTGAACGGCAAGGCGCTCGTGTCGGTCCGCAACGAGGGCGACACCATCCCCGCCGAAGAGATCCCGCTGCTCTTTGAGCGCTTCCACAAGAGCGACAAATCCCGTTCGGAGGATAAAGACGGCGTCGGCCTTGGCCTTTACGTGGTCAAGACCATTCTGGAGCAGCACAAGGAGCATATCGCCGTGACCAGCGAAAACGGTCTCACGACCTTCACCTTCACCATCACGCTGGCGGGCGGCCTGACCCCGCAGTAACGTCCCACAGGAGAACTCAGCTTATGGACCATCCCAACGAGAATATGGCGCAGACAAACGTGCCGCAGGAGGTCGTGCTGCGCTACGAAGCGCCTGTCACACCCATCGTGGAGCGCTACGTGCAGCCGACGCCGCTGCCCGGAAGGAAGAACGCGCCCCCTTCCCCGCCGCGCCGCAGAAAGGGACTGAAGATATTCCTCTTCTGTATGCTCGGCCTCATCGTGCTCAGCGGCGCGATCACCGCGCTGTGGTACGGCGGCGTCTTCGACCGATACACCTCCTACGATGACGGCCGGTTTGAGCACCGCGGCGAGCTGGACTACTACGACAACAGCGACGACCACGGCGAAACGACCATCAAGCGCCTGCCCAACACCGACAAGGTCAAGCTCCGCTACAGCGAAACGCACGGCAAGGAGCTGAGCATCCAGGAGATCTATCAAAAGGTCAACCCCTCCACCGTCACGGTGCTCACCGGCATGAGCGACGGCAGCGCCATGGTCGGCACGGGCGTCATCTTCACCGAGGACGGCTATATCCTGACCAATGCCCACGTCATCGCGGGCGGCTCGGAGTGCTACGTGGTGCTCGACACGGGTGAAAATCGCCGCGCGCGGCTCCTGGGCCTCGACGAGGAAAAGGACCTCGCCGTCATCAAGATCGACGCGGCGGGCCTTCCCGCCGCGGAGTTCGGCGATTCCGACGCACTGACCGTCGGCGACCCCGTCTACGCCATCGGCAACCCGCTCGGCGTGGAGCTGCGCGGCACGCTGACCGACGGCATCGTCTCGGCCATCAACCGCGACGTGTACGTTGACGGCGTGACGATGACGCTCATCCAGACGAACGCCGCGCTCAACAACGGCAACTCCGGCGGCCCGCTCATCAATGTGTACGGTCAGGTCGTCGGCATCAACACGATGAAGATGGGCTCGTCCTCCACCACGAGCGTCGAAGGGCTCGGCTTCGCCATTCCCATCGCTTCCACGGCCTACATGATCAACGACCTCATCGCCTACGGTGAAATTCACGGTGAGGTGATGATCGGCGTTTCGGTGCAGACCGTTCCCGTCACGCTGGACAGCGGCGAGACCGCGCTGCTCATCATGGACGTGACGCCCGGCGGCCCCGGCGATGAAGCCGGCCTTCAGGAGGGCGACCTGCTGCTCAAGGCCGACGGCGAGGCGCTCACCAAGTCCGCTGACCTGCTGCGCATCCGCCGCCGCCACGACGCAGGCGATTCGCTCGCGCTCACCTACGAGCGCAACGGCAAGCGCAGCACGGTCAATGTCATTCTGCGTGAAAGCACGTCGTAATTCTTGCAAAGGAGCTATCATGAAAAAGAAACAGGGTTATGCGCTCGGTTCGCTGCTCCTCGGTGCCGCCTCATGGCTGTGCCTGCTCGGACTGCGCCACATCGAGCGCCGCATGAAAAAGAAGGAACACAAGTAATAAAAAATACGCGCCCCACAGAAGCTTCTGTGGGGCGCTTTCTCTTCGCATCACGCCTTCCTGATCTTACGTTGTAAACGGATGCGGTCGGCGATCATGGCGATAAACTCGCTGTTGGTCGGCTTTCCCTTCGTGTTGGAAACCGTGTATCCGAAGTAGCGCTGGAGCGTTTCCAGGTCGCCGCGGTCCCACGCGACCTCGATCGCATGGCGCACGGCGCGCTCCACGCGCGAGGGCGTGGTGCTGTAGCGGCGCGCGACCTCGGGATAGAGCACCTTCGTCACCGCGTTGATGACATCCATATCCTGAACGGCGATGACGATGGCCTCGCGCTCATACTGGTAGCCCTTGATGTGCGCAGGGACGCCTACCTCGTGGATGACCGCCGTCACCTCGCGCTCGAGCGAGCGGAATTCATCCTCCGCGCCCTCGGAGCCGTCGTTCACGGCCTGACGCATCCGCTCGAGCAGCGAGCTGAGCTCGCAGGGCTTAGGCATGAAAAACGAAACGCCCTTATTCATCGCCTGCGACACGACCTGATCGCGGTACAGCGCCGACACCACGATGGTCTTCATCTGTAATTTTTCCTTTGCGGCCTGCTCGAGCAGGCCAAAGCCGTCCAGCTCCGGCAGCAACAGGTCCATTACAAGCAGCTTCGGTCTGTTCTCCGTCAAAAGGGCAAGTGCCGATACGCCGTCCGGCACGCTTCCTACTACGTCAAACTCCCCGCTGGCTTCCAGCGTCTGCTGCAACGACAGGCGAAACTCGTCATTCGCATCCGCCAACACGACTGTCATCTTGTTTTCCATGTCATTCCCGTCCTTTTCCACAAATTTGCCGCCAAGCGCGGCTGAACAGCAAAATATGACGTCTTCGTTCTGCTATGGCACTAAGCTACCATATTTGGACATCATTTTCAAGAGAACTTTGTCGAAAGGTAACAGGAAATTCGGACTTTCTCAGCATTATTTGGTCATTTTTACGCATTTCGACGTCTTTTTGATTTTTTCTTTACGCTATGCCTCATAAGAAATGCCCGCCGCATCGAGCATATTCCCGATAAAGATCCCGTAACCCCTGCTCGGATCATCCAGCAGGACATGGGTCACCGCGCCGACGATTCTGTCATTTTGCACAATTACGCTGCCGCTCATCCCCTGCACCACGCCGCCGGTCTGCGCCAGGAGCGCCTCATCCGTGACGCGCAGCAGCATATTCCGCGACGTGCCCGAGGCCGCATACACCTTCTCGATCTCGATGGCGTACTCCCTCGTCTCGTTTCCGTTCACGGTCGCAAGGATCGTCGCCGGTCCCGTTTTCACTTCGTCTCTTTTGGCGATGGGATAGGCTTTGCCGCTGCGCTTTTCCGCGTCCTGCGGCGCAAGCGTACCGAAAATGCCGCTCTCGGTGTTGGCATAGAGCGTGCCGCAGTCGCGCGTCAGGTCAAAATCGCCCTTGAGCTCGCCGGGCGCGGCGCGTTCGCCCTTTTTCACCGCTTTGACGGATGCGTCCATGATGCTGCCGCGGTCGAGCGGCAGCAGCCTCCCTGTGTCCACGTCGGTCACACCATGGCCCAGCGCACCGAATACGCCGCTTTTGGGATCGTAGAAGGTCATCGTGCCGATGCCCGCCATGCTGTCGCGCACCCATGCGCCGAGGCGGTACGCGCCGCTCGCATCCTGCTGCGGCAACGCCTCCAGCGTGAGCGTGCGGCTGCCGCGCTTCACGGTCAGCTCCGTCTCCGATGCGCCATTCGCGTTCAGGCAGGCCTGCAGCTGCTCGATGGTGTCCAGGCTCTTGCCATCGAGCGCCGTGATGATATCCCCCTCCTTCAGGCCGCACTGCTTCGCGGCGCTCTCGCTGTCCGAGAGGCCGATGACGAGCACGCCGTCGGAAAAGAGCTTCACGCCGATGGGCTGTCCCACAGGGACCAACTCATGCACCGGCTCCGCCGCGGCACGCGCGGGAACGGCGGTGATGACCGCCGCGGCAAAAAATCCCAGCAAAAGCGCGGCGCATCTTCCTGTGCGATGCGTTCCATCCATTCTCTCACCCCTTTTGAAATCTCGCAAAGCGTGGCTGCGCCGTGCGCGCCCGGCGCCGCTCAACGCCTTGCTTTGCCGGTCATTTTTCTTTTTTTCGACCGGCGCATTTACTTTCTGCGCTTCGGGCAAAATTAAAAGGTGCAAAATTTTGATGCGTTGGCATCGTCGATTCAGAACACGCGCCGCACTGCGGGCAAAAAAAATTCCGCAGACCAAAGTCTGCGGAATTCTGGAAGATTTTTCTCAGCGCTGATTGAAAATTTTGAAAATATCGTCGAACGGGTCGGGCTCGTCCTCGTGCTTGGCTTCCTCCTCGGCCTTATCCTTGTCAAAGTCGAGCGGAGCAAGGCCGCCCTCGGGCACGCCCGCGGCAGGCGCAGCCTTCTCCTTGTTGAAGTCGATCGCGCCGGGCGCCTTGTCGAAGCCCGTGGCGATAACGGTGACACGGATCTCATCGTCGAGCGTCTCGTCGAACGTCGCGCCGAAGATGGTGAGCGCATCGGGATGCACGGCCTCCTGCACAAGGGACGCCGCCTGCTCGACCTCGTCGAGGCCGATGTCCATCGAGCCCGTGACGTTGATGAGCACGCCGTGCGCGCCGTTGATGCTGGTCTCCAGCAGCGGGGACGAAATCGCCATGCGCGCGGCTTCCTCGGCCTTGTTCTTGCCGGCGGCGCGGCCGACGCCCATGTGGGCAAGGCCCGCGTCCTTCATGATGGCGGTCACGTCGGCAAAGTCAAGGTTGATGAAGCCCGTGTCGCGGATCAGGTCAGAGATGCTCTGCACTGCCTGGCGCAGCACATCGTCCGCGATCTCGAACGCGTTGGCAAAGGTGATCTTCTGGTCGGTCGCGTGCTTGAGGCGCTCGTTCGGGATAATGACGAGGGAGTCGACCTTGGTCTTGAGCTCCTCGATGCCCGCTTCCGCCTGCGTCATGCGGCGGCGGCCTTCAAAGCCGAAGGGCTTTGTCACCACGCCGACGGTCAGAATGCCCGCCTCGCGCGCGATCTCGGCAACGATGGGCGCGCCGCCCGTGCCGGTGCCGCCGCCCATGCCGGCGGTGATGAAGACCATATCCGTGTCCTCGAGCGCCTTGGCGATCTGGTTGCGGCTCTCCTCGGCGCTCTTGCGGCCGACCTCGGGGTCGGAGCCTGCGCCCTGGCCGTGGGTCAGCTTTTCGCCGATCTGGATCTTATAGGTAGCGGCAGACACGTTGAGCGCCTGCTTATCGGTGTTGACTGCGACAAAGTCGACGCCGCGCGCGCCGGTGCGCACCATGCGGTTGACCACGTTGTTGCCGCCGCCGCCAACGCCGATGACTTTAATCTTTACTACGTTCTCAGGACCGGTCTCCAATCCGAATGCCATGTCGGTTCCTCCTGCAATCTGTTGTATGGACAAGGTGCCTGCCGCCGCAGGCGCCGCAATATCTGGGTATCTGCTATCTTAGCCATTGTATTACGGTTTTCCCCCGGGGTCAATAGCAATCGGCCATTTCCGGGAAACTTTTTTATGTAGACCTCGCGTTCACTTGCTCGGGATGAAGCTCGCCTTGCCGTCGGTCATCAGGTCGATGACGCCCGTCTCGTTGGCTTCGAGCTCATCCACCACCCGCCGCACATTTTCGAGCTTATAGCCAAGGTCCGCATCCCACGGCATCCGGACCGTAAAGCGATCGAGGTAGGTGAGCGTGATGGCCGTTCCGTCGCTGAGATCGACGGAGCCGATCATGCTCAAAAGCTGCTTTTCCTCCGCCGCGTGCAGCAGCGTGAGCAGACGGTCGAGCTTGTAGGAATCCTCGTTGGAAAAGGCCGCCTGCGCGCCGACCGCGGGCTCGACGAGCTCGCAGCCTGTCACGCTCACGCAGCCCTCCGGCAGTTGGGCGGTGCGCTCAAGGATCTTGCCCGTGTCGCTCACGAGCCATGTGCCGCCCGCGCCGGGCAGCGCGGCGGATGCCGCGCACTCCGTCACCGTTAAAATGAGCGCGTCGGGATATTTGCGGTTGATGACCACGGTCTCCACATAGGGGAGCTGGTCGAATATTGCCTGTTTGACGTTGTATTTGTTCAGCAGCACAAGGTTTTGCTCCTTCTGCACCCCTGCCGCCTCGATGATCTGCTCGTCGGTGTAGCGCGCGTTGCCCTCCACCACGATCGTATCGATGCGGAAAAACATCGTCAGCGCGGCGACGATCGCCGCGATCACGATCAAAAGGCACAGAAACCGGAGCGGGAAAGAGGCTCTTCCCCGCCTGCGCCGTCTGTTTCTTCGCTTTGCTGCCATAATCGGTCCTGCCTTTGTTGTCCTGTTGTCCTTATGTACCCGTCTCCCGCCGGATGTGCGCGCCCAGCGCGCTCAGGTCGCGCTCGATGCTCTCATAGCCGCGGTCGATGTGCTCGATGCGCGAAACGCGCGTGAGCCCGCTCGCCTGAAGCCCCGCGATGACAAGCGCCGCGCCCGCGCGAAGGTCCGTGCACTTGACGCGCGCGCCGTGCAGACGCTCCCGTCCCGTCACAACGGCCACACGGCCCGCGACGCGGACGTCCGCCCCCATGCGCGCAAGCTCGTCGACATGGCGGTATCGGTTTTCAAAAATATTCTCCACAAAAACGGTGCTGCCCTCGCTTTGCAGCAGCGCCGCCATCAGCACGGGCTGCGCGTCCGTCGGAAAGCCCGGATAGGGCGCCGTGCGCACGGGGCGGATGGATCGGAGTCTCCCATCGCTTTGAAGGAAGACGTCATCGCCCCCGCTTTTCACAAGGCAGCCCGCCTCGCTCAGCGCGCCGGACACGGTCGAAAGCGGCCGCGGGTCCACGCCGCGCAGTCTCACCTCGCCCCCGCAGCAGGCGGCGGCGCAGAGATAGGTCGCGCCCACGATGCGGTCGGCGATGATGCGGTATTTTCCGCCGTGCAGCGCGCGCTTTCCCTCCACCGTGATGATCGAGCCGCCCGCACCGCGGACATTGCCGCCCATCGCGTTGATAAAGCTCTGCAGATCGACGATCTCCGGCTCGCGCGCGGCGTTGTAGATCGTCGTTGTGCCGTCTGCGCCGCAGGCGCAGAGGATGGCGTTCTCCGTTGCGCCCACGCTCGGCATGGGTAAGTACACATCGCTCCCGAAAAGCTCCCCGCCGCGGCACCGGAGCTCGCCGCCCGTTTCTCTGATCTCCGCACCCAGCGAGCGCAGCGCGGCAAGGTGCAGGTCGATGGGGCGCGGCCCCAGTTCACAGCCGCCGGGATAGCAGATCGTCGCTTCCTTGCAGCGCGCCAGGATCGCGCCGAGGAAGATGATCGACGAGCGCATCTCGCGCATCAGCGCATCCGGCACGGTCGCGCGGTCCATGCGCGCCGTGTCCACCACGAGCGCATCGCCCTCCCGGTGCGTGCAGCAGCCCAAATGCCGCAAAATGGCAATGGATGCGTCCACGTCCCGCAATTTCGGGCAGTTTTCGATCACGCAGGTATCCGCGCACAAAAGCGTTGCCGCCAAAATCGGCAGCACGCTGTTTTTTGAGCCTTGTATCTCGAGTTCCCCGTACAGGCGCTCCCCGCCCTCTACATAGAGCTCACACATCGCGTTCCCTCCCACAAAGCACATTCTGCTTCATCGTATGCGCATGGGGCGGGCCGGGGTGACAGCGCAGGGTTTTGAGCAATAATACTGCATTTTCAGTATAGCCGCTTTGCTCCGGTGCGTCAACTTCTTTTTGCCTTGCTTTCCGCAGCGCTTTGTGGCAAAATAAAAGGAAAACCCGCACTTTCCGAAAGGAGATTTCCGATGAAAAAGCCGATGAAGATCGCGCTCTATGCGCTCCTTGCGCTCGTTCTGGCCGCGCTCGCCTATGTGATCTATGTCTTCGCCGCCTACTACCGCGTGGAAGACTATCAGGTGCTCGACGTGGTGCGCACCACCTGCGAATCCCCCGTCCCCATGGAGGACGCGGCGGAGACAGACGTCACCTACCGCATCGCCTCTGCCAACGTGGGCTTTGGCGCCTACAGCAGCGATTACAGCTTCTTCATGGACGGCGGCAAGGAGAGCCGCGCCCGCAGCGCCGAGGCCGCTGTGGAGAACATCCGCGGCGAGGCTTCGCTCGTCAAGGACCTTTCGCCCGATTTCGCTCTCTTTCAGGAGGTCGACCTTGACGGCACGCGCAGCTGGCACGTTTCCGAAGACGTCTACCTCCGCGATGTGATGGATGGCCGCGAGTTTGACGAGGTCTACGCGCAGAACTACGACAGTCCCTATCTCTTCTATCCCTTCCTCTCCCCGCACGGGGCGAACAGGGCGGGCATCATCACCTATTCCACCTTCCCCATTTCCTCCGCCATGCGCCGCTCGCTGCCCATCGAACAGGGCTTTATGAAGCTCGTCGACCTTGACCGCTGCTACTCTGTCAGCCGCATCCCGATGGCAAACGGGAAGGAATTTGTTCTCTATAACCTCCATCTTTCCGCCTACACGTCTGACGGCACCATCGCCACCGAGCAGCTTCAAATGCTCTGCGCCGATCTGCTCGCGGAATATGAAAGCGGCAACTACTGCGTCGCGGGCGGCGACTTCAACAAGGACCTGCTTGGCGCCTCCGGCGAGATCTTCGGCGTTGCCGGCGGTGAGAACGACACATGGGCGCAGCCCATTCCCGAGGGCACGATCCCCGCAGGGCTCTCCCTCGTCGCGCCCTTTGACCCCGCGCACCCCGTCGCCTCCTGCCGCACGGCCAACGAGCCCTACAACGAGGAAACGACCTTCCGTGTGACGGTCGACGGTTTCCTCGTGTCCGATAACGTCGAGGCTGTCTCTGCCGCTGTCGTCGACGCGGGCTATCGCTACTCGGACCACAATCCCGTCTATATGGACTTCCTCCTGAAGGCGGAATAAATCCCCAGCCAAGCAAAAAGGAAGCGAGCCGAGGCTTGCTTCCTTTTTTGATGCTCTTTTTATTTCACCAGCGCCATGACGGTATGGTAGATGCGCTCGGTCGCGTCGCGGATGCCGAGCTGCGCCATGCTGTCCGCCATCCGCGCCATGCGCGCATCATCCCTGAGCAGGCCCGCGGCGGCGGCGAAAAGCTTCTTGCCGTCCAAGCCCTCCTCCGCCAGCACGAGCGCCGCGCCGTGGTCGCCCAGCAGCGCCGCATTCTTCTCCTGATGATGATTCGTCACGTTGGGCGAGGGCACCAAAATTGCCGGAACGCCAAGCGCCGTCAGCTCACTGAGCGTGGACGCCCCCGCGCGGCAGATGACGAGGTCCGCCGCGCGCATGACGGCCGCCATATCGTAGATATACTCGCGCACCTGGAGCGCGGGATGGGCGGAAAGGTCCACACTGTCGTCGCTGAGCCATTGCTGCATGGAGCTCCAGCAGATCTCGCCAACACCGTGGATGTGATAGAATGGCTCTTTCACGCTCTCAAGCGCCAAGAACTCCGCCATCGCGCGATTCATCGCGTTTGAGCCAAGGCTGCCCCAGAACGAGACGATGAGCTTGCGCCCGTCGTTCACGCCGAGCTTTTCCTTCGCCTGCTGCTTTGTCAGCGCGAAGAAGTCTCCGCGCACGGGTGTGCCGGTCACGACCACCTTCTCTGGGTGCCTGTAGTGCGCGCGGCAGTCCTCAAAGCCAACCATGATGCGGTCGCAGTGCGGCTCGAGCTGCCGCGTCGTCAGCCCCGGCACGATGTTCGACTCATGCACCGCCGTCGGGATGCCCGCCTTTGCGCCGTAGCGCACGAGCGGATAGCTCGCGTAGCCGCCGGTGCCGACGATGAGGTCCGGCTTGAAATCGTTCAAAATCGCGTTCGCCTCGCGCTCGGCATGGGCAAGGTTTTTGAGCGAGACAAGGTTGTGCTTGATCTCCGCGGGGCGGAAGGAGCGGTGAAACGACGAAATATTCACCGTGCGGAAGGGATAGTCCGTGTGCGCGATCAGGTCGCGCTCCAATCCGCGCTCCGCGCCGACGAACAGGATCTCGGTGCTCGCGTCCCTTTCGCGCATATAGCCCGCGATCGCGAGCGCGGGGTTGACGTGCCCCGCCGTGCCGCCGCAGGTAAAGATGACTTTCATGCAGGGTGCTCCTTTCCGCGCTAACGCATCTGGCGCGAAACGCTCAGTACGATGCCGACCTCGGCAAGCTGTACGGCGAGCGCCGTGCCGCCGTAGCTGAAAAATGGCAGCGAAATGCCCGTGTTCGGTATGAGATTCGACACGACCGCGATGTTCAGAAATACCTGCAGGGCGATCTGCGTCGTCACGCCGACGGCAAGGAGGCTGCCAAAGCGGTCGCGCGCGTGCAGGGCGATCCAGTAGCCGCGGACGATGAGCAGCGCGAACATGACCATGATGATCGTCGCGCCGACCAGACCGAGCTCCTCGCAGATGATGGCGAAAATGAAGTCGTTGTGCTCCTCGGGCAGGAACAGGAACTTCTGCCGGCTCTTGCCGAGCCCCACGCCGAAGAGTCCGCCCGAGCCGATGGAGAGCAGGCTTTGTCGGATCTGATAGCCGTCGCCCTGCATCCACTCTTCATTGAACGGGTCGAGCCAGATGTTGAGGCGGCTCGAGTTATAGGTGATGATCCCTGTTGCAAAGGCGTAGATCACGACCAGCACCAGAGCAAAGCCAAGCCCGACCCAGTAGTTGCGGATGCCGCCGACATACATCATCACCGCACCGATTCCCAGCAGCAGCACAAGGCCTGAAAAGTGCGGCTCCTTCAGCATCAGCACGCCGATCACGCCGAGAATGGCCGCATAGGGCACAATGCCGTAGCGAAATGTGGCCATTTTGTCCTTCTTTTTCGAAATGCTGTCGGCAAAATAGAGGATGATGCCGACCTTGGCAAGCTCGGAGGGCTGGAACTGGATAGCGCCGAGACGGATCCAGCGCTGCGCGCCGTGCGTCAGTCTGCCCGTGCCGATGCCGGGGATCAAAACGAGCACGAGCAGCACGATGGAGACCAGCAGCGCGAGCTTTGCCACCGCACGGTAGCGCTCGTAGTTGATCTTTCCGATGATGAACATCGCCGTAATACCGAGAATGGCAAAAACGCCCTGGCGGATGAGATAGTACGCGGGATTGCCCTCTTCATAGTAGGCCGAAGGGAAGCTCGCGGAAAACAGCATGATGAGACCAACGCCCACGAGCGAGAGCACCAGCAGCAGATACGGAAGGTCGATTGGTCCGCGGCCCGCTTCGCGCGCGGCGGCCTCGATCGCCTTTGCCCGCTCGCGCTGCTCCTGCCGCAGCAGCCGTTCTTCCTTGGTCATGCCCGCTCCCCCCTTTCATCTAAGTCATAATTGTGTAAGCACAATTGAAACGCCCGCCCATTTGCCGCCCGCAGGCGGCAAACTATTCTAATCCGTCGCGGAGGACGGTCACCGTTGCGGCATTACGATTCCCGCACCTTTCATGTGCGCCAATCGTGCCGCTTCCTCGAAACCGTCTCGCTGTTTCCGCCACTGGCGGCGCTTCGCCGGTTTCCATGCGCGTCCGCAGCGACACTTTACAGTGTGCGGCACGGTGAGTGGCGCACACTGCAACCCTTTCAAAATCGTGCCTTGCACGATTTTGAATATCTTAGAAGTGAAATCTGTTGAGCACACCGAACATCGCCGCGAGGCAGCACAGCGCGCTCACGCTCGTAAACACGGCGACGAGCTTCACCTCGCTCCAGCCGCACAGCTCAAAGTGGTGGTGCAGCGGCGCCATCTTGAACAGGCGCTTGCCGTGCGTCGCCTTGAAGTAGATGACCTGCAAAATGTCGGAAAGCGTCTCGCAGATGTAGACAAAGCCGACGGGGATGAGCACGAGCGGCATATCGTAGGCAAAGGCCAGCGCCGCCACCGTGCCGCCGAGGAAGAGCGAGCCCGTGTCGCCCATGAAGACCTTGGCGGGATGAAAATTGTAGATGAGGAAGCCGAGCAGACCGCCGACGAGCGCCGCGGAATAGATGCCGAGCTGGTCGTAGCCCTGCCACCAGAACGCAAGCACCGAGAAGAACAGACCCACCGGCACCGTCACGCTGCCGGCAAGACCGTCGATGCCGTCGGTGATGTTCACGGCGTTGACCGTGCCGACGATGACAAAGGCCGCAAAGACCATATAGACCGGCCAGCTGAAGATGATGTAGGTGTTGAAAAACGGCACATAGAGATTCGGCGTGAGCATCCCCTCAAAGCGCATCAGGCAGAGGAACGCGACCGCCGCGACAAGCTGGAGCAGGAACTTCTGGATGGCCGTCAGGCCGAGATTCTGATGGTGCTTCACCTTCTCATAGTCGTCCAGAAAGCCGATCACGCCGAAGATGAGCGCGAAGAAGAAGATGTAGAGGTGCTCAAAGTCCCCCGCCATCATGCCCTTCCAGCCACAGATCAGGATGGAGACAAAAATGCCCAGAATGAACATCAGGCCGCCCATCGTGGGCGTTCCGGCCTTCCCTGCGTGCCACGTGGGGCCGTCCTCGCGGATGCTCTGCCCCGCCTTCAGCGCGCGCAGCTTAGGGACCAGATATTTCCCCGTGATCGCGGATACCGCGAAGCTCAGAATACAGGCGATGATGATCTTCATGTTCGTTCCCTCCGGCCGGTGGCCCGGCTTCTTTCCTTTGTTCTCGCGCGAACAGCTCGCGCACGACCTCCCTCTCGTCGAGGTGGTATTTTATCGTTCCGATCTCCTGATAGGTTTCATGCCCCTTGCCGCAGAGGACGATCACATCGCCGCTCCGCGCCTCCGAAAGGGCAAAGCCGATGGCCCTGCGCCTGTCTTCGATGACGGCAAAGGGCGTTCTGCTCTCCATCAGCCCCGGCAGCGCGTCGCGCAGGATGGCGTAGGGGTCCTCGGTGCGCGGGTTATCGCTCGTAAGAACGGCAAAGTCCGCCAGCGCCGCGGCGATGCGCGCCATGCGGGGGCGCTTCGTTTTGTCGCGGTCTCCCCCGCAGCCAAAGAGCGCGATCACGCGCCCATCGGCAAAGGTTCCGACCGTGGAGAGGATATTCTTGAGCCCGTCGGGTGTGTGGGCGTAGTCGATGATGACGGTGAACGGCGCGGGAAGCGGCACGACCTCGCACCGGCCCTTGACGCCGACACATTCCGCCAGTGCCCTCGCCGCATCGTACAGCGGCACGCCGAGCGCCTGCACAGCGGAGAGCGCCGCCAGCGCGTTGTAGAGCGAAAAGCCGCCGGGAATGCCGATCCTCGTCTCCTCGTGGTCCAAATCGGTGCAGGCGGTAAAGCGCACACAGTCGTTTTCATAGCGTGCCCGCCAGCCGACAAGGTCATTCGTCATCCCCTGGCCGAAGGTCACCCTCTCCCCCGCAAAGCGGGCGAGCAGCCGCCGCGTCCACGGGTCGTCCCCGTTGACGCAGGCGATGCCGCATTGGTCAAAAAGCCGCGCCTTCGCATCGCAGTAGGCCTCCATCGTGCCGTGATAGTCGAGGTGGTCCTGCGTCAGATTCGTGAAAACGCCGACGCGGAAATGAATGCCCGCCACCCTGCTCTGCATCAGCGCGTGGGACGAGACCTCCATCACCGCGTATGCGCAGCCCGCGTCGGCCATTTGAGCGAGCAGGTGCTGCACGGTCAGCGCGTCCGGCGTCGTGCGGTCGGTCGGAACGACCTTATCGCCGATGAGATTTTGATTTGTGCCGATGAGCCCGACCCTGGCGGACCGCGTCCTTTCCAATATCTGCTTGATCAGATATGTCGTGGTCGTTTTCCCGTTCGTACCGGTCACGCCCACGAGGGTCATTTTTCCCGCCGGAGTACCATACCACACCGCCGCGCAAAGCGCAAGCGCTTTGTGCGCGTCCGGCACAAGAATATAGGGCCTCTCCCCCTCCGGCGGCTGCTCGCACACGGCGCAGACCGCGCCGCGCGCCATCGCCTCGGCGATAAAGTCGCCGCCGTCCTCTTTTTCCCCCGGCAGGGCGAAAAAAAGCGTTCCCGCGCTCACCCTGCGTGAGTCGAGCGCAAGGCCGCTCACGGCAAGGTCAAGGGGTGCGTGGATATCCTTCTCTTCGAGTGCAGCGATAACATCTCTGAGAAGCGTTTTGAAATATTCCTTCCGGAATTGGGTCTTGCTCTCTTTAGTCGCGCACCGAGCTGTCGCTGAACTGGACGCGCACGACCGTACCGGCCTCGACCTCCGTGCCGGCGGCAATGCTCTGCGAGATGGCGCGCACGGTGGACGAGCTCGCGTTCGTCGCGCCGGAGACGCCCATGATGAGCCCCGCGTTCACGATCTTCTGGTTTGCGGTCGCGGCGCTGTCGCCCACGACGTTCGGCACGATGCACTTGTCGGTCGACTTCTCCGCGCCGAGGTAGAGGATGATCTCCGCGCTGTTCGGCACGATCGCGCCGCCGACAGGCGTCTGGTCGGTAACGGTGTCACCGTCGCCGACGGTGCGGCAGGTAAAGCCGCTGGCGGCGAGCCTTTCGACTGCCGCGTCCTTGCCCAGGCCGATGACGTTCGGCACGGTCTTATCCGCGCCGACGAGCTCCTCGGCGGTGTAGCTCGGCTCGATGCCGAGGTAGGGCAGGATCTCGCTCATGACGGAGCTGGCGATGGGCGCGACCATGTTGCCGCCGGAAACGTAGGTCCCGGTCCACTTGTTCGGCTCGTCGAGCGTGAGGAGCATCATCACCTGCGGGTCGTCCGCGGGCGCGAAGCACACGAAGGAAACGATGACGTTGCCGCCGACCTTATCGGCCGTGCCGGTCTTGCCGCCGATGCGGTAGCCCGCGACCTGACCGTTCTTGCCCGTGCCGCTCGTGACCTCCTGCTCCATGATCTGACGCACGAGCGCGGAGGTCTCCTCGGAAATGACCTGACGGATGGGCGTTGCGTCGTGCTTGGAGACGACGTTGCCGTCCTGGTCGGTGATCTGCTCGACAAGATACGGCGTGTAGAGATAGCCTCCGTTGACGCAGGCGCACTGCGCCGCGAGCAGCGCGATGGGCGTGACGTTGAAGTTCTGGCCGAAGGCATAGCACGCCAGCGCCAGCGTGGAGTATTCGATCTCCTTGTTGGCAAAGCCGCTGGCCTCGCCCGTGGTGTCGATGCCGGTTTTCTCCATGAGGCCGAAGTCCTTCATATACTGGTAGAACTTCGCGTTGCCGATGCGAAGGCCGATGTTCATAAAGGCGGGGTTGCAGGAGTTTGCAAAGGCCGTGGAAAGGTCCTGCTGGCCGTGGCCCGTGCGCTTGGAGCACCAGATCTTCTGCCCTTCGACGGTCATGTTGCCGCCGCAGTAGAAGCCGCTGTTCAGGTCCACGACGTTTTCCTCAAGCGCCATGGCGAGCGTGAGCGTCTTGAAGGTGGAGCCCGGCTCGTAGGTATCGTTGATGGCCTTGCTGCGCCACTGCTTATTGCGCAGCTCCGTGGCGTTTTCGATGATCTCCTCTTCGGTCATGCCGCTTGTGAGGAAGTCGTTGTAGATCGTGCTGGGGTCGTTGAGGTCATAGGTCGGCAGCGACGCCATCGCCAGCACCGCGCCGGTGTTGACGTCCATGACGACGCCCGTCGCGCCCTTGCCGGTGCCAAAGCGTGCCTCCAGCTCCTGCACGCCCTTTTCCAGATAGTACTGGATGGTGGTATCGAGCGTGGTTTGCAGGTCGCAGCCGTTTTCCGCGTCGAAATACTGGTCGTACTGATAGAGCACGGCGCGGCCGTCGCGGTCGCGCGCAGTGACGACCATGCCGCTCTCGCCGGTCAGCTCGTCATTATAGGTGGCCTCCAGACCCATCGCGCCGCCGTTTTCATTGGCAAAGCCGATGACCTGAGCGGCAAGCGTCCCCTTGGGATAGCTGCGCTTGCTCGTCGGGCGCAGAAAGACGCCCTTGAGGTCGTTGTCGTTGATGAACTCGCGCACCTTGTCGGCCAGCTCGTCGTCCGCCTTTTTCTTGAGGATCTCGTACTGGGAGTTCGTTTTCTCCATCTTTTTGAGGATATCGTCCTTTTCAAGGCCGAGTATCTCGGCAAGGCCTTCGGCGATGAGATCCTGATCCTGCTCGTTTTCGATGATCTCCTTGGGCGAGAGGAAGATATCCTCCGCCGAGGCGGACATGGCTAAGATGGTACCGTTTCTGTCATAGATGGTGCCGCGGCTCGCCTCCACCGTGGTGCGCAGCGTCTGCTGGCGCACGGCGACAGACTGGAGCTCATCATGCTCGGTGATCTGCCAGTGATAGAGCTTGGTGAAGAGCAGCACGAACGTCAGCACGCCGAACACGCCCAGAAGCAGCAGCGTTCTTGACTGGATGACGCGGTTTGCGCGGCGCGCGGATTCCGGGCGTCTCTTCTGATTCTGGGGTCCTGCCACAGTCGTTCATCCTCCTTAAAGACGGAAAAGGAGTAAGGAAGCTCCTTACTCCTTATGTATAGCTTCGCTCATTTGAAATATTCCACCACCGCGCACACGCCGCTGCCCAGCGAGGAAAACACCTTGCTGAGCACGTTCGTGCTCTTTTGCTGGTAGACGACCACGCTGTCGGATTCCGACAGGTCGATGTAGTAGACCTGCGAGGAGCTGGGCTTGGCCATGCCTGCCGCGGCCGCCGCCTCCTTGATGGTCGTGAGGTCGAAGGTCTTTTCATAGCGCGTGAGCAGCGCGACGTGTTCATCCTCGAGCGCCGAGATCTCCTTCTGCACGGAGACGACCTGCGAGGAGATCTCCGTCAGTTGCGCGCGGCACATGATCATCAGCGCGACCATGGCGGCCAGCGCCGCAAAGCCGCACAGCGCGCCGAGCGAGACTCTTTCGCGCGGGCGACGGACGGGAGCCGCCTTCTGCTGCGGCCTGCGCTGCGGCGGACGCATGAATTCCTCGCGGCGCTCGTGCTCACGCCCGTACTCGCGCTCGCGGCGGAGCCTGCGCTGGCGCTCCTCATACGCGGGGTCATAGGCAAGGTTGCCATCGACGCGGCCGCCGGTATATCTCATATGTTGATTTTTGCGGCTGGCCATAGTCGACGCTTCCCTTCCGGTCAATTTCTGATGGTTTTCAACACTTTTCCGCCACCCTCAGCTTGGCGCTGCGGGCGCGGGGATTTTCTGCAAGCTCTTCCTCGCCCGAAACGATGGGCTTTCTCGTCACGAGCCTGATCTTCGGCGTTCTGCCGCATACGCACACTGGGAATTCCGGCGGGCAGATGCAGCCCTGCGCCAGCTCCTGGAACTTCCGCTTGACGATGCGGTCCTCGAGCGAATGGAACGTGATGACGGCGAGCCGCCCTCCGCTCCTGAGATTCTCCGCCGCCGCATCAAGCATCGGCGGAAGCTCGCCCAGCTCGTCGTTCACGGCGATGCGGATGGCCTGAAAGCTTCTTTTCGCGGGGTGCTGCTTTTCGCGCAGCGCGCTCGCCGGCATCGCCGAGCGAATGAGGTCGGCAAGCTCCAGCGTCGTTTCGATGGGCTTTTGCTCGCGGTGCTGGCAAATTCTTTTCGCGATGGCGGGCGCGTAGCGCTCCTCGCCGTATTCAAAGAGGATGCGGCGCAGCTCCTCGTAGGGCCATGTGTTCACGACCTCGCGCGCGGTCAGCGCGGCGGACTCGTCCATGCGCATATCGAGCGGCGCGTCCTGCTTGTAGGAAAAGCCGCGCTGCGCCTCGTCAAGCTGTGGGGAGGAAACGCCCAGGTCAAAGAGCATCCCGTCCACGCCTTGGACGCCGAGCTCATGCAGGACATTCCCCAGCGCGCTGAAGTTGCTGTGCACGAGCGTGACCCTGTCCATATAGTCGCCGAGGCGACGGGTCGCCGCTTCGATCGCCGTTTCGTCGCGATCCAGCGCGATGAGCCGCCCCGTTGTCAGGCGGCGCACGATCTCGAGCGAGTGCCCCGCGCGGCCGAGCGTGCCGTCCACATAAACGCCGTCCGGTTTGATGGCGAGCGCATCGAGGCACTCGTGCAGCAGCACCGGCTTATGGCCGTAGTTCTCTTCCATATCAGAATCCCAGCTCTTCCATCACCGCGGCCAGATTCTCGGGATTGAGCTCCTCGGCCTCGATCTCTGCCCACTTCTCCGCGTTCCAGATCTCGGCGCGGTTGGAAACGCCGATCACGACCACGTCCTTTTCAAGATGCGCGTAGGCCCTGAGCTTCTGCGGCAGCACGATGCGCCCCTGCGCGTCGGGCTCGCACTTGGCGGCGTTGGCAAAGAGCGGACGCATGGCCTTGGTCTTCGTGTAGGGCAGGCTTTCAAACTTTTCGGTGAAGCGCGCCCAGGAGGAATCGGAATAGACGCTCAGGCAGGAGTCCATGCCCATGGTGACATAAAACGTGTCGCCGAGCTCCTCGCGCAGCTTCGCGGGAATGAACAGCCGCCCCTTGGTGTCGATCGTGTGCTGATACTGACCCGTCACGGCGGCTCCCCCCTTTTTTCGTCCGGTTTCGCATCGAAGGGGCGCGAAAACGCGGCCTTTTCCTCTCTTTTGAAAAAGCCGTGCGCTGTCTCTTTCGGTGCTCGTGTGGGAAAGCAAACCATTTTTGTGGTACAATGCCCCACTTTCCCCCACCTTTGTTTTGAGTATACGAGATTCACATAAAAATTGCAAGCAGAAATTTTCCTGTAATTTCAAGCCTTTCGGCGCTTTTTCTTCGGAAAAGGCGCCGTGGGACGTCCGCAATCCAAACAGATGTTTTATTCTCTTGCGGTGCAAAAAAGGAGCGCCACAATATCTTGTGGTGCTCCTTTATGTAAAGTCAAAATATAGATTATGTCTACCGGGTGCCCTGGTTTTTGTCGATTTCGACAAAATTTATTTGCTGCTTATTGTTGTTTTTCGGCGGACTGCGCCAGTTCCTCGCGTTTTTTCTGCATCTGCTCGGCAGAAGCGGCGCGGAAGCGCACGCGGGACTGCTTGACCTCCTCGAGCGCCATCTGGATGGCCTCCTCGGTGCGGCGCAGCGCATCCTCGGTGTACTCGTTGGCCACGCGGTACATTTCGCGCGAGCGGTCCTCGGCCTTTTTGACGATCTCGTGGCTCTTTTCGCGGGCGATACCGAGCACCTCGGTCTCGGAGACCTTGTTCTTCGCGTCCTGCTCGGCCTGCTGCATCATGCGCTCGACGTCGCGCTTGGCGGCCTTGACATAGTCCTCCTTTGCGCGGATGAGCTCCTGCGCGCGGGAAAGCTCCACCGGGAGCTGGGCGCGAATCTCGTCGAGCAGGTCGAGCGCCTCGTCGCGGTTCAGAATGCACTTGTCGCTCGTCAGCGGCGCGTTCTTCGCGCCGTCGATCATCTCGTAAAGCATATCCAAAAGATGCTGCACATCATTGTTCGCCATGGTCTTCTCTCCATCCTTTCACAAGCTCCGCCGCGCGCAGCGGCATATATTTTTCAAGGTCTTGTCCGTATTTGATCATTTCGCGCACCATCGTGGAGCTGATGTGCTGATACTTCGGTTCCGCGACCAGCAGCACCGTTTCGAGCGCGCCGTCCGACACATCGCGATAGATGAGCGAAAGCTGCTGCTCGGCGTCAAAATCCACGCTGTTGCGCACGCCGCGCACGAGAAACTGCGCGTTTTTGCGCAGCGCGTAGTCGGTCAGAAGTCCGCCGCCGAGCTCAGCTTCCACATTGGGGAACTCCTCGACGCTCGCGCGCATGAGCGCGAGCTTCTGCTCGTCGGTGAACATCGGGTGCGTCTTCGTCCCGTTCGGCACGATGGACACATACACGCGGTCAAAGAGCTTCGATGCGCGCGCGATAATGTCCTGATGCCCGATCGTCACAGGGTCGAACGAGCCGGGAAACACTGCGATTCTCATGCCTCTTCCTCCACCGCGCGGTGATAGATGCTCACCTTGATCTTGCCGTAGCGGTACTCGCGATACAGTCCGTACGGCGCGGGAAGCTCGGGAAGCGTCTGGTTCTGCGGACTTTCCGCGACCATTATACCATGGGGTGATAAAATGTCAAACTGCGCGATCTTTTCCATCGCCTGCTCCAAAAGTCCGCTTTCGTACGGCGGATCGAGGAAGATGATGTCGAACCTCCCGCTCTGCGTGCCGAGCGCGGCGAGCGAATCACCGCAGATGACCTGCGCGTTTTCTTCCAGATGGCACAGCGCGAGATTTTCGCGCACGAGCTTGACCGCGTCTGCACGCTTGTCAACAAAAAGCGCGCTTTTTGCCCCACGCGAGAGCGCCTCGATGCCGAGCTGCCCCGTGCCCGCAAAAAGATCGAGCACGCGCGCATCCTCCACGTCGAACTGGATACAATTAAAAATACTTTCCTTGACCTTGTCGGTCGTCGGGCGGGTCTCCATGCCCTTCAGCTCGCCCAGCCGCCGTCCGCGCGCCGAGCCTGTGATCACTCTCATAGCCTCTTCCTCCCCTGCGCCGAAATACGGGCGCAAGCTCTCTTAGGTTTCCATAATACGAGAATTTCCGTTCATTTTCAATAGACACGTTGACATTTTCCCGCATTTTGCGCAAAATATTTTCTCTTGTTATTCCCGCACGCTTCGTATATAATGATACGGAATAGTGATATGGTCACATTTTATCGACCAGGGAGAAAGGAGTATCTTCCATGATCAGGCTACAGACTGAAAAGGGCGAGATTAGCATTTCTGACGCCGCTCTGTCCAATATTACCGGCGCCGCGGCCACGAGCTGCTTCGGCGTCAAGGGCATGGCCTACCGCTCGATGACGGACGGTCTTGTCCACCTGCTGCGCCGCGAAGCGATGAGCAAGGGCGTGCGCATCATTCCCCACGAAGAGGGCGATATTTCCATCGAGCTGCACATCATCGTCGAGCACGGCGTCAACATTGCCGCCGTTTGCCGCTCGATCATCAATCAGGTGCGCTATATGGTCAGCGAAAACACAGGCGCGAGCATCCGCAGCATTGATGTTTGCGTCGACAGTATGAATATGTAATAACCGAGGAGGACGTCATCCCATGCACGATACCATCAATGGTGCCATGTTCAAGGAGATGCTGCTCTTCGGCACCGTCTCCATCACGCAGGCACAGCAAGCCATCAATGATCTGAATGTGTTCCCCGTTCCCGACGGCGACACGGGCACGAATATGAGCCTCACCATCCAGACCGCGGCGCAGGAGCTCAAAAAGCTCGAGCCCGCAACGGTCGATCAGGCCGCCTCTGTCACGGCGTCCGCGCTGCTGCGCGGCGCGCGCGGCAACTCCGGCGTCATCCTGTCGCTTCTCTTCCGCGGCATCTCCAAGGAGCTCAAGGGCTGCAAGGAGGCCGACGGCGCGGCCTTTGCCGCCGCATTGCAGGAGGGCGTCGCCGCGGCGTACAACGCCGTGATGAAGCCCGCCGAGGGCACGATCCTGACCGTTTCGCGTCTCGCCGCCGAGCGCGCCGTGAACGCGGCCGAGGAGCACAACAGCGTCGAGTATGTCATCGAGCAGGCCATCGCCCAGGGCGAGATCACGCTCGCGCAGACGACCGACATGAACCCGGTCCTCAAAAAGGCCGGTGTGGTCGACGCGGGCGGCAAGGGCTTCCTGCTGATCCTGGGCGGTATGCTCAGCGCCCTGCGCGGCGAGGCGCGCCCAGAGCTCACAGCGGAGGACACGCAGGAGAAGGCGGACTTTGCCATGCTTTCCGAAGAGGATATCACCTTCACGTTCGACACCGTGTTCATCGTCCGCAAGAGCGGGCGCAGCATCGAGCCGTTCCGCCGCTTTCTCGACGGCATCGGCGATTCGCTCGTCATCGGCGAGGACGACGAGGCCTTCAAGGTCCACGTCCACACCGATATTCCGGGCGAGGCGCTGAGCGAGGCGCAGAAGTACGGCACGCTCGAGCTCGCGAAGATCGAGAATATGCGCACGCAGGCCCAGCAGCTTGCCGCGGGCGGCAAGGCCCAGTCCACCGACGATCTCGAGGCCATCGAGCAGGAGCTCGAAGCCGCCGAGCACGAAGATGCCGGTGAAGCGGAGCCCGAAAAGGACTTCGGCTTCCTCGCCGTCTGCGCGGGCGACGGCCTTGCGAGCGTCTTCACCGACCTTGGCGCCGACGGCGTCATCAGCGGCGGACAGACCATGAACCCCTCGACCGAGAGCATCCTGAAGGAGATCAAAAAGGTCCGCGCGCACACGGTCTTTGTCCTGCCGAACAACAAGAACATCATCATGGCCGCGCAGCAGTGCGCGGGCCTGACGGAGAAAAGGGTCATCGTCATCCCCACCGCCTCCATCCCGCAGGGCGTGAGCGCGATGATGGCCGTTGACCCCGACGCGGACAGCGCTGAGGCCATCGAGCAGGCCATGACGGGCGCGGCACAGTGCGTCTCCACCGCGCAGATCACCTACGCCGCGCGCAACTCCGACTTCGACGGCTTCGATATCCACGAGGGCGACTATCTGGCGCTGCTGGACGGCAAGCTGCTCGGCACCGACCGCGATGTTTCCGCGCTGCTCGACGCGCTCTCCGACGAGGCCGCGTCCCGCGAGGCGGAGTTCATCACCGTCTTCTACGGCGAAGACGTAAGCGAAGAGGACGCGCGCAAGGCGAGCGAGATCTTCACCCGCAAGTGTCCGGACGCCGAGGTCAACCTGATCTGCGGCGGCCAGCCGGTCTACTACTATATCATTTCGATCGAATAACCCAAACGGCAAGGAAAGCCGGAGCGGACGGAACCGCTCCGGCTTTTTCGCTGTCTATGGACATATTCCCCTTCACAGGCACTTCATCCGCCTGCCGAGCATCTGCATCAGCAGATCCGCGTGGCGGTATTCGTCTGCGCTCATCGCCGCAAACAGCTTGCCGAGGCAGAGGTCGAGCGTCTCCTCCCCCGCGCGGGCATAGTTATAGCCGCCGCAGGCCTCGGCGTGGTAAAGCTGCCGCAGCAGCGCGCAGACATCGCAGATATCGGGCTGCTCCACGCACACGCGCGGGCAGTAGGCCTTGCCTGTGATGAGGTAGATCGCGGCGGCGAGATCGCGCGCGTGCTGCCTTTCATCCTCGCTCATCATGCGCAGCGTGCGGCTCATCTCGCGCGGCAGATGGGACGCGAGGTAAGCATAGATCTGCGCGTCGCCGAGTTCCTCGCGCAGAAAGCCCTGCAGCACCTCGACCGTCAGCACCGCGTCGGTGCCCATGCAGCACGGGTCCGCCTGCGCGCCGGGGAGCGAGAGCTCCTTATCCTGCGCAGCGTCTCCCCCATCGGCATCGGGATACGGGTCCTCCGCCGGACAGACCCGCTTCCACACCTCGCGGCAGCGGGCAACATCATAGGCGCCGTTTTTCTCGGAACCTGCCATTTTCCTGTCTCCTTTCCAAATGAAGCTTTCGCTCCCATCCTATGCGCCCGCGGCAGAAGTGTCCCCGTTTGCCGCCCGGCAGCGGGATTTTCCCTATTTCCCGCAGGAAAAAAGAAAATATCAAAAATCGCACCGGCTGCGTTGATTTTTTCCATCTTTTCTGGTAAACTACAGTTGTTTTGAATTTTTTGCACGCTGTGTTGCATTTGCAACTTTCCATTTTCTGCCATCAGGGGTATGCTGAACATACTCCATCGGCAGCTTTCGTAAGGAGGTCTTCTTTTCATGCTGGAACTGAAGCACATCACCTATACCGTCTCTGCCCCCGAGGGGGAGCAGACGATCCTGAAGGATATTTCCATCACCATTCCCGACCGCAAGCTCATCGTCTTCACCGGTCCCAACGGCGGCGGCAAGACGACGCTCGCCAAGGTCATCATGGGTCTCGTCACGCCCACCGGCGGCCAGATCCTCTACAACGGGCAGGATATCACGCACCTCGGCATCACCGAGCGCGCGCGCCTCGGCATCAGCTACGGCTTTCAGCAGCCGCCGCGCTTCAAGGGCATCACCGTGCGCGACCTGCTGACCATCGCCTCGGGCAACGATGCGCTCAGCAAGGACAAGTGCTGCAAGTACCTCACGCAGGTGGGCCTGTGCGCCAATGACTATCTCGACCGCGAGGTCGACGTCTCCCTTTCCGGCGGCGAGGTCAAGCGCATCGAGATCGCAACGCTGCTCGCCCGCGGCAGCGAGCTGATGATCTTCGACGAGCCGGAGGCCGGCATCGATCTGTGGAGCTTCGCCCGCCTGACCGAGACGTTCGAGCAGCTGCGCCGGCAGGAAACGGCCACCATGATCATCATCTCCCATCAGGAGCGCATCATTCAGCTTGCCGACGAGATCGTCGTTGTCAGCGGCGGCGAGCTGAAGCATCGCGGCAGCACAGAAGAAATCTTCCCGCTCATCATGGCGGACACGCTGGGCTCCTGCCCGGTGCTGAACAAGTAAGGAGGGACACAACATGATCACCGAAATCGACGCTTCCCTGCTTGAAAAGATCGCCGACCTGACGGGCAAGCCCGTCGGCGCGTTCAACATCCGAAAGGACAGCGGCTGCGAGGCACGCCAGTCCACCGAGCACATCGCCATCGACCCACAGCCGGAAGGCAAGAGCGGCATCGTCATCCGCATCAAGGACGGCACAAAAGGCGAACAGTGCCACATCCCCGTCATCATCAGCAAGAGCGGCGTGACCGAAATGGTCTACAACGACTTTTATATCGGCGAAGACTGCGATGTTGAGATCGTCGCGGGCTGCGGCATCCACAACTCCGGCTGCAACGAGAGCCGTCATGACGGCATCCACACGTTCTACGTCTCCAAAAATTCCCACGTGCGCTACGTGGAAAAGCACTATGGCGAGGGCGACGGCAGCGGCACGCGCGTGATGAATCCCACCACCGTCGTCTACCTGGACGAGGGCGCGAGCATCCAGATGGAGACCGTGCAGATCCGCGGCATCGACTCCACCGTGCGCAAGACGAAGATCGTCTGCGGCAAGGACGCCGAGGCCGTCGTCACCGAACGCCTGCTCACCCACGGTCATCAGCACGCCGAGAGCGACATGGAGATCGAGCTCAACGGCGAGGACGCGCGCGGCCGCGTCATCTCCCGCTCCGTCGCGCAGGATGAGTCCAAGCAGGTCTTCCACCCCGTGGTCGTCGGCAATGACAAATGCTTCGGCCACGTGCAGTGCGACTCGATCATCATGGGCAAGGCAAAGATCGAATCCATCCCCGCCATCACCGCCAACTCGACCGAGGCGCAGCTCATTCACGAGGCCGCCATCGGCAAGATCGCAGGCGACCAGCTCTTGAAGCTTCAGACCCTCGGCCTCACCGAGGAGGAAGCCGAGGACCGCATCCTCAAGGGCTTCCTCGCATAAAGCGAAAAACGGACAGCAAAAGACGAGATACCCGATATCGGGTATCTCGTCTTTTCATTGCTATTGCGCTCTTCAGTCGGCAAAATCAGGATAGCCGTCCTTGAGCGATTCATCGTAGATGGCACGCTCGCCGCCGATAAACTTGGGGCGCGTCCGCGCGGCCAGCAAGATCGCCTGACCGATATGCTTCTGCTCCAATCTCACGGGAACGGCGACCTTTTTCAGGTGCATCCCGATCAGCGTGCCGCCGATGTCGAGTCCTGCGTCGGCGCGGATCTCCTCGAGCGCCACCGGATGACGGAACGCCTGATACGCCGCCGTCGCGAACGAGCTGCCCGCCTTGGGCTGGGGCAGCACATTGACGATCTCGCCGCCGGGCACCGCCTCGTGCTCCACGATCAGCGCACGATTCAGATGCTCGCAGCACTGGGCCGCGATGTAAACGCCCATGGGCGCAAACACGCTCGAAAGGCCGCGGAAGATGGCCTGTGCCACCTCGGGCGTCGACCAACTGCCGACCTGATGGCCGACGACCTCGCTCGTGCTGCAGCCGACAACAACGATCTGTCCGCGATGCAGGCGCGCGACCTGCGCAAGCTCCTGCGCAGCGCGGGCAGCCTCCTGCTCCACCTGCGTGACGAGCTGATGATTTTCTACTTCGTGTACGACTCCTGCCATACGTATCCCTTTCCTTTCAAAAGTGGGATCAGGCAGCCAGCTTCTCCGTCACCTTCGCGCGCTCGAGCACGGTCGCAAGGATGACGCCGACCACCAGGCCGACCGCACCCTGGAAAACGTTGCCCGGGATGCTCGCCGCGGCCGCAAGGCCCTTGCCGAGCAGCAGGGACGCATAGCCGAAGTAGCCGAGCACCATGATGGCCTCGCTCACGACGCCGCCGCCGATGCGGGCAGCCGTGCTGCGGCCCATCTTTTCATACATCAGTGCCGCGACCAGCGCCATCAGGCCCTTGATGACCAGCGTGCCCGGGGCGTAATGCGCGTAGCCGAGGAACAGGTCCGCGAGCATCGAGCCGATGCCGCCTGCCGCGAAGCCATACCAGGGGCCAAGCAGCCAGCCGGACAGCAGCACGAAGCAATCGCCGAGGTTGACATAGCCCTGCATCGGGGAGGGGATCTGCACGACCATCGTCGCTACGCAGACGAGCGCTGCGAGAAGGGCAGCGAGAACAAGCTTTCTGATCTTCTTATCATTCATGACTGTAAGCTCCTTTGCTTTGTTGGATTGAGCGTATTATATCGCGTTCTGGTACTATTTCTATATCCAGAATACAGCAAAATATGCAGACCAGTTTGGCAAAGGAATGTGGGAAAGCGGCGCAGCTTCCGCTGCGCCGCTCTTCGTTTTATGGGAAATTACTCCTTGGGCTCCTCAGCGCAGAGGCACTCGGGCTTCTCCTCGGCGCTCTCCTCCGCGGCGGGCGCTTCCGCCTCCGTGTCCTTCTCGATGGTCACCTCGATGATCGGCTCCTGCGCTTTCTTGGCGGCGGCAGCCTCAGCCTTGGCAGCCTCGTAAGCGGCGAGCTTTTCCTGCGAGGCCTTGATCGCCGCAACAATGTCGGCGACCGCCTCGGGCGCGTCGCCCTCGAGCGTGGAGACGTACCACTCGCCGATGGCGCGGTAGTTCTTGTCCATGCTGCGGCGCTCGGACGCCATCTCGTACTCGGTCTTCGCCTTATCAGCAACGGCATTCGCCTTTTCACCGGCGACGGCCGCGACCTGCTGCGCCTTTTCCGTCGCCACGAACGCGACGTCCTGAACCTTCTTGCTGAAGTTATCGAAAAATGCCATAATACTTTCTCCTTTCAAACCGTATCCCCGGGTCTGTTATGGATAGTATAAGCTACCGGGGCCGTCATTTCAATGGATAATTTCTTATGAAAGTATAAATTTTCTGTGACGGCGTTCACTTTTTCTCGATCCAGCCCTGCGAGCAGCCGACGGCGCGCTTCCAGCCGCGGTACATTTCCTCGCACTCGTACTGCGCCCGCTCCGGCGCAAAAACGCGTTCGCTGCGGCGCAGCGCGCGCAGCTCATCCACGTCCTTCCACACGCCCGCGGCCAGCCCCGCAAGCGACGCCGCGCCGAAGGCCGTCGTCTCGACCATTGCGGGCCGGTCGACCGGGATGCGCAGGAGGTCCGCCTGAAACTGCATCATCAGATCGCTGACGCTCGCGCCGCCGTCGACGCGCAGGACCGAGATCTCGCAGCCCGCGTCCTGCCGCATGGCGGTCATCAGGTCGGTGACCTGATAGGCGATGGACTCGAGCACCGCGCGGGCGATATGCGCCCTCGTCGTGCCGCGCGTCAGCCCCACGACACAGCCGCGCGCGTACATATCCCAATACGGCGCGCCAAGCCCCGTGAACGCCGGGACCAGATAAACACCGCCGGTATCGGGAACGCTCTCGGCCAGAATGTCGCACTCGTGCGAGGTCGAAATGATCTGAAGCTCGTCGCGCAGCCATTGGATGGCCGAGCCCGCGTTGAACACGCTGCCCTCGAGCGCGTAGGTCGTCTCACCGTTCAGGCTCCAGCCCACGGTCGTCACAAGGCCCGCGCGCGAGCGCACCGGCGCATCTCCGACGTTCATCAGCGTAAAGCAGCCCGTGCCGTAGGTGTTTTTGGCCTGTCCGCGCGTAAAGCAGCCCTGCCCGAACAGC
>URQY01000015.1 GCA_900550165.1 uncultured Eubacteriales bacterium
AAGGGAGGGGTATCTCTTTTTCAAAAAGAGATACCCCTCCCTTATTGCGTCCCCTACACGGTGCAGGGAACAAAGCACAGCGATGTAATAGGTTACCCCTGACGTTTTTTGAACGTCAGATACCCCTCCAGCATCAGGCTCGCTGCCACGGCGTCAACGGTTTTCTTGCGCTCCTTGGCACGCTTGCCGTTATTCAGCAAAATATTGTGCGCGTCGACGGTCGTGCGGCGCTCGTCCCAGAGCGTGACGGGGAGCGATGTGGCCGCGCGCAGCATTTCGGCAAAGCCCTCGGCCTTTTCCGCGCGGGGGCCGCGCGTGCCGTCCATGTTGAGCGGGTGGCCGAGCACGAGCTCGCTCACCTCGTGCTCTTTGATGAGCGGCAGCAGCTTTTCGATGACCGCCTCGGGCCGGTAGGCGGTGATGACGGTCGAAAAGCCCGTGAGCGTCAGCGTGCGGTCGGAGATCGCGACGCCGGTGTGCGCGTCGCCGTAGTCGATGGCCATGATCTTCATAAAATTGCCTCCTGAGTGTTTCTTTTGCCTGCCAGCATACAGGATTTTTGCCAAAAAAGCAAGGGCGAGGCGGGGAGAAGCGGGCTGCGGCTGAAAAATGTGTCCGGAGTACGCTGCTGCGGAAGAAAAAACGCGGGAAAGGGCGGAAATCTGTGCGATTTTCTGCAAAAACGTTCAAAAAGTGCTTGACGGCTGGACATATCGTGTGGTATCATCTTACTTACCTGTGAAAGAGGGCTTTCCTTTTGCGCGCTTTTGCTTCTCGGCACGCAAGAAAAAGCGCCCCTTAAATTTGAAAGCAGGGAGGCAATCGCCAGCTCCGCGCCCTTGGGGTAAACGGAGCTGAGTAAATAAGGAGGTGCCGTTAGATGCGCATTAAGATCACGCTCAGATGCAACGAGTGCAAGCAGAGAAACTACAACACGATGAAGAACAAGAAGAACACCCCGGACAAGCTTGAGCTGAACAAGTACTGCCCCTTCTGCAAGAAGCACACCGTCCACACCGAAACCAAGTAATTAGGAAAGGCTGTTGAAACATGGCAGAAGAAAAGAAGAAGAAGGACCGCGCCAAGTGGTTCCGTGAAATGAGAAGCGAACTGAAAAAGGTCGTATGGCCCACCGCATCCACCACCGCGAAGAACACCGGCACCGTGCTGCTGTGCTCTCTTGCTGTCGGCGCCTGCATCTGGATCTTCGACTATGTGGCCGTTTCCGCAGTGCACCTGCTGATCGGTCTCGCGGGCTGACAGGAGAGCAGTCATGGCTGATAACGCTAAGTGGTATGTTGCGCATACTTACTCCGGCTATGAAAACGCAGTCAAGACGGCCATCGAGAAGTTCGTCGCCAACCGTCATCTGGAGGACATGATCCTCGACATCCAGATCCCGCTGGAGACCGTCACGGAAGTGACCGACGCGGGCGATATGAAGGAAGTCGAGCGCAAGGTCTTCCCAGGCTACGTGCTCGTCAAGATGATCATGACGGACGACACCTGGCATCTGATCCGCAACATTCGCGGTGTGACCGGCTTTGTCGGCACGGCGAATAATGAACCCATCCCCCTCACGGAGGAGGAAGTCCTGGCCCTCGGCATGGAGCGCCGCGAGATCGTGGTGCGCTACAATGTCGGCGATCAGGTCAAGATCACCGACGGCCCGCTTTCGTCCTTCCTCGGCACGGTCGAAGAGATCGACGCAGAGAAGAACAGAGTGTGCGTGGTCGTATCCATGTTCGGACGCGAAACGCCGGTCGAGTTGGAGCTCGATCAGGTCGAGGTCGTAGAACCGTAATCACCGCCAAAAGCGATGAGCCGCAGATGCGGCAAACGTGGGAGAGACGCTGCACGTCTCGCCAAGGGCGGCCGGAATCGCCGGCCGTTACCACATCAATATTAAGGAGGTGCCTCTCATGGCACAGAAGATCACCGGTTACGTTAAGCTGCAGATCCCTGCAGGCAAAGCAACTCCCGCACCCCCCGTTGGCCCCGCGCTCGGTCAGCATGGCGTCAACATCGCTGCGTTCACCAAGGAATTCAACGAGCGCACCAAGAATGACATGGGTCTCATCATCCCCGTTGTCATCACGGTGTATGCCGACCGTTCCTTTACCTTCGTCACCAAGACTCCTCCCGCTGCGGTCCTGATCAAGAAGGAATGCAACATCGAGTCCGGCTCCGGCGTCCCCAACAAGACGAAGGTCGCCACCATTTCCAAGGCTTCCGTCCAGAAGATCGCTGAGATGAAGATGCGCGATCTCAACGCGAGCACGCTTGAATCCGCGATGAGCATGATCGCCGGTACCGCACGCTCCATGGGCGTTGTCGTCGAAGAATAAGGAGGGTGTGAACAATGTTTAGAGGTAAAAAGTATCAGGATGCTGCAAAGCAGATCGAAAAGAACACGCAGTATGACGCCGCAGAGGGCTTCGGCCTGATCTGCAAGACCGCTTCCGCGAAGTTCGACGAGACCGTCGAGCTGCACGTCAAGCTGGGCGTCGACTCCCGCCACGCTGACCAGCAGGTCCGCGGCGCCATCGTCCTCCCCAACGGCACCGGCAAGAACGTTCGCGTTCTCGTCTTCGCCAAGGGCGACAAGGCTGAGGCTGCCAAGGCTGCCGGCGCTGACTATGTCGGCGAGATGGACCTCGTCGAGAAGATCCAGAAGGAAAACTGGTTCGACTTCGACGTCGTCGTCGCTTCCCCTGACATGATGGGGGTTGTCGGCCGTCTCGGTAAGGTGCTCGGTCCTAAGGGCCTGATGCCGTCCCCGAAGGCCGGTACCGTCACTCCCGACGTCGCCAAGGCTGTTCAGGAGTCCAAGGCCGGTAAGGTCGAGTATCGTCTCGACAAGACCAACATCATCCACTGCCCCATCGGTAAGGTTTCCTTCGGCCCCGAGAAGCTCGCTGAGAACTTCAACGCTCTCATGGGTGCTATCATCAAGGCCAAGCCCGCCGCTTCCAAGGGCCAGTATATCAAGTCCTGCGTCGCCGCCTCCACCATGGGCCCCGGCGTCAAGATGAACACCGCAAAGATCTAAGAAAACTTAAAGAGGGGGACGCTGTCCCCCCTTTAGATTCCCCCTCACCAGTTTGCGAACTGGTGTCGCCGCGCGATCGCGGCTGAGCCGCGGTATTTTTCTGACGCGCATGTCGTCAGAAAAATCAAATTGGATTATTTTTGACGCGCATGTCGTCAGAAAAATGATTTGCGCTGTGCGCGGCGCAAATATGGGGTATTTTGCGGAAAAAACGATATTTGGGGTTGACAATGCTGCCAACTCTGGATATACTATTAGAGCGTTCCAAAGACAGCAGGTGAGATCCGTCTCGTAAATCCTGCCGAGGATGGCAAACATTTTATGATTGCTTTACCGTCCTCATGTCCTTGCATGAGGACGGTTTCCTTTTTAGAACGCCTCTTTTCCCCAGGCACGCGAGGCGTGCCGCAAAATCCAACGGAGGTGAAATCAAGAAAATGCCTAACGCAAAAGTTCTGTCTGAAAAGCAGGCGATCGTGGCCTCTCTGACCGAGAAGCTGCAGGGCGCGGCGGCCGGCGTCATCGTTGATTACAAGGGCATCACCGTCGCGGAGGACACTGAGCTCCGCGCCGAGTGCCGTAAGAACGAGGTCGAGTATGCTGTTGTGAAGAATACCCTGCTCCGCTTTGCTTTCAACAACGTCGGCCTCAGCGAGCTCGATGATCAGCTGAACGGTACCACGTCTCTTGCCATCGCTGCCGATCCCGTCGCTCCCGCGCGCGTGATCGCCGACTTTGCCAAGAAGCTCAACGGTAAGTTCGAGATCAAGGGCGGCTTCATGGACGGCAAGGTCGTCGACATGGCCACCGTCAACGCTCTGGCTTCTATCCCCGCGCTGCCCGTCCTGCAGGCGCAGGTTCTGGGCACCATGCTGGCCCCCATTTCCGGCCTGGCTTGCGTCCTCAAGCAGATCGCCGAGAAGAACGGCGCTCCTGCCGAGGAAGCTTCCGCAGAATAATCGTCTGCACCCAACCAAAAAACAAAAACAAATTTCTTAAATTGGAGGATCATTACAATGAGCGAGAAAGTTACCGCTATGATCGAAGAAATCAAGGGCCTGACCGTCCTGGAGCTCTCTGAGCTCGTCCACGCTCTCGAGGAAGAGTTCGGCGTTTCCGCCGCTGCTATGGCTGCTCCCGCTGCCGGCGGTGCTGCCCCCGCTGCCGAGGAGAAGACCGAGTTCGACGTCGTCCTCGCCGGTTTCGACGCTGCTGCCAAGATCAAGGTCATCAAGGCTGTCCGCGAGATCGCTGGCCTGGGCCTGGCCGAGGCCAAGGCTTTCGTCGAGTCCGCTCCGAAGGCTCTGAAGGAGGGCGTGTCCAAGGAGGATGCCGAGAACTTCAAGAAGCAGCTCGAAGAGGCTGGCGCGAAGGTCGAGATCAAGTAATCTCGCCCCTTTACGAGGTTCAAAAAGCCCGTGTCTCACGACACGGGCTTTTTTTGCAAAAAGAACGCAGAGAGAGGCGCATTAGCGCCGATGGCGCTTGACATTTTTATACATTGGAATTAAAATGTATAAATTACCGGGACAGGAAGCGCAAGGCATTGTGCATCCTGCGTATCAAATTTGAAGAGAAACAGGCTCATGACCGCGCGGGCCTCGAGCGCTTGCGCGGCCGTTTTTTCTGAGATGGGAGAAACGATGAAAAATACCAAAAACTTTGCGAGCCGCTGGGGATTTATTCTGGCATCCGTCGGCTCGGCGGTCGGCATGGCGAACGTCTGGGGCTTTCCCAATAAGCTGGGGAGCAACGGCGGCGGAGCGTTTCTGCTGATCTACCTGCTGTTTGTCTGCATTTTCAGCTATGTGGGCCTTCCCGCGGAGTTTGCGATGGGCCGCCATGCGGCGACCGGCACGCTCGGCGCCTACGAAAAGGCTTGGGCGACGCGGGGTAAGACGGCGGGAAAGGTCGGCGGACTTCTCGGCTGGCTGCCGCTCGCGGGCTCGCTGTGCATTGCGCTCGGCTATGCGGTCATCGTGACGTACATCCTGAAGGCGCTGGGGGATTCCCTCGTCGGCACGTTGATGAGCATTGACACGGGTGCATGGTTTGATACCTTCTCATCCTCGTCGTTCGGTGTTGTTCCGTACCACGTCATCGTGGTCGTGGGCACGCTGCTGACGCTGTACCTCGGCGCGCACAGCATCGAAAAGACCAACAAGATCATGATGCCGCTGTTTTTTATCATCTTTCTTGTCCTCGCGGTGCGCGTGGCCATGCTGCCGAATGTGGCAGAGGGCTACCGCTTCATGTTTACGCCGCGCTGGGAGGCACTCAAGGACCCGATGATCTGGATCTGGGCGATGGGACAGGCCTTCTTCTCGCTCTCTGTTACGGGCAGCGGCATGATCGTGTACGGCGCGTACCTCTCGAAGGACGAGGACGTCGTCGGCGTCGCGCAGCACACGGCGCTGTTTGACACCATCGCCGCTGTGGTCGCGGCGCTCGTCATCATCCCTGCGTGCTTTTCCTACGGGCTGGATGTCGGCGCGGGGCCGAGCCTGCTGTTTGTCACGCTGCCGACGATTTTGCAGGATATCCCGATGGGGCGGCTGTTTGCCGTTATTCTCTATCTTGCGATGATCTTCGCGGGCGTGAGCTCGCTTCAGAATATGTTTGAGGCGGTGGCGGAATCGCTGCTGCACAAGTTCCCCAAGCTCAGCCGCACGGCGGTGCTGGCGATTTTGTGCGTGCTGTGCCTTGGCATCGGCCTTTTCATGGAACCCATCAGCAAGTGGGGGCCGTGGATGGACCTTGTCTCCATCTATATCATTCCCATCGGCGCAACGCTTGGCGCGATCTCGTGGTTCTACGTGATGAAAAAGGATGAGCTGCTTGCTGCGGTCAATACCGGCAGCAAGAAAGAGCGCGGCGCGCTGTGGTACAATGTGGGACGCTTTGTTTACGTGCCGCTTGCGGTCATCCTGTGCTGCGTGGCGCTGTTCATGCACGTGGCATTCTGAGCCTGACAGGACGTCTGCTTAAAATAGGAGAACGGTATGAAGACAAGAACGAAAGTGTGCGCTGCACTGGCCGCAGTGCTGGCGGTGGCGCTCGTTGTGATAGGGCTTACCTGGAATGCTTCGTTTGTGCCGGATGAGGCGACGCTGCCGGAAAAGATCCGCGATTTTGACAATATCGGCAGGGAGACGCCCCTCTCGACGGACGTTCGGGTCTATGACGGCGTTGGGATCGGCAGCGAGGCGTGGTATCTCATTGAGGTCGGCGAAGATCTTGATCTCGGCTATGTGAAGCTGGAGAAAAATTTTCTGGGACGCTATCAGATCGTACACCTTGGTTACGGCGGCGGAAGCTTTTGGGATGGGATCGTGGAGAGCGGCGGAACGTATTACTGGCTGCTTGGCGGCAGGGACGTGAGCGGCCGCATCGCGTCTGTCTCCGCGACGGTCGAAGGGAAGAACTACACGATGGAGAACACGACGGGCGACACGCATTCTCTGCTCTGCACGGAACTGTCCTCCGACTGGTCGCCCGAGGAGGATCATATCGACCGCGAAACGCTCCGCCTGTACGACGAACAGGGGAACGATATCACCGCAGACTACGATCTGAGCGGCGGGATCCAATAAAAACTGAAGTTGAAAGGAGTTCCGTGCACAGCACGGACTCCTTTTTTATAAAACTTGTTGACAAATCAACATTGACGCGCTATGATAAGCGGGCTTGTTGATTTATCAACAACTGTGCTTAAAAAAGGAGGAACGCCCCATGGAGGAGCGCTTTGAAACCTTTACCGTCCTGATCGCGCGCATCAGCCGCAGCATCAAGCGCATCAAGGCGGAGGAAATGGCGGACTTCGAGCTCAAGGGGCCGCACGTGTCGTGCCTCTACTATCTCTCTCAGCAGGATAGCATGACAGCATCGGAGCTGTGCGAGCGCTGCGACGAGGACAAGGCGGCCATTTCCCGCTCGCTGGATGACCTTGAAAAAAACGGCTACATCACCTGCGCAAGCGGCGCAGGCAGACGCTACAAGAGCCCGCTGCGCCTGACGGAAAAGGGCGCTGCGGTCGGCCGCGCCGTCGGGGAGAAGATCACACGCATCGTCGAAGCCGCGAGCGAGGGCCTGAGCGAGGCCGAGCGGCAGACGATGTACCGCGCGCTCACGCTCGTCAGCGAAAATCTGGATCATATTTACACACACAGAAAAACGGACAGCGGCAGAGCCGCGCAGAACTGAAAAGGAGAAGAAAATGAGTGTTCAGATCATTGTGGATTCAACGGTCGATATGCCCGAGCGCATGAAGGACCGCTTTCGCATCGTGCCGCTCACGGTGCATTTTGGCAGCGAGGAGTTTATCGATGGCGTGACGATCGATAAGCGGCGCTTTTATGAGCGGCTTGTTGAGAGCGACGAGCTGCCCACGACCAGCCAGGCGACGCCGGCGGCCTTCGACAAGGAGTTTGCCGAGGTTGCCGCAGCGGGGGACAGCGCGGTCGTTGTGACGCTCGCGTCGAAATTCTCCGGCACGTACCAGAGCGCGTGCATCGCCGCAGCGGAGTACGACAATATCTACGTTGTGGACAGCAAAAGCGCGGCGATCGGCTCGGGCATCCTTGCCGAGTACGCGCTCGAGTGCGCGGATAAGGGCATGGATGCAAAGACCATCGCCGAAGCGCTGGAGAAGAAGCGGGATGAGATCTGCCTCATCGCGCTGCTCGATACGCTCGAATATCTCAAAAAGGGCGGGCGCATCTCAAAGACCGTCGCCTTCGCCGGGGGACTTCTCAACATCAAGCCGGTCATCACCGTGATCGACGGAGAGATTCAGGTCATCGGCAAGGCGAGAGGCTCCAAGCAGGGCAACAATCTGCTGGTGCAGAGAATCCACGAGAGCGGCGGCATCGACTTTGATGAGCCGATCATTCTGGGCTACAGCGGCCTGAGCGACTCGTATCTCAAAAAGTATGTTGAGGACAGCCGCGACATCTGGCAGGGCAAGGCAGACTCGCTCGATTCCACGCTCATTTGCAGCGTGATCGGCACGCACACCGGCCCCGGCGTGGTGGCGGTCGCATTCTTCAAAAAGGGATAACGGCATAAGGAAAAGCAGGAAAACATTGTTTTCCTGCTTTTTCGATCATTCTGCCGCGATCCGGCGAGGGAGAATCGTCCGCCGCACTCAGGAGAAATCAGCGCTTCACTGCGCCGCCGGGAAGAGAGACGGTGCAGGCAGTTCCGCCGATGTCCACGCTGCGCACAGCGACGGGGATGCCGTAGAGCGCGGAGAGCACCGGCTCGGTGAGCACCTGCGCGGACGGACCGTCGGCCAGAATGCTGCCGTCCTTGAGCGCAAGCACTCGCGTGGCATGGCGGAAGGCCTGATTCGGGTCGTGACTCGAAAAAATGACGGTATAGCCGTCCTTCCCAAGCTGTGCAACGCGCTCCATGACATGGTAGCTGTTGCCGTAGTCAAGGTTTGCGGTCGGCTCGTCCATGATGAGCACGCGCGCATTCTGCACCAGCGCCCGGGCGATGAGCATGAGCTGGCGCTCGCCGCCGCTGATTTTGCGGCTGCCGCGCTCGGCAAGGTGCGCGATGCCGAGCTGGGAGAGTGTCCGCATGACGAGCGCCTGCTGCGCTGCCGTCGGACCCTCCAGCGCGCCGAGCTTTGCCGTCACACCCATGAGAACGCTTTCGCGCACGGTGTAATTGAAGGTCGGAGAATAGGATTGCGGAATGTAGGCGATTTCGCGCGCAAGCGCGCGGCGGGAAAAATCGGAAAGCGCTTTGCCGTCGATTCGGACCTCGCCGCGCTGCGGCTTGAGAAAGCCGAGAAGACAGCGAAAAAGCGTCGATTTGCCCACGCCGTTTGGACCGAGCAGGGCGATGACCTCGCCGCCGCGCGCGGAAAAGCTGACATTTTGCAGCACAGGCGCGCCGCCGTAGGAAAAGGAAAGGGTGCGAACGTCAATTGCCATTGTGCTCCCCCCCCGACAGGATGAGATAAAGGAATACCGGCGCGCCGACAAAGCTCGTCAGGATGCCGAGCGGGATCTCCGCGGTCGTGATCGTGCGGGCGATGGTGTCGACCAGAATCAAAAAGGCTGCGCCAAGCAGCGCACAGGACGGCAGGAGCTTTCGGTAGTCGTAGCCGAAGAGAATGCGGCAGAAGTGCGGAATCACCAGCCCCACCCAGCCGATCATGCCGCTGATGGCGACGCTGGCAGCGGTCATCAGCGTGGCACAGAAGATGACAACCAGACGGAGCCGACGCGTGTCAACGCCCATGCTGCGCGCCTCGGCCTCGCTGAGCGTCAGCAAATTGATGCGCCAGCGCAGAAGCAGCAGCGGAACGAGTCCCAGCAGGATGGGGAGCGCGGCAAAGCGCACATCGCGTCCGCGGATGCTCGTGAGCGAGCCCATCAGCCAGTAGGTGATGGCGGGCAGCTGATTTTCCGTGTCCGCCACGAGCTTGATCAGCGACGTGCCTGAGGTGAAAAGCGAAGAGATCATCATGCCCGCGAGCACCATGGAGAGCGTGGAATCCATGCGGCTTTTTCGGCTGATGAGATAGGCGAGCAGTACCGCGGCCAGGCCAAAACAGAACGCACTGAGCGTGACGCCGAAGTAGCTCAGCGACAGGAAGAGCGCCAGCGCCGCGCCGAAGCCCGCGCCCGTCGATGCGCCGAGCAGATCGGGCGAGACCATGGGGTTGCGGAACATTCCCTGGTAAGAAACGCCCGCAACGCTCAGCGCTGCACCGATGAGCGAAGCGGCAAGGATGCGCGGCAGACGCACATTGAGCACGACCGCGGACTCCGCGTCTGTCCAGAATGCGGCAAGCCCCCATCTTGCGTGGGACACGGCACGCAGCGCGCCGTCGAGCAGGATGCAGACGGTCTTGTCCACACGCACGGCATAGCGGCCAACGGTGAACGCACCGAAGAAAATGAACAAAAACGCAGCGGTGAGAACGGCAAATCGCCGTGCGGAGCGATCGGGTGACAGAGCCATAAGAATTCCTTTCTGCGGTATCTTTGAAGAGAAGAACGATTCCATCTTACCTTATCACGCCGCGGAAAGCGCGTCAAGATGGAAGCGGGAATGCCGCGATCTATGGTTTTTTTCGAACAGAGCCGGACGTTGCTTGACAAGAAAAGGGGAACGAACTATTATTATTCTCAAGAAAGAATAACGATGGCGAGGACAGATGATGAAACGACTGTTTTCCATATTGCTCTGCATCGTGATGATGCTGAACCTTTTGAGTGGCTGCTCATCGGGCGGCGGCGCGGCGGCCGGAGAAGAGACCGTTGCCTTTACCGATTCCCTCGGCCGCACGGTGCAGATCCCGAAGGAGCTGACACGCATCGCACCCAGCGGCTCGGTAGCGACGATGATCCTTGCAACCATCGCACCGGAATACATGGTATCCGTCAGCGCGACGCCGTCGAGCGCGCAGTATCGGTATCTGCCGCAGAATCTCCTGACGCTGCCGACCACGGGGCAGATGTACGGCAGCAAGAGCACGCTGAATCTGGAGACGCTGCTCTCGTGCAACGCCCAGCTCGTCATCGACCTTGGCGACAGGAAGGAGAATATGGAGCAGGATCTCGACGCGCTGCAAAAGCAGATCGGCATTCCCGTCATCTTTCTCGAAGCGGACGTTGCCCACATGGAGAAAATGTACCGCACGCTCGGCTCGATCTTATCCGGCAAGGAGGTGCGCGGCAATGAGTTGGCGGACTTCGCGGCGGAGACGGTCGACATGGCGGCGGAGAACAGCGCAAAGATCACGGATGAAGAGCGCGTGCGCGTGATGTATACTTCGGGCGTATCCGGCCTCGACACAAATGCCGACGGCTCGACGCAGGCGCAGGTGCTCTCACTTGTCGGTGCGGAGAATGCTGTCGTCGTGCCCGAGGTGTCAAATCGCGGCGGCGGCAGCACGATCAACTTGGAGCAACTCTACAACTTTGACCCGGATGTCATCGTCTTTGCCGCCGGCAGCATCTACGGGACGGCGGCGGAGGACCCCGCATGGAATCAGCTTTCCGCGATTCGGGACGGGAGGTACTATGAAATTCCGGGGATGCCCTATAACTGGCTCTCCAATCCGCCGTCGATCAATATGCTGCTCGGCGTGTGGTGGCTGGGCAACCTACTGTACCCGCAATACTACGACTACGACATGACGGAAAAGACACAGGAGGCGTTCCGTGTTCTGTGGGATTATGAGCTGAGCGCGGACGAGGCGGAAGAGATGCTGCAAAACTCCGCCTTAAAGGGAACGGCATGATGCACAGGAAGAAACTGCTGACGCGCTTGCTCCTGCTCGCAGCCCTGCTGACGGCGCTGACCGTCGGCGTGCAGGCGGATGCCGTGACGGATACGATCGGCGTTTACATTGGCTATTTTGGCTGGAGCGAGGACCAATACGTCGAAAAGGCGACGTACCACTGGACGCAGCTCGACGACTGGTATGGGGGAGCGCTCGACACGCACGAGGTCGTTTACTCTTATTACAATGGCTCACGCACATATCTTGCGCTCGGTCGCGGATTCTACATCCGCGACCTGCTGGAATACGCGGGCGTCGACCTCAATTCCATCGCGTCCATCGACTTTTTTACAAAGGACCATTCGAACGGGGCCTACCGCTCGTTCACGAAAAAGGCGCTGTTCGACTCGCCGCGCTATTATTTCCCCTATCTTGCGGCCAACGAAGAGACGGGAGCGCTTTACTCCGCCGACGGCGGCGACGATCTGTGGGTCGGCGCGCAGCAGGTGGAGGCGATGCTTGCACTGGAGGATTACACGCAATGGGATGCGGTCGGCATCGACTTTGAAGCGCTGGCGGATGCGAGTCTGTATTCCACCGGCAGCCGCTTCCACCTCTTTTTCGGACAGGCCTCGCCGCAGGAGCAGGGGACAAGCTCGGCGGCGAAGTATGTCTACAAGATCCTTGTCACGTTTGCGGGCGCGCCGGTGCTCTCGACGGAGGAGACGGACCTTTCCCTCACCGTCGGCAGCGACCACGCGCTGCATCTGTCTGTTTCGGCGGAGGATGTGCTGCTCGACGACTATGTGAGCGCCCATATCATCTGGACATCGAGCGATGAGAGCGTCGTCAAGGTTGATGCAAACGGCAATCTGACGCCCGTGGGCGATGGCACGGCCACCGTGACGGCGTCCTACGGCAGTGCATCGACCGCTGTGAGCGTTCGCGTGGGCGGCGGCAGCGGCAGCGGGCAGGGAGACGGCCTGATAGGGGAGAGCGGCGGGCAGACGAATGACAATGCTGCTGCCTCTCAGAAGCCGCAGGGCGTTTACATTCTCTCCGGCGCTGCTCTGCAGCGCGAAACGAGCCCGGCCGGAACGGCTGCGGGTGAAAAAATGGGCGACGGCAGCACGCAGCTCGAGCTGACGGCGGCAAACGACGCACCCGTCGCGCTGACGTTTGCCGTACTGGGTGCGTTTGCACTGCTGGGCTACGGCTATGGCGTATGGCGCTACAAAAAATTACGATAACGATTCAGGGAGAAACGATCATGCCTTCCACAACGACTGAGACAACATTCCGCATCCACGACGTGCTGCGCGCGGTGTCTTCCGCGCTCGAGGTGCCCGTGGTCATCGTGCTGATCCTGTTCCTGCTTGCGGCGGCAGTGCTGACGGGCTGGGTCATTGCGGAGTTTTTCACCGAGCGCCGCCATCTGAAGGTGGCGCTGCCGCAGCTGCTTGAGGATCTGCGCACGGCGGATGACCGCGCGGCGGTCATCGAAGCGAGCGGCCTTCTGCGGCGGCAGAAGGATGCCCTGCTCGAGCTGCTCAATCACCCAGACTTCAACGGTGAGATGCGCGAGACGCTCGCCGTCCGCCTTTTGGAGCAGGAGCAGGACCGCTATGACAGGATCGTCAAGCTCAGTGAGCTGCTGGCGCGTCTGGCGCCGATGTTCGGTCTGCTCGGCACGCTCATCCCGCTTGGCCCCGGCATCATCGCCCTGGGACAGGGCGACACCTATACGCTCTCTACCTCACTTCTGATGGCGTTTGATACGACGGTTGCGGGTCTTGTTGCCGCGGCGTTTGCCACAGTGATCTCGACTGTCCGCCGCGGCTGGTACCGCGAGTATGCCTCAATTCTGGAGGCGGCGGCGGAAATGCTGCTTGAGACCGAAAAGGCAGGTGAGCGCGCATGAACCGGCTGCGCTCGCGCGCCCTTTCCCGCCGCACAGAGGAAGCGCCCGTTGACCCGATGAGCTCGATCGGCAATCTGGCCGACGCGATGCTCGTGCTGGCTGTCGGCATCATGCTGGCGCTCATTTTGAACTGGAATGTGGATATCTCCACGCCGCAGGTGCAGAAGCCGGTCGATCCCATCCCCTTTGAGGAAGACGACTTGACACAGGCGCCCGACGATTCGCAGGTGCTCGATGGCGGCGATCTGCAGGAGATGGGCACCGTCTACTACGACGCCGCAACGGGCACCTATTACATCGTGCAGAACGGAGGCAAATGATGAAGAGGCTTTTTTCCGCGCTGCTGAGCGTGGCGCTGCTGCTGACGCTTCTGCCGGCGGCTGAGGCCAAAAGCGGCGCATGGGACGGCAGCGTTGATATCTCGTGGTACGACCCGGGCAAAAGCGAGTATTATCTCTCCACGCCCGCGCAGCTGGCGGGACTTGCCGCGCTTGTCAACGGTATGCCTGACCCGACTGCGGCAAAGATCACGGGGGACCAGAGCTATTTAAAGAGCATCCGCGTGGATGACGTGCTGCTTGTCGGTGCGGGCGGCGGCAACGTGTCCGACACCGTGTATACAAGCGACGTCGACTTTGCCTATAAGACAGTCTACCTGACGGCGGATATGGATATGGGCGGCCGATATGACGCTGCGTCGAATACCTGGTCGGGGCCAAACTGGACTCCGATTGGCGGCAAGTTCCCGATGAAGCCGCAGGAGGCTTCGGGCGTTTGCCTGACGCTCGACACGCGCTTCAACGGCGTGCTGGACGGACAGGGACACACGATCTCGAATCTGTACTGCGAGCGCTATGCGGTCAAGGGCTTCCCGTACAGCATGGCGGTGGGGTTCGTCGGTTTTCTCGGCGGGGCGTGCGACAACAACGCGAATGTGACCGCGGACTTTGAAAACGGATGGCAGCCCGCCGTGCGTAATCTCGTTCTCTCATCCGGCTCGATTTACGGCCGGCGCATGGTCGGCGGCGTGGTCGGGCGCATCGGCGAGACGAGCAACGGCGTGGTGGGCGAGAACTGCGCCAACCGCGCGTCGGTCCGCAACACCGATTCCAAGGGCGTCGGCGGCATCGTCGGCAGCGCGTGGGGCGATGGAATCATCAGAAATTGCTACAACACCGGTACGATTTCTACGACCTACACCTGTCCCGCGGGCGGCATCCTCGGCACGAACGAGGGGATGGACGTCTACAACTGCTATAATGTCGGCACGGTCGACACGCACGGCGCGTCCTATGGCCGCGGCATCGGCGGCCACGATTCCGGCAGTTACACCGTGAGCAACTGCTACTATCTCTCCGGCTGCGACGACGATGCGGGTGCAAACGGCTACTATAAGGGCACAAGCAGGAAAATCAGTGTCTCCTGCAAGGCGCTTTCCGCATCGGAGATGAAGAGCGAGAGCCTTGTGCGCTTGCTCAACGCCAACGGTGCGGTGTTTGCCGCGGACACCTCGCAGAAAAACGGCGGCTATCCTGTGCTGTGGTTTGAAAGCGGCAGCGCGGAGAAGACCTGCACCGTTTCCCTCGCTGCGGTGCAGAACGGCACGGTCACGGTATCCCAAATCGGCGCGGTGACGGCGGGACAGACCGTTGATCTGCGCGCCGAAGCGGAGGCGGGCTGGCTTTTTGACCACTTCACGATGAACGGCAAGCCCATCGAGGGAGCGTTCTATACCGTGGCAGAGGACTGCGCATTTGGCGCGGTGTTCAAAAAGGTGCGCACGGCGGCGCTGTCGTTCGCGCAGACGGACGGCTTCTACCTTGCGGTGCGCCGCACAGGATGGAAATACGACGATACCGGTGCAATGGTCTATGTGACCGGCGAGCCGGTCTACAGCGGCGAGACGCTGCTTGAAGGCAATGTGCTGACGCTTCTGACGCATGAATACAGCGCCGCGCAGCCGAGCGACGGCGCGCTGGAATATCGCAGCGGCGTGCTTTACACGGTGGCGAACACGGACAAAAACGCCGACGGCAGCTATACCGTCACGGCGAACGGAACCGTGACGATCACCGGCGTGCGCAACACGCGCGGCAAGACCTGGTCAAGCTGCGCAGACAGAAGCTGGTACACCGGCAAGCAGAAGTCCTACACCCTTACGACTGCCGAGCAGCTTGCGGGGCTTGCCGCTCTTGTCAACGGCGGCACGGACTTTTCGGGCGTGACGGTCAGGCTCGGTGCGGACATCTCCCTCGAGCGCGACAGCGCGAGCGGTGCGCAGCGGCTATGGACGCCCATCGGGACAAGCATCAACCGTGCGTTCCGTGGTGTGTTTGACGGCCAGAACCACAAAATCACCGGAATGCGCGCCTACAACGACGGCAGCGACAGCGCGCTTTTCGGCTGTGTGAGCGGCGCGGGCATCCGTGACCTCACTGTCTGCGGCAGCACGGAGGGCAAGGCTGCGGCGTCTTACGCCGCAGGCGTCGTCGCCTACGCGGACGCAAGCGTGATTCAAAACTGCACAGCTTATGTCGATGTGACGGCTGCCGGTACACACGCGAGCGGCCTTGCGGCCTATATCTGCAACGGAACGACGGTCGAGAGCTGCGCGAGCTATGGCGCGGTGAGCGGCGCGAGCGGTGTGGGCGGACTTGTCGGCGTGAGCTATTCGGGCGAGGATAAGATTGAAAACTGCGCGAATTTCGGCGCAGTGACGAGCACGCGCAGCGGCACCTACGGCACAGGCGGCCTTGCAGGACGCCTTGCTGGTACGATAACAAAGAGCGTCAACTACGGCGCGGTGACGAGCGCCGACCGCTACACCGGCGGTCTTGCGGGCTATACGACCGCGCGCAATAAGACGACCGTCACCCTCTGCCGCAACGAGGGCAGCGTGAGCTCAAGCAGCACAGACGAACGCGCGGCGACGGGTTCTCTCGTCGGCTATGCGCAGAACCTCATCTGGGGTGGCTGCGAGGATGCTTCCGGTGCAGAGCTCATCGGCAAAAGCGGCAGCGTGAAAGAAACGGCTGTGACGGGCGTGATCCCGACGTTTACCGCTGGGGAGCGTCCCGAGGACGTGCCGCCGCCGGAGGAGAAAACGGAGCAGGCGACGGGAGCAGAGCTTCCGCTGGTGGAAAACGGCGCGGTGAAGGCGTCGGGCACGTATCGCATCCCCTGGTTTTCGACCGGGACAATCACCGTGGGCGAAAATCTCGATGTCACGCTCTGCGGCGAGGAAAGCAGCTTTGAGAATCTGACGCTCACTGTGGGCAGCGGCACGAAGCTTACGCTGAAGAATGTATCGATCACGGGCGACCGGACGCTTCTGAAGCTCGCGGGCGGCAATGTGCTGACACTTTCCGAACGGAATGAATTGGACGGCAGATCCGACACGCCGGAAAATGAGAATCCCACAGTAACTGTCGGCGGCGATCTGACGATCAATGGCACGGGCAGCTTATGCGTGAGCGCGCAGGTGAACAATGCCGCGATTTATGTCAGTTCCGGCAGTACGTTGCACCAGAACGGCGGTACGCTGAGCATTTTCAAGACCGATAAGCTCGGCTTCGCGGGCGGCGCATTTTATGCAAACGGCAGCACTTATGAACTGACGGGCGGCACGCTCTGCGGCCGAACCGACAGCGACAACGTCGCTGTTCTGTCGGCGGACAGCGTTACCGTCACGGGCGGAGAGATCCGCGTGACGGCAGAGAAGTCCCCTGCGGCGCTGCTTGGCAGCGTGACGCTCAAGGACTGCACTGCAACGGTCTATGGACACAGCGGAAACAGTGCAAAAATGAGCGCTGCCTACGAGGGCGAAAGGGCCATCCCCTCGCTCAGATCACAAAGCGGCGTGCAGTGGAAAGAATTGCTCCCGTTCACCGATGTGACAGCGGAAAAGCTCTGGTATGACGACGTTGCCTTCTGCTATGCGCGCGGCTGGATGCAGGGCACGGGGAAGGATACCTTTGCACCCGCATCCTCGATGACACGCGCGATGTTTGTCACCGCGCTCTACCGCGCGGCGGGCAGCCCTGCGGTCAAGTCCGCCGTGCCGTTTACCGACCTCAAGGCGGACTGGTACAAAAAGGCGGTCGCCTGGGCAGCGGAAACGGGCGTGGTGCAGGGCACGAGCAAGACAGCATTTTCGCCCGACGACGTGCTCACAGTCGAGCAGGCGGCGGTGCTGATGCAGCGCTATCTCAAAGATAAGCTGACCGCAGATGCAAATGCCGCGCTGCCCGAAAGCGCGGGGGCGGTGTCCTCCTGGGCGCGCGATGGCGTGGCCTGGGCCTACGGCGCGCGGCTTCTGGATAAAGATGACCTGAGCGCTCCGGCAGAGGCGGCCGGCCGCGTGCTGCTTGCGCAGCTGCTGCACCGCAGCATGAGTTAACATTCAATAAGCGCAACGCTTTTTGATAAAAATAAGAGAAAAAGGAGAAAACAATATGAAGAAAATCGTATCCCTGCTGCTGGCGCTGACGCTGGTGTGCACGCTGTTCACCGGTGTGCTCAGCGCTCAGGCTGCCGACGACGCCGTGCTGACGGTCTGCACCCAGACCGGCGAATTTGGCCCCAGAACGACCGTTAAGACCTACACGGCCGCCGAGCTGAAGAAGCTCGCCGAGACCAAGGCGGACGGCTATGGCTACCAGTACTTCAAAAACGGTGTGCAGGCCGTTGTCGCCACCGAGTATGTGACGCTCGACGCGCTGCTGGCAGACGCCGGTGTGACGTTTGCCGAGGGCAGCACCCTGCGCTTCACCTGCACCGACGGCGAATACACCAAGTGTGCGCCCACCTATCAGGACGTCACTGAAGATAAGTATTTCTTCGACGGTGAGACCTCTGCGGAAGTCCCTGCCGCCATCGCGCTGAGCTGGGCACAGGGCGCGCTCACTGACGGCACCGTCGCCGACCTTGCCAAGACCGCGAAGGACTCGGGCTCTCTCCGCTTTGTCTGCGGCACGAGCGAGGAAAGCTACAAGTCTGAGAAGGCTGCCGGCAACCGTATGCCTTCCGGCGTGACGGTTCTCTCCATTGCCACCGCGTCTGTTTCCTACACCGATGTTGCTGCCAAGGACTGGTACCGCGACGCCGTGACCTACTGCTCCGACAATGGCCTGTTCAAGGGCGTGGGTAACGACCGGTTCGCCCCCGCAGCTAAGATGAGCATGGCCGAGCTTGCCACCGTCCTTTACCGTGTGGCGGGCAACACCACCGACAACTCCGGCGAGAAGTGGTACTCCAAGCAGCAGGACTGGTGCGCTGAGAAGGGCGTCATCGCTGCTGACAGCTTCAAGGCCGAGGCAACGGTCAGCCGCGCGGCGTTTATCACCATGTTCTACAAGACCCTCGCCCTTGACGAAAAGTACGACACCAAGGTGAGCGACGAGATGCGCAAGGCTGTGGAGGCTGCGACCGATTATGCTTCCATCGACGCTTCTGATGTCGATGCCATTGCATGGGCCGTTTCCGTCGGCCTGATCAAGGGTACGGACGACAGTACGCTGACCGTCAACCCCACCGCTGAGGTCAATCGCGCCGAGGTCTGCACGATGCTCCAGCGCTATTACACCGGCCTTGCCAAGTAAGCAGGGCGGCACTGCAAGCGATGAAAAAAGCCGGCGCAGCGCGCCGGCTTTTTCTGCGTCCGCATTGGCAGAGAGAATGATTTATGCTATCATCTTAAAAGAGGGAGGCGGGCAGCATGATCTGGACGGAAGAGAGCATCGCGTTCCTGCGCGATGCCGCGGCGATGAGCGACTATTATCGCGTGATTGCAGGCAAGATCGCGCCGCACCTGCCGGAAAACGCGCATGTGTGCGACGCAGGCTGCGGCATCGGTGAGCTGAGCATTGCCTTGGCACCCTATTGCCGCCATGTGACGGCGGTGGACGCCGACGAGCTGGCTGTTAAAACGCTGGAATCACATCGACCGGAGCGTGTTGCTGCACGCTGCGGCGATATCGAAGCGCTTGCGCCCGATAAGCCCTATGACGCAATGGTGTTCTGCCTCTTTGGCCGAACGGAGGACGCGCTGGGCATTGCCGGACGGCAGTGCCGCGGGAAAATTTTTCTTGTCAAGCGCGACTATTCGCACCACCGCTTCAGCGCAGGGAAGATAAGCCTTGGCGAATACACGGCGGGGAATACCGAATCTGTTCTGCGTGAAAGGGGCATCCCCTACACGTTGGAGCGCTTCAGCGCGGAATTTGGGCAGCCGTTTCGCTCGATTGAGGAAGCGGAACGCTTTTTTGCCCTGTATAACCGCAGCGAAAGCGAAACGCTCTCTGCCCGGGAAATTGAAGCGCGCTTAACTGCGGGGCCGTCAGAGGAGTTTCCCTATTATCTGCCGCATCAAAAGGCGCTCTGCCTTTTCACCATTGAAACGGCAGACCTTCCGAAGGAGAAAACGACATGAAACGACATCTTTTGCTTTGCGGGGAGCGCGGCGTCGGCAAATCGACGTTGATTCGCCGCCTGCTGGAGCGGAATACGCGGGAGATCGGCGGCTTTGTGACGAAGCGGCTGCCGACTGCGGATAAAAGCGGATTTTTCCCCATCTATCTTTATCCTGCGGCACAGATGGAGAATGAGCGGCGGAATGCAGCGGCGAACCTTGTCGGAACGTGCGACAGCCGCTCGAGCATCCGCCATCCGGAGGTCTTCGATACGGTTGGCGTGCAGCTGATTGCATCCGCACCGAAGAATGGACTCATTCTGATGGACGAGCTGGGGTTTCTTGAAAACGATGCCGAGGCGTTTCAGTCCGGGGTGCTGCGCGCGCTTGCGGGAGACACGCCGGTGCTGGCAGCGGTCAAGCCGAAGAACACGCCGTTTCTGCGCGCCGTGCGGGAGCATGAGAACGCGGAGCTTGTTTTCATCGACGAGCGGAACCGCGACGCGCTGTTTTTGCAGCTCCTGCCGCGCATCCTGCGGTGGAATGAGGAATTAGAGAGCGCCCGAGTTTGATCGGGCGCTTTTTCTGCGCTAAGGCGCGCTTTCTGCCGGCCTGTGGAGCGGGAAGAGATCTTTGCGAAAGAGGGGCGTTTTGCAGAAGAATTTCAGGCGAACGCTTGTTTGATTATAAATGCCGTGCTATAATACCGCCATTGAGATTGCAAACAGGGGGGGACAGTGCATGGAGGACTTGCTGGCAGGGCTGAATCGCGCGCAGCGCGCGGCCGTTACGACAACGGAGGGCTATGTCCGCGTGATCGCGGGCGCGGGCTCGGGCAAGACGCGGGCGCTGTCGCACCGCTTTGCCTATCTTGTCAACGAGCTCGGCATCCTGCCGGGGAACATCCTGTGCGTGACGTTCACGAACAAGTCGGCCAACGAGATGCGCCGGCGCATCCACGCGCTGACCGGCGACAACGACACGGGCTATATCAACACGTTCCACGGCTTCTGCGTCTCCGTTTTGCAGGAGGACAGCCACGCCGTGCAGTATCCGAAGAGCTTTCTGGTGCTGGATAACTCTGATATCGACGCGATGCTCGGCATCATTTATGAAGAGCGCGGCCTTACGCTGCGCGACATGACCTATTCCGCCGCGCGGGACATGATCGAGCTCCGCAAGCTCTTCAAGGAGCCGGACTATTACAGGGACATGATCACGATGTCGCTCGACACGCTGCGCGAAAAGTATGAGCGCGCGGATATGGCGGGAGACATCATCTTCTACGGCTATCTCTATCAGGAGAAAAAATGCTTTGGACTCGACTACAACGACCTCATCAAGTTCTCGCTCTACATTTTCGAGCAGCATGAGGACATTCGGCTCAAGTGGCAGCAGCGGCTTGAATATATCATGATCGACGAGTTTCAGGATATCGACGCGCTGCAATACGAGCTGATGGAGGTGCTGTGCGCTTATCATGGTAACCTCTTCATCGTGGGTGACCCGGATCAGACGATCTACACTTGGCGCGGCGCAAACGTCAGATATCTGCTGGAATTCGACAAGGCGTTCCCCAACGTGCAGACCGTCATGATGATGGAAAATTACCGCTCCACGCCGGAAATTCTGTCGGCGGCGAACTCGCTCATCGCAAAGAACGCCTACCGCATCAAAAAGGACCTGATCCCGACCAGACCCTCCGGCGGAAAGGTCGTCTGCAACTTTGCCGAAACGCAGGAGGCGGAGGCGCAGTGGATGGTGGGCGAGATGCGCTCGCTGCACGATAGTGGCGTGCCGCTGCGGGAGATGACCGTCCTCTATCGCGCGCACTATGTGACGCGCGCGGTGGAGGAAGCGCTGCTGCGCGAAAAGATTCCCTATACGATCTACTCCGGTGTGCAGTTTTTCGACCGCATGGAGATCAAGGACGCGCTCTCATACCTGCGCATGATCGCCTATCAGGATGATCTGTCGTTCCGTCGCATCGCCAATGTGCCCAAGCGAAACCTCGGCAAGCGGCGCATGGCCTTTTTGCAGGCGACGGCGGAAAAAGAGGGGACAAGCCTCTATATAACGCTCAAAAATCATCTGGAAGACGGTGTGTTCAGCGGCACGAAGGCAAAGCAGTTCGTTGATCTGATCGAGCGCTTTTCGCACTCGTATCAGGGCCGCCCGATTTCCGAGGTGCTTGCGGACATTCTGGACAAAAGCGGCTATGAAAAGGCGCTGCGCACCGAGGGCAGTCAGGAGCGGCTGGACGATCTGGCTGAGCTCAAGCAGTCCATCTACGAATACGAGACGAGCTGCGGCGAGGAGAGCACAATGGAGCATTACCTTGCCCACATCGCGCTTTTCAGCAACGGCGATGTTGCCGAGCAGGGCGACAAGGTAAAGCTGATGACCGTGCACGCGGCGAAGGGGCTCGAATTCCCGTATGTGTTCCTCTGCGGCATGAACGAGGGGATTTTTCCCTCGCGCAAGGTGCGCACGCGCCCCGGAATGGAGGAGGAGCGGCGGCTCGCCTTCGTCGCGCTGACGCGTGCGGAGAAGGGGCTTTACCTCTCCGAAGCCGACGGGCGGAACTTCGACGGCTCGCCGCGCTATCCCTCGCGCTTTCTGCTGGATATCGACCGCGAGCTTCTGTCGTTCACGCACGAGGTCGACGAGGGCCTTCTGCGCGCGGCGGCGGATGACGCCGCGCGGCGCGACAAATATCTGCGCGAGGACGACAGCGACGGCACGCTGCCCGTTGGACAGCGCGTGCGCCACGCGGTGTTCGGCGAGGGCACGGTGCTGGACGTGGACCGTGATAAGGGCGCGCACGTCATCCTGTTTGACGGGATGTCCACGCCGCGCAGCATTTCGCTGCGCGCGAAGCTCGAGAAGATCGGGCCATAAAATCAGCCGGCGGAAGGCGCGAAGGGCGCCGGATGCTCAGAAAAGAGAGGTCAGCACACCGCAGGAAATGCCCTGCGGTGTGCCGCTTTTTTGCGCTTTTGGGGAGAGAGGGACGCCTTTTGTGCAAAAGCGACGCAATCGTGTTGAAAAGTCGTTAAAATACGTTTCTTTTGCCGTTTGCGCCCCTACCGGGCAAGTGCTATAGTGTACGGGTATGTGTATTTTTGGGGGGGTTCTATGTTTTCTGCCTTTTTTCGCAGCCTGAAGCAGGAGTTTGCAGGCTATAATTCGAAAAAGCTGCTGGCCGATATGATGGCGGGGCTGACGGTCTGCGCCGTCGCGCTGCCGCTGGCGCTGGCCTTCGGCGTTTCGTCGGGCGCGAGCGCGGCGTCGGGCCTGGTCACAGCCATCATCGCGGGCGTGGTCATCGCCATTCTCGGCGGCGCGTCGTACCAGATCTCGGGCCCGACGGGTGCGATGAGCGCGGTGCTCGTCGGCATCGTCGCGGAATATGGCCTGCAGGGTGTGTTTTTCGCCTGCTTTGCTGCGGGCATCCTGCTGCTGCTTGCGGGCATTTTTAAGCTCGGGCGGCTCATCAGCTTCATCCCGATGCCGGTCATCATGGGCTTCACCTCGGGCATTGCCATCATCATCGCGATGGGGCAGATCGACAACTTCTTCGGCACGGTGTCGGAGGGCGGCTCGAATCTCGAAAAGCTTGCGTCCTACGGCCGCCTCGGGTTCCATCCCAATATGCAGGCAGTGCTCATCGGCCTTCTTGTCGTGCTGGTGATGGTCTTCTGGCCGAAAAAGTGGGGCGCACGCGTGCCGGGCTCGCTCGTCGGCATCATCCTTGCGACGATCGCGGCAGCGGTGTTTGGGATGGATAGCCTTGCTGTTGTCGGTGATATTCCGAAAACGCTCCTGCTGGCCGACCGTCTGTCGCTCAGCGGCCTGAGCCTTACGATGCTTGAAGATCTTATCTCGCCCATCGTGACCATTGCGGCGCTCGGCATGATCGAGAGCCTGCTTTGCGGCGCGTCGGCCTCGCGCATGAAGGGCGAGGCGTTCAACGCTGACCAGGAGCTCATCGCGCAGGGCGTGGGCAACATCCTGCTGCCGCTCTTTGGCGGCGTGCCGGCGACGGCGGCCATCGCGCGCACGAGCGTTGCGGTCAAGTCCGGCCAGCAGACAAGGCTGACGAGCGTGTTCCACTCGGTGTTCCTACTCGCCTCCATGTTCCTGCTCGGCGGCGTGATGGCGCGCCTGCCGCTTTCGGCGCTTGCAGGGGTGCTGATGGTCACGGCATGGCGCATGAACGACTGGGAGGGCATCCGCTATATCTTCCGCCATAAGTTCAAGTCCGGCATCAGCCAGTTCCTTGTCACGATGCTTGCGACGGTCGTTTTTGACCTGACGGTCGCCATTATCCTCGGCGTGGTGTACTCCGCCATTTTGTACATGGCAAAATCCAGCCACATCCGCGTCAATTTCTCCGATATCGACACGAACAAGCTCCGCTCGGTGGACGGCAAGCCGCCGATCCTCGAGACCTCGGGCGTGGCGTATATCACGGGCCCGCTCTTTTTCGGCGCGGTGGACGAGTTCAACCACCGCATGGCGGAGATGCCGGCCTATGACCATGTGATCCTGTCCATGCGCGGGATGCCGAGCGTGGACGTTTCGGGCGCGCAGGCGATGCTGGAGCTGTGCGCGGCGCTCAAGGAGCAGGGAAAGAGCGTTGCCTGCTGCGGCATGGCCGAGGCCGTGCGCAGCTACTTTGACCGCGCGGGCATCACCGATGTGCTTGGCGAGACTTCCTATTTCTGGAGCGCAGACCAGGCGATCCTCGATCTGCTGGATACCGAGATCGTGGAATAACGGACATGGAAAAATCGCTTCCTGCCATCTGGCAGGAAGCGATTTTTTGCAGCTTGAATTTATTCACCGAATGCAGCGGCGTACACGCCGTCCTGCTCGGGCAGATGCGTGACAAAGCCGACGGGAAGATTGCCTCCGGTGGCCTCGATGATGGCCTTTGCGCCCGCTTCGCCGAATGCGCCGCAGAGCTCGATGCAGCCGACGCCTTCCGCTTGCAGCAATTTTGCGGCAGCAGCGGCTTCTTCAAGGCTGGTGACACCAATGATCTGCGCACTGCCGCCGTTGATTTTAGCGCGGTCGCAGTCCATATGAGAGGGGAGCATGATCAAAAATGCAAATTTCATGGGAATGTCCTTTCTATTGCCATTTGCTGCCCGCTTGGGGGCGGTTTACCATACTGTCGTGTCGGCGGCAGGGGAAAATCATTTCCGCCGGTCGCCCTCGCGTGCGATCTTATCGAGGGTTTCCTGCCGGATGGCCTGCCGCAGTTCGCTCAGATAGGGGGAAAAGGCGACGTTCTGCTCCCCGTAGGTGAGCTGGAGGTCGTATTCATGATCCTCCCAGGTTGAGATGTCGGACTCGTTATGCGAGATCACGGCCTCAAGCTTGTCGAGCGCCTTATAGATCTTGGCCTCCTGCGTTTTGAGCGCAGCCATCTCACTGTACAGCATTCGCATTTCCTCGCGGCAGGGAGAGGGGAGAGATGAGACCCACCGGTCAAGCAGCTGTTCCTCCATGGATTCGTCCTGCGCGGTCTTGTCAAAGGCGGGGATGTCGCCGGTGAAGCATTCGCCAAGGTCATGGATGAGACACATACGAGCGACCTTGTCCATGTCGGCTTCGGGAAACGCATCGCGCAGGAAAAATGCCATCAGCGCGATGCGCCAGCTGTGTTCGGCGACGCTCTCATGCCGCCCGCCCGAGGTGTAGCAGTGGCGGGTGGTGTCCTTCAGTTTTTCCGCCGTGTGCAGCGCGGCGAGCAGTTCTGTCGGCGTCATAAAAGGCCCTCGCTTCTTCCAAAGTTCGAACCTATTCTACCAACAAAACAAAACGCGCGCAAGAAGAATCTCCTGCGCGCGTTTTTGAGATATTTTAATTGCCGGAATCCGCGGCGAGGGCCTGATCGATCAGCTTCTGGAGCGTTGCCATGTTGTCCTCGTTGTCAATGCCGCCGAGCATCGCCTCACCGACAATGGCACCGCTGCGGTCGATGACATAGGTGGTCGGGAAGGCCATGATGTCGCCCGCAAAGTCGCCGGCTGCGCTGTCGGAGGGGAAGTAGATGTTCTGGTAGCTTGCACCCTTGGACTCAAGCAGGTTCTTGGCCGTGCTGATCGCATCGGCGTTGCCGTCGAGCGTATCGACGTTGATGCCGACGACCGCGCCGCCCTGCTTCTTGAGCGTTTCATTGAGGGCGTTCAGCTCACCAAGCTCCGCCACGCAGGGCTTGCAGCCGCTGAACCAGAAGTTCACGACCGTCACGGCGTTCTGGGAGAAAATGCTGTTGTCCACATCGTTGCCGTCAAGGTCCTTGCCGGTGAAGGCGGGGAAGGCCGGGACGGAATCGTTCATGCCGCCGTCTTCACCGTCGCCTGCGGGCTGGAGCGCGGCATACTGCTCCTGCAGGGGCTGGATCTGGTCTTCAAGGTCACGGATCTTCTCGGAGCCTTCGGTCAGCGTCTTGAGTTCGTCCTCGGTGAACTTGTCCTTCACGAGGTCGAGGGCGGCAAGCAGGTAAGAACCGTAGTTCGATTCATCGGGGATCTCGTCGCGCTTTTCGTTCATGGCGGCGAAGAGTTTCTGCCAGAGCTCAAGGTTCTCTTCCATGATGGCGTTTTCCTTGTCGGCGAGCTCCTGGATCTTAGCGTAGATCTCCTCGGCGGTCGCGCCCTGCGCATCGCCATCGCCCTTGCCGTCGCCCTTGCTGCCGCAGGCAGCGAGGGAGAGCGTCAGCGCAAAGGCGAGCAGCAGCGTAATAATCTTCTTGAAATTCATGGTTTATTCTCCTTTGTTTTCTTCAATGATCGGTTTTTGAGACAATTTGGAACTTGCTCCGCTGCCACCGAAGGCGTAGCGGAAGCGGACGGCCTCCGTCGGGCAGGCGGTCACGCATTTGCCGCAGCGGATACATTCGCTGTGGTTCGGCGTTTTGGTCACATCCACGTCCATGGGGCAGGTCCTTGCGCACTTGCCGCAGGAGACGCATTTGTTCTCGTCAACGTGCATCGACAGCAGCGACACGCGGTTGAAGAGCGCGTAGAAGGCACCGAGCGGGCAGAGCCACTTGCAGAACGGGCGGTAGAAGACGACGCTCAGCACGACGACCGTGATGAGCACGCAGAGCTTCCACGAGAAAAGCTTGCCGAGCGCGGCGCGGATGCTGCTGTTGACAAGGGAGAGCGGGATGGCGCCTTCCAGAACGCCCTGCGGGCAGAGATATTTGCAGAAGAACGGGTCGCCCATGCCAGCTTCGTTCACCACGAGCACCGGAAGCAGGAAGACCATCACCACCAAGATGACGTATTTGAGGTAGGTCAGCGGCTTTAAGCGCTTGGTGGAGAACTTTTTGGTCGGGATCTTGTGCAGCAGCTCCTGAAACCAGCCGAACGGGCAGAGGAAGCCGCAGATGAAGCGGCCCAGCAGCACGCCAAGCAGGATGAGGATGCCGGTGATGTAATAGGAGAAGCTGAATTTAGACGAGCCGACGACGGCTTGGAACGAGCCGATGGGACACGCGCCTGCCGCACCGGGGCAGGAGTAGCAGTTCAGCCCCGGCACGCAGACGGTCTTGCCCGCGCCGCGGTAGAGCTCACCTTTGAAAAAGTTCGGCAGGTGGAGGTTGGTCAAAAGTGCCGCACAGGTCTGCACCAGACCGCGCCAGCGGGCGAGCAGAAAAGAAAATGGTTTTTTCTTATCCAATGCCCACACACTCCAGACATAGTTTGATCGCCTTGTTCAGCACCGTGTCCGCCTCGCCGCGCATCACACCGCAGACGAGAAATGCGAGGCCAAGCAGCAGAAAAAGAATCTGCACCCCGGCCTTTTTACTCAGTTGCTTACGCAAAAAATCACCCTTTCTGTTTGCACTGTGGCATAGCCTACACGAGGGAAGTGAATGCATTATGAACGTGATGCTAAGAAAATCTTAAGATTCTTCCGAGAGGAATTCCACAAGGTGAGGTTCCAAAAAATCGAGGAACGTCCGCGCGGCGGGGGAGAGGTCGGGCAGCGCCGCCACGCCGATCTCCACGAGCTGCGGCGGGTCGAGCGGCAGAATGCGCACGCCGCCCGCAAAGGCGCGGCCTTTGAGCGCGTTGTTCATGGCGAGGCCGAGACCGGCCTCCACCATCGAATAGGTCGCAAGGGAGTCCATCGTGGAGAATTTCAGATTTGGTGTGACGCCGCAGCGCGCGAAAACGCGCGCATTGTCGATATCCTTGTCGGGATAGGTCTCGATATACGGCTCAGCAGCAAACGCCGAGACCGGCAGTGCGGGGAGCCATGCCATCGGATGCGAGGCGGGAACCCAGGCGGTCAATGCATCGTCACCGATACGCAGCCAGTTGTGTCCGCCCTCGCGCGCGGAGATGAAGCACAGGTCGAGCCGGTGCGCGTTGAGCTGGTCGAGCAGCTCTGTGCTGTATCCGCCGCGCAGCTGCACCTGAATGCCGCCGTAGCGTGCGTGGAAATCCGACGTGATGCGCGCAAGCGGGGAATAAAACGCGCTGTAGGCCGTGCCGACTGTGACGGTGCCGATGTCCAGCCCGCGCAGCTGCGCCGAGAGCTGGGAGCAGGCTTCGCCCGCGTGCAGCAGTTCGCGGATGGCGGGCAGCAGCCGTTCGCACTCCTTCGTCGGGCGCACGCCACCGTGCTCGCGCAGCAGGAGCGGAACGCCCGTCTCCTCCTCGAGCGCCGCGACCATGCGGCTCACGCCGGAGGGCGTGTATTGCAGGGCCTCCGCCGCGGCAGACAGGCTCCCGGTTTCAATGGCGCAGACGAGCGCGCGGCAGCGGTCGAGTTCCATAGCGTTCTCCTTTGCAAAATCGTCAAAGATAGTTTGATAAATGATCGGTTTACGCAAAGTATAGCGCGGTGGTATGCTGTTGTCAAATCCTGAAGGACGGGGGAAGACGATGGCACGCTCTTACGATTTGACCGGCGGCAGCATTCCGCAGCATTTGCTGCGATTGGCCGCGCCGCTCATCATGGGTAATATTTTGCAGCAGCTCTACAACACGGTCGACGCGTTCATCCTCGGGCGCTTTGCGGGCGAGGCGGAGTTCGCCGCCGTCGGCGTCGCGGGCTCGGTGATGAATCTGTTTCTCTTCATGATCACGGGCGCGTGCACGGGGATATCCGTCATTTTTGCTCAGCTCTACGGCGCGGGCGAGCGCGAGCGCTTCCGCCGCGAGCACTGGCTGTCGCTCTCGTGCGGGCTGCTGGCGACGATTATATGCAGCGGCCTCGGCTTTGTGCTGCTTCCGCCGCTGCTGCGGCTCATCCAGACGCCGGAGGAGCTCGAGCGCTTTGTGTCGGCGTATCTGACGGTGATTATAGCGAGCCTGCCCGCGGCGTTCCTCTATAACCTTTACGGCGCGCTGCTGCGCGCCATCGGGCGGGCGAATGCGGCGCTGATGGCGCTCGCCGCGGCGGTGACGGTCAATGTCGCGCTCGACTACTGTTTTGTCGCGCGATTTCACATGGGGATCGCGGGCGCGGCGTGGGCGACGGCAGCGTCGCAGGCGATTTCGGCGGTGCTGTGCATCGCCTATCTGCGGCGCAAGGCGCCGGAGCTCATCTTTGCCCGCGCGGATCGGCGCATGGACCGAGAGCTCTTGCGTCAGACGGCGCATTTCAGCTTCGTCACGGCGCTGCACCAGTCGAGCCTGTATATCGGCAAGCTGTTCGTGCAGGGCGCGGTCAACACCGGCGGCACGGACATGATCTCGGCGTATACGGCGACGACGCGCATCGAGGGCTTTGCCAATTCGTTCGGCGACAGCGGCAGTGCCGCGACCTCCGTGCTCGTGGCGCAGAATCGCGGCGCGGGGAAGGAGGAGCGCGTGAGGGCGCCGTTCCGCGGCAGTCTTCTTCTGATGCTTGCGATGGGGCTTGCGATGTCGCTCATCATGTACGTCAGCGCGAACGCGTCGGTCGGCTTTATGCTCGGAACGCGCAGCGGCGCGGCGTTCGAGAACGCGCGCGACTATCTGAAGCTCGTGGCGCTTTTCTATACGCTCTGCTTCACAGGCAACACGTTCGCGGGATACTTCAACGGCATCGGGAAGGTGTTGGTCCCGTTCCTCGGCGCGACGAGCCACATCGCGCTGCGCGTTGTGCTTTCGTGGCTGCTGGTCGGCAGGATGGGCCTTCCCGCTGTCGCGCTTGCCACCGGCCTCGGCTGGGCGATGGTGAACACGATGTGGGCCGTCGTCAAGCACGTGACGGAGCGGAAGGAAAGGTAAAATGGCGCGAAATAAGGGGCCCGTTCTCCCGCGGGAGAGAACGGCCTCTTGCCTTGCATTTTTAACGGTGAAGACGGTTATTTTTCGCGCTTGCGGAACAGCTTCGGCCCATAGCGGGAGACGACCACGCCGATGACGAGCCCCAGCACCGCGCCCGCGAGCACATCGCTGGGAAAGTGCACAAAAAGGTACAGCCGCGAGAAGGCAAGCAGCGCCGCCATCGGAATGGCGGCATAGCCGAAGCGACGGTCGGTCTTCGTCAGGATGGTCGCGCTGATGGTCGAGGACAGCGTATGTCCCGAGGGGAACGAGTAGTCCGTCGGCGAAGCGATGAGCAGAGGGACGCTCTCATCGAGCCAGCACGGGCGGGGGCGGGCAACGAGATGCTTGAGACACACGTTGCCGACCAGCAGACCGCACAGCAGCCCCAAAAGCAGGACAGCGCCCTGCCGACGGTATTTTTTCGTGCACAGCAGCGCGACGGCGGCGAGGATCCAGATGATCCCGGCATCGCCGAGCAGTGTGAACTTCGGCATGACCGCGTCGAGGAACGGACAGGTGAGATGATCTTGTATCCAGTAGAGGATGCCCCAGTCGAGAGCCATAGCAGTTGTCTCCTTTTGAAAATGCAGTACAAGTTTATTTTATACTGAAATCGGTCGAATTGCAATCGTGCCGTTTGCGGCGGCACCGGATAAAAGCGAAGCCTGCCGCCGTATGTGGCGACAGGCTTCGCTTTTTAGCTGCTATCAAAGGAATTCTATCTTCAAACATCGCCCTTCGGCGGTGATATGCTTGGTCTGCCGCTTTCGCATTCGTGCGGGGCGGACAGCTGCCCCAGAATGTTTTCGGTCTCGCTCTTGCTTTAAGCGATGAATAAAATATAGCGGAAAATCGTGAAGCAGTCCTGAAGAAACGGTAAACAGAGTGTGAACGATCGCATTTTCTTCCACTGCATTTGGAATGGAAAACGGTCGGCAAAGGGACTTCCTTTGCCGACCGCAGTGCTATTTGAGTTATTTGAGC
>URQY01000016.1 GCA_900550165.1 uncultured Eubacteriales bacterium
GTGTAAGGGGGGCTGTTCTCTTTCCGAGGAAAGAGAACAGCCCCCCTTATTTCGCGTCCCCTGCACGGCGCAGGGAAACCATTCTTTGCCCAGTGCAAAGAAAAATATTTACTTGCTGCGGGCAAGAACTTCGCAAACGAGCCGATAGACCCGCTCGGTCGAGGCGACGTTGAGCTTTTCCTCCACCGAGTGCACGTCGTGCAGCTCGGGACCCATGGAGAGCGCGTCGAGGCCGGGGATCTTTTCGATGAAGAGCCCGCACTCAAGGCCGCCGTGGGTGGCTTCGATGCGGCCGTCGCAGCCGGTGAGGTCGCGGTAGACCGCCTGCACCTGCTTGCGCAGGGCGGAATCGCGGTCATACTGCCAGCCGGGATAGCTGCTGCGCTCGCCCACCGTGCCGCCCGCGTACTCGACGATGGACTTCACGCGCTGGATGAGCATCTGCTTCTGCGAGGCGATGCACGAGCGGACGGAGTAGGAAAACCGGAGGCCCGTCTCGTCCATGTGCATCACGCCGAGGTTGAGCGACGTCTGCACAAGGCCGGGGAAGTCGGCGCTCATCTCCTGCACGCCCTGCGGCAGGGCAAGAAGCACATGGAGGATGCGAGACGTCTCCCGTTCGGAGACGGCGGTCGTGACCCCGGCTTTTTCACAGGTGAGGGAAATGCCGCCGTCGGTCACGGCGTACTCATTTTTGAGTGTCGCGTCGAATTCGCTGATGAACGCCTCGAACGCGGGCGCGTCGGACGCAGAGAGTGCGACGCGCGCGTCGTTTCGCAGGCAGATAACGTTGTCGAACTGGCCGCCCTCGAGCGCGTGCACGCGCAGCGACGGGCATTTTTCCATCGCGGAGTACAGCGTGCGCGCCATCAGGCAGTTGGCGTTGCCGCGGCCCTGATTGATGTTCACGCCCGAGTGCCCGCCCTTGAGCCCGGAGATGGTCACGCGGTAGCCGGTCAGACCGTCCGCGCGCTCCTGCGGCGCGGAAAGCGCGCAGTCAAGGCGCACGCCGCCCGCGCAGGACACGGTAAAAACGCCCTCCTCCTCAGAGTCGAGATTCAGCAGCTTTCTGCCCTTTAAGTCCGAGCAGTCCAGCGCGAACGCGCCGTCCATGCCGACCTCTTCGTCGACGGTGAAGACCGCCTCGATGGGGGGATGGGGAAGCGTCTCGTCGGAGAGGATCGCCAAAATCATCGCAACGGCGATGCCGTTGTCGCCGCCGAGCGAGGTCTTGTCCGCCCAGACCCATTCGCCGTCGGTGCGGATGTCGAGCCCGTCGCGCGTCATGTCCTTGGTGCAGTCCTCGGTCTTGGCGCAGACCATGTCGATATGGCCCTGCAGAATGACGGGCGCGGCGTTTTCGTACCCGCAGGAGCCGTCCTTCCAGATGATGAGGTTGTTGCACGCCTCCTGACGGTACTTCAGGCCAAGCTCCTTGGCAAAGCCGACACACAGGTCGCTGATTTGCTTCGTATTTCCACTGCCGTGAGGGACGGAGCAGAGCTTTTCAAAATAGTAGAAGACCCTTTCGGGCTTGAGACCGGATAATACTGCCATAATACCCTCCAAATAGCGTTTAGTTGATCTGCTTGCGGCGGCTCAGGTTCATCGTGCCGTCCTGCATATCCTGAATGCTGTCGAGACTCTTGCCCGTGCCCTCGGCCACGCACTGGATGGCGTTTTCGGCCACGACCGCGTGGATGCCGGTGCGTGCGGTGACGAGCTTGTCAAAGCCGCGAACTAAGCTGCCGCCGCCGGTCATGACGATGCCGTTGTTGGAGATATCGGCCACCAGCTCGGGCGGGGTCTTTTCGAGCACCAGGTGGACCTCCTCCATGATGCGCTCGACGGGCTCTTCAAAGGCCTCGAGCATCTCGGCCGACGAGACGGAGATGAGCTCGGGCAGGCCCGTGACAAGGCTGCGGCCCTTGACCTCCATGGTCATCTCCTCCTCGGGCGGGAAGACGCAGCCGATCTGCATCTTCATCTGCTCGGCCGTGCGCTCGCCGACGAGCAGGTTGTGCTTGCGGCGCATATACTTGACGACGGCCTCGTTGAACTGGTCGCCCGCGATCTTGATGGAGGACGATTCCACCACGCCGGAGAGCGAGATGACCGCGATATCGGACGTGCCGCCGCCGATATCGATGATCATGTGGCCCTCGGGCTGGGTGATGTCGATGCCCGCGCCGATGGCGGCAGCGACAGGCTCTTCAATGAGGTAGACGCGGCGCGCGCCGGCCTGAATGCCCGCGTCGATGACCGCGCGCTCCTCGACCTCGGTGATGCCGGAGGGGACGCAGATGATGATGCGCGGCTTGAAGAGCTGGAAGCCCATGACCTTGTGCAGGAATTCCTTGATCATGCGCTCGGTGACCTCGTAATCGGAGATCACGCCCTCGCGCAGGGGGCGGATGGCGATGATGTTGCCCGGCGTGCGGCCCAGCATGGCCTGCGCGTCCGCGCCGACCTTTAAGAGCTTGCCGGTATTTTTATCGAGCGCCACGACAGAGGGCTCGTTGAGCACGATGCCCTTATCCTTAATGTAGATCAGCACCGACGCGGTGCCGAGGTCCATGCCGATATCCTTGGTGAAAGAAAACATAGTGTTACCCTCTTATTTTTCTGAAAACTGAAATGAGCGATGCTCATACTTATCCATGATGCCTTCATTATAGCGGCTCGAAAAAGAGTTTGCAATAGCATTGTGCGCGATTTTCAGCACGGTATCAGAGGAAACGGCGGAAAAATACGGAAGAAGGCTGTGGATTTTTCCACAGCCTTCTTTTATCTGTCGAATGGTCGAAACAGCCTCGCAGAGTTTCGCGCCCGCAGGCGCGAAAAAATTGAGACCCGCTTTTTCCGGCGGCGTGTACGTCGGAAAAAGCACTTTGCGCGGAGCTTGTGTCGAATCGTCCGCTTTCAGCGGGCGACCGAGGCACAAAGCGCAGCGAAACCTTCTCAAAAAAGAGGCGTCGCCTCTTTTTTGAAGACTTTAGTCTTCGTCCGCCGCGGCGAGGGTGGCGCAGATGACTCTTTCCGCGCCCGCGTCCCGCAAAACGCGCGCGGCTTCGCGGAGCGTGGCGCCGGTGGTGAGGATATCGTCGATGAGCAGAATGCGCTGACCCTTGATCTTGTCCTCATTGACGGCAACGTATGCGCCGACGACGTTCTTCTGCCGCTCTTCGCGGGAGGAAAGCGACGACTGCGCGACGTTCTCCTTCGTCTTTTGCAGCAGCGTTTCCGGCGCGACGCTCCAGTGGCGGCAGGTCTCGCGCGCCAAGAGATACGACTGGTCGTAGCCGCGCTCTTGTTTGCGCTTTTTCGACACGGGGACATAGGTAACCAAATCGAACTCTCCGCCGAAATGCTCGGCGGCGGCCTGCGCTAAAACATCGCCAAAGCCCGTGCAGCGGCTCTGGCTTCCGTGGAATTTATAGTTCAGCAGCGCCTCGCGCACGATGCCCTCGTATCGGAGCGGGGCAAGGCACGCGCCGATCTCCGCGCGCTCATGGAGCGGCGTTTTGCAGTAGGGGAGCGCCTTTTCGCATTCAGAACACACGCCGTGAACGCCGGGTTTTCCACAGAACGCGCAGCGTGGTGGAAAAAGTAAGGACGCGAGCGATTCCAGCAAGCTCATTTTTCCTCCCCACCTTTCCGCAGCCGCCACTTGAGGCCGCTGTAGCGGCGGCTGCGGCGGTCGTTCTCCGCCATTTTGTTGACGGCGGAATCGTCGCCCACGATGACGAGCAGCTCGCGCGCGCGGGTGATGGCGGTATACAGCACGCCGCGCACCATCAGCGACGGTGCGCACGGCGCACCGACAAAGACGACGCCGCGGTATTCGCTGCCCTGCGCCTTATGTACGGTCATGGCGTAGGCCATGTCGAGCTCTGCGAGCATATCGGCGGTGTAGGTCGCCGTGCGGTCGTCGAAGACGATCTCCAGCAGCTCGCCGCTCGGGTCGATCCTTGCGATCTTGCCGACGTCGCCGTTGAAAATGCCCGTGCCCGCCGTGCCGTCCTCCTTCTGCCAGATCACGTCGTAATCGTTGCGCGTCTGCATGACGCGGTCGCCCTCGCGGAAGGTGAGCTCGCCGAAGCGCCGCTCCTTTTTGCCGGGCTGCGGCGGGTTGAGCGCCGCTTGCAGGGCAAAGTTCAAAGACCTTGTCCCCGCGTCGCCGCGCCGCGTGGGGGTGAGCACCTGCAATTCGTCCGCGGGAATGCCCATCTTGTCGGGAAGGCGCGTTTTGCACAGCTCGACCACGGTTTCGACAAGGCGCACGCTGTCGCGGCGGGGAAGAAAGAAAAAGTCATCCGTTGCGGTGTTTTTCAGCTTGGGCGGCATCCCGGTGTTGACAAGGTGCGCGTTGCGCACGATCATCGACTGCCCGGCCTGGCGGAAAATATCGCGCAGGGCGACGGTCGCGATGCGCCCGCTGCGAATGAGGTCGGAAAATACGTTCCCCGCGCCGACGCTCGGCAGCTGGTCTGGGTCGCCGACGAGCACGAGGCGGCAGCCCGGGCGCAGCGCCGCAAGCAGCGCCCGCATGAGCGAGAGATCGACCATCGAGGTCTCGTCCACGATGAGCGCGTCGGCCTCGAGCGGCTCCTTTTCCCCCTTGGTGAAGGTCACCTCGCCGGTCTGCTCGTTCCATGTCATGCCGAGCATACGGTGAATGGTCTGCGCGTCGCGGTCGCACAGCTCGCCCATGCGCTTGGCGGCGCGGCCCGTGGGCGCGGCAAGGAGGACGGAAAGTCCCATGCGCTCAAAGAGCGCGACGATGGCGCGCACGCTCGTCGTTTTGCCCGTGCCGGGGCCGCCGGTGAGCAGCAGCAGCTCTTCTTTTGCCGCAAGCTCGACTGCCTGACGCTGGAGCGGCGCATACTGCACGCCCTGCTCGCGCTCGATCTCTTTGATGGTGCGCTCCACACCGCGCAGGGCGTCGGGCTTGTCGGCGAGTATCGCCTCGATGCGCGTCGTGACATAGGTCTCGTCCTCCCACGACGCGCGCAGATAGCAGGCCGTCACGTTCGCGACGGGCTCCTGCACGACGCGGTGCAGCGCGATGAGATCGTCAAGGCTCTTTTCCGCGGCGTCAACGCCGCAGTCGAGCAGTTGGGCGGTCGCGGCAAGGAGCTTTTCGCGCGGGAGGAAGACGTGCCCGCCCGCCTCGCGGTTGTGGGAAAGCTCAAAGGTAAGCCCCGCCTCGGTGCGGAGCGAATCGTCGCCGCCAAAGCCCATCGAAAGCGCGATCTCGTCGCAGACGGAGAAGTCCACGCCGAACGCGCTGTCGGAGAGGAGATAGGGGTTGCGCTCGAGCGCGGCCATGGCGTTTGCGCCGAAGCGCCGGTAGAGCGGCACGCTGAGCGCGGCGCTCAGGTCGTAATGGGCTAAGAATTCCATCACGCGCCGCAGCCCCATCTGCTCGTTGAAGGCGCTCGAGATCTCCTGCGCGCGCTTGCTCGTCATACCCTTGATGGCGGTGAGCTTTTCCGGCTCGGATTCGAGCACCCGCAGCGTCTCGGCGCCGAATCTGGCGACGAGCTTTTCCGCCGTGGCGGGGCCGACGCCGCGCACGACGCCGGAGGCGAGGTAGTTTAAAATCTCCGTCTCGTTCGACGGCAGGTACCGCTCGACCTCACTTGCGGAAAACTGCTCGCCATACTGCGGATGGGAGGAAAACGTGCCCGTCGCCGTCAGATTTTCGCCCGGCGCGGCGCAGGGGACGCAGCCGACGAGCGTCAAAAGCTCGCCGTCGTCCGTCACAAGGCGCAGCACGGCATAGCCGTTTTCCTCATTCTGGAAAACGACGGACAGGACCGTGCCGATGATGCTTGTTTCTTCTCCCATAACTGTCTCCTAAGTGAAAAAATCGGTCAGCTCCTCTTTCCGGCAGAGGTAAGTTTCGTATTCGCTGCGGCACAAGAGCTCCGCCACGCATCGCGCGTCGTCGCTGAGCCCGCAGTCCACGATGACAACGCGCGAAAAGCCGCCCTCTTCATAGCGCGAGCGCAGCAGCGCGCGCACCGTGTATTCAAGCGCTTTCGCCTCGCCGCAGGCCTCGACGACCGCCGTGGCGGGGATACATCCGCGCCGCCGCGGATGCACAATGGCCGAAACGAGCAGAAAGATCACCGCCGTCAGCCCAATGGCCGCAAGCGCCGCGACAACGCCGTCCTGTAAAAGCCGCATAGGATCACCTCGCGCCATTCTACGGCGCGGACAGGCGAGGGGTGATATCGAAAAAGCGGCGAAGCCGCTTTTTCGGGAACGATCTTCTTAACGCAGCATTTTTTTGAGATACTGCCCCGTGTAGGACGCGCCGCACGCGGCGACCTCCTCGGGCGTGCCGGAGACGACGAGCGTACCGCCGCCGCTGCCCCCCTCGGGGCCGAGGTCCAAGAGGAAGTCCGCGCACTTGATCACGTCCAGATTGTGCTCGATGACAAGCACCGTGTTGCCCGCATCGACGAGCCTTTGCAGCACTTCAAGCAGCTTTTTCACATCGTCCGTGTGAAGACCCGTGGTCGGCTCGTCGAGGATATAGATGGTGCGCCCCGTGGAGCGCTTACTTAGCTCGGTCGCGAGCTTGACGCGCTGGGCTTCGCCGCCGGAGAGCGTCGTAGACGACTGGCCGAGGCGGATATAGCCGAGGCCGACCTCGCTGAGCGTGCGCAGCTTCGCTTCGAGTTTGGGAAGGTCGCGGAAGAATTCGAGCGCTTCCTCCACGGTCATCTCGAGCACGTCCGCGATGCTCTTGCCCTTGTAGCGGACCTCGAGCGTTTCGCGGTTGTAGCGCTTGCCCTTGCAGACCTCGCAGGGCACATAGATATCGGGCAGGAAGTGCATCTCGATCTTGAGCTGACCGTCGCCCGAGCAGGCCTCGCAGCGGCCGCCGCGCACATTGAAGCTGAAGCGGCCCGGGCCGTAGCCGCGCTCCTTCGCGTCCGGCGTGGAGGCGAAGAGGTCGCGGATGTCGTTGAAGAGATTCGTATAGGTCGCGGGGTTGGAGCGCGGCGTGCGCCCGATGGGGCTCTGGTCGATGCAGATGACCTTGTCGAGGAATTCTTCGCCCTCGATAGCCTTACAGCGGCCGGGGTGGACCTTCATGCGGTTTAAGTCCGCGCCGAGCTTTTTATAGATGATCTCGTTGACGAGCGAGGATTTGCCGCTGCCGGAAACGCCCGTGACGCAGGTGAAGGTTCCGAGCGGAACGGACACGTCGAGGTCCTTGAGGTTATTTTCCTGCGCGCCGCGCACCGTGAGGAAGCTGCCGTTCCCCGCGCGGCGCGCCTTCGGCACTTCGATCTTCTTTTTGCCGCTCAGATACTGCCCCGTCAGGGAGGCGGGATCATCCATGACCTCGCGCGGCGTACCGCAGGCCACGACCCGGCCGCCGTGCGCGCCCGCGCCGGGACCGATGTCGATGAGGTAATCCGCCGCGCGCATCGTGTCCTCGTCGTGCTCGACGACGATGAGCGTGTTGCCGAGGTCGCGCAGTCTCTTGAGCGTGGCGAGCAGCTTGTCGTTGTCGCGCTGGTGCAGCCCGATGGACGGCTCATCGAGGATATAGAGGACCCCCATCAGGCTCGAGCCGATCTGGGTCGCCAGGCGGATACGCTGCGCTTCGCCGCCCGAGAGCGACACGCTCGCGCGCGAGAGCGTCAGGTATTCAAGGCCCACCGAGCGCAGGAAGCCGAGGCGGTTTTTGATCTCCTTTAAGATCCGCTCGCCGATGCGCATCTGCTGGTCGGTGAGCGTGAGATGATCCACAAAGTCGAGCGCGTCGACCACGGATTTTTCGCAGTAGTCGCTGATGCTAAGTCCGCCGACCGTGACCGCGAGGGATTCGCGGCGCAGCCGCTTGCCGCCGCAGGTGGGGCAGGGGCATTCGCTCATGCAGCCCTCCAGCTCTTCGCGCACGCCGTCGCTCTGCGTTTCCTTATAGCGGCGCTCCAAGTTGGGGATGATGCCCTCGAATGCCTGATACAAAACGCCCTTGCCGCGCGGCTGGTCGTACTGGAGCTCAAGCTTTTCGCCCTTCGTGCCATACAAGATGACGTCCATGACCTCTTTCGGGAGCTTTTCCACCGGGTCGCGGAGGGAGAAATGATATTTTTTCGACAGCGCGTCGAAGTACATCCGCGAGATGCCGTCGCCGCGCACGTTGTTCCAGCCCGAGGCGCAGATCGCGCCGTCGAGCAGGGAAACGCTCTTGTTCGGGATGACGAGATCGGGGTCGACCTTGAGCTGCGTGCCGAGGCCCGTGCACTCCGGGCACGCGCCGAAGGGATTGTTGAACGAGAACATACGCGGCGTCAGCTCTTCGATGGAAACGCCGCAGTCCTCGCAGGCGTAGTTCTGCGAGAAGAGGATATCGCGGTCGTCGGGCAGGATGTTGGCAAGAATGATACCGCCCGAGAGCGCCGCGGCGGTCTCGCAGGAGTCCGTCAGGCGGTGGACCACGTCGGGGCGGAGGATGAGACGGTCGACCACGACCTCGATATTGTGCTTTTTGTTCTTCTCGAGCGAGATTTCCTCACTCAGGTCGTACATGTTCCCGTCGGCGCGGACGCGGACATAGCCGGACTTGCGCGCGTCCTCAAAAATCTTGACGTGCTCGCCCTTTTTCCCGCGGATGACCGGTGCCATGATCTGCACGCGCGTCCCCTCGCCCAGCGCCATGAGCTGGTCGATGATCTGGTCGATGGACTGCTGGCGGATCTCCTTGCCGCAGTTCGGACAGTGCGGCGTGCCGACGCGCGCCCAGAGCAGGCGCAGATAGTCGTACACCTCCGTCACCGTGCCGACGGTGGATCGTGGGTTCTGCGAGGTGGTCTTCTGGTCGATGGAAATGGCGGGGGAAAGGCCCTCGATATAGTCGACGTCGGGCTTTTCCTTCTGCCCAAGGAACATACGGGCGTAGGACGACAGGCTCTCCACATAGCGGCGCTGGCCTTCGGCATAGATGGTGTCGAACGCGAGCGACGACTTTCCGCTGCCGGACAGGCCCGTGATGACGGTCAGCGCGTCGCGGGGAATTTCGACGTCGATGTTCTTGAGATTATTTTCTCTTGCGCCCTTGACAAAAATCTTACTTGGCATGAACTGATAACTCCTGTTGCTGATTTTGCGATCGCAAGCTCAGCGTACTCTTCTGAATTTTTTATGTCAACCTTATTCTACCGTGATATCCGCAAATTGCGCGCGCACGAGCGCGGCGAGATCTTGCGGCGAAAGCTCAACCTGACAGCCGATCTTTCCCGCCGAGACGATCATCGTTTCAAGGTCTTCCGCTGTTTCGTGGATCACCGTGGGGAAGAGCTTCTTCATCCCCACGGGCGAGCAGCCGCCGTGAACGTAGCCCGTGAGCGGCAGGAGCTCTTTCTGGTGGATCATTTCGATGGACTTTTCGCCCACGGCCTTCGCGGCCTTTTTGAGGTCAAGATTCTCCGCGACCGGCACGTCGAAGACGTAATACTGCCCCTTCGCGCCGCGCGCAACGAGGGTCTTGAAGACGATGGCGGGGTCAAAGCCCATCGACTGCGCCACGGTGACACCGTCGACCGCGACGCCCTCTTCGTGCGGATAGGTGTGCGCGGTGTAGGCGATCTTCTTCTGCTCGAGCACGCGCATCACGTTGGTTTTTTCTTCTTTATTCTTTGCCATTATTGTTCGCTTTCCTTTCGCAGCTCGATGATGCGGTCGCGCAGGATGGCGGCGTACTCGAATTCGAGCATACGGCTTGCCTCCTGCATCTGCTTTTCGAGCTTTCTGATCTCTTCGTCCCGCTCGCGCTCGGAGAGCTTGCGTTTTCCGCGGCGGCGGGCGGATTCCTCGTCCTTTTTCGAAATTTCGATGATCTCGCGCACGTCCTTGCGGATGGTCTGCGGGATGATGCCGTGCGCCTTGTTGTAGTCGTCTTGGATCTGGCGGCGGCGCTCCGTCTCGTCCATCGCGCGGCGCATCGAAGGGGTGATCGTGTCGGCGTAGAGCACGACGAGGCCGTCTGCGTTTCGCGCGGCGCGGCCGATGGTCTGGATGAGGCTTGTTTCGCTACGGAGGAAGCCTTCCTTATCCGCGTCCAAAATTGCGACCATCGAGACCTCGGGGATGTCAAGTCCTTCGCGCAGGAGGTTGATGCCGACGAGCACGTCAAATTCGCCGAGGCGCAGGCCGCGGATGAGCTCCATGCGCTCGATGGTCTCCACATCCGCGTGCATATAGCGCACGCGGATGCCGACGCCCGTTAAATACTGCGTCAGGTCCTCGGCCATCTTTTTGGTCAGCGTGGTGACGAGCACGCGCTCGTTGCGCGCGCTTCTCGCGTTGATCTCGCCGACGAGATCGTCGATCTGATTTTCGACGGGGCGCACCTCGACCTTCGGGTCTAAAAGCCCCGTCGGGCGGATGACCTGCTCGACGATCTGGCCCGCGCGGTCCTTTTCATAGTCGCCGGGCGTCGCGGAAACATAGATACGCTGGTGGACGCGCTGCTCGAATTCGTCGAATTTGAGCGGGCGGTTGTCGAACGCGCAGGGCAAGCGGAAGCCGTACTCGACAAGGCTCTCTTTGCGCGCGCGGTCGCCGTTGTACATCGCGCGCACCTGCGGGAGCGTAACGTGGGATTCATCCACAAAGAGGAGAAAATCCTTGGGGAAGTAGTCGATGAGCGTCAGCGGCGGCGAGCCGACGGGACGGCCGCTGATGACGCGGGAATAGTTCTCGATGCCCGTGCAGTAGCCCAGCTCGCGCAGCATCTCGATATCGTAGCGCGTGCGCTGGCGGATGCGCTGGGCCTCCACCGCCTTGCCCTCGGCCAAAAACTGCGCCTCGCGCTCGTCAAGCTCCTTGTCGATCTCGACAATGGCGCGCTCCAGCTTGTCTTTTGTCGTGACATAGTGCGAGGCAGGGTAGATGGCGATGTGCTGGAGCGTGCGCGTCACCTGCCCGTTCACAGGATTGAATTCGCTGATGCGGTCGATCTCGTCGCCGAAGAATTCGACGCGCACGGCCTTGTCGCGATAGTACGCGGGGTAGAGCTCCACCGTATCGCCGCGCACGCGGAAGCGATTGCGCTCAAAGGCAACATCGTTGCGCTCGTAGCGGATCTCGATGAGCCGTTTCAATAGCTCGTCGCGCTCCATGGTCATGCCGGGGCGCAGCGAGATCATCAGCTTTTCAAAATCCTCCGGCTCGCCGAGGCCATAAATGCACGAGACGGAGGAGACGACGATGACGTCGCGCCGCTCGAGCAGAGCGCAGGTGGCGGAGAGGCGCAGGCGGTCGATCTCCTCGTTGGTCGAGGCGTCTTTGGCGATATAGGTGTCGGTGTGGGGGATATAGGCCTCGGGTTGGTAGTAGTCATAGTAAGAGACGAAGTATTCCACCGCGTTTTCGGGGAAAAACTCCTTGAACTCCGCGCACAGCTGCGCGGCAAGGGTCTTGTTGTGCGCCAGCACGAGCGTCGGCCGCTGGACCTTTTCGATGACGTTTGCCATCGTGAAGGTCTTGCCCGAGCCGGTCACGCCGAGCAGCACCTGCTCATCAAGCCCCAGTTCCACGCCGCGGGCAAGCTTTTCGATGGCCTGCGGCTGGTCGCCCGTGGGCTTGAAGGGCGCGTGCAGCTTAAATTCCATATCCGTTTCCCTTTCTTTCGGGCAGAAGCCCGTTGTGCCGCAGCGAGACGAAGTCGTCGTCCGCGACGATGATGTGGTCGGCAAGCTCGACGCCCACGGTGCGCAGCGCGTCGAAGATTGAGAGCGTGGTCGCATTGTCAACAGGCGAGGGGAGCGCCACGCCGCTGGGGTGATTGTGGGCGAGCAGCACGCTGCTCGCGCCGCACTTGAGCGCGTTTTCCACAATTATTCGCATATTGAGCTGGACACTGTCCGTGTCGCCCTCGGCGACCAGGTGGCAGGCAAGGAGGCGGCCCTTGGCGTCCAGACACGCTTCGTAGAGCTTTTCCTCCCGCTCGCCGAAAAAGAGGTCTAAAAAGTATGCGCCCGCCTGCTCGGTATCGCTCAGCACCGTTTCGTGCGCGCCGGCGGAGGCGCGGATGCGGCGCATCAGCGGGAACATGAGCGAGAGGAGCGTCGAGGCGTTCTCGCCGATGCCGTCAACCTCCTCCAATGCCTCGCGGTCGGCGGAAAAGACCGCGTCGAGCGAGCCGAATTTTTCCATCAGCCGGTGCGCGATGGGATTGGTGTCCTGCCGCGGCACGGCATAATAGAGGAGAAGCTCCAGCACCTCATGGTCGGCGAACGCATCGAGCCCGTGGGCGCGGAACTGTTCCTTTTTACGCGCGCGGTGTCCTTCATGTACCGGCATGGCTGGTCCTCCCTCCATCTTTTTGCCGCAAAAGGCGGTGATCTTCTCCTATTTTTGTCTTAATATTGTATTTTATCACGGCTTCAAAAATCGTACAAGTGTTTTTTGTGCTTTTCTGCCGCCCTGCCGGAGGATAAGCAGGCTTGCTTCTTTAAGCAAAAGGAGAAAAGTCCCGCTTTTTCTGCGGACTTCGCCGTGCGGCGTTTACAAGCCGCGCCCCGATACGGTAGAATAAACGCACTACACAGCTTGGAGGGATCCCTGCATGAAGCCTATTTTTCTCTCTGCGGTGCTCGCCGGCGCTTCTATCGCCCTTGGCGGCACGGTATTTCTGTCGGTGGAAAATACGGTCATCGGCTCGCTTTTCTTCACGATTGGGCTCTTTGTCGTCTGCACGCGCGGGCTGCACCTCTTCACGGGCAAGGTCTGCTATCTGTTCGACAACGACGCTTCCTATGCCAAAGCGCTGCCGGTCATCTGGCTGGGAAACCTTGTAGGGACGGTGCTCGTCGCGGCGGCGGAGCAGCTCACGCGCCTTGCCGTGCTGGACGAACGCGCCCGGGCCATCTGTGAGCTGAAGCTCTCCGAGCCGCTGCTCGGTGCGTTTCTCCTTGCCGTCTTCTGCAACGTGATGATCTATATCGCCGTTGAGGGCTACCGCTCCGTCCCGCACGAGCTCGGCAAATACCTCGCGCTCTTTTTCGGCGTGAGCGTGTTCATCCTCTGCGGCTTTGAGCACTGCGTTGCCAATATGTACTACTTCACGATGGGCGGTGCGTGGAGCGCGCGGACGCTTGGATATCTTCTTGTGATGACGCTGGGCAATGCCGTCGGCGGCGTGATCGGACCGCTGGCGCGCAGACTGCTGCCCCGCTGAGCGTGCGTCTTCCAAAAAACAAACCGGCGGGTACGCGCTCAAAGCTGCGTATCCGCCGGTTTTTCCACAGGCTGTGGAGAAGCTTCAGTTTTTTCCGCGCTGGTTTTTCAGCACGCCGAGGTGCTTGCAGATCGTGTACGCCAGCACGATCATTGCCGCAGAGGTGCCGAATGCGGTCACCATTTTCCCCGTTTCCGACAATCCGATCACGCCCGAGGCGAACAGCACCGTGACCACAAGGCCGACAAGCAGAGCCGCGCCGCTGAAAAGCAGAGCAATACCCGTGCCGCGGGCCAGTTCCTTCTTTCCAAGCTTCATTTTGCTTCCTCCTTCAGCTCCAGCAGCACCGGGCAGTGGTCGCTGCCCATGACCTCCGGCAGAATATCCGCGTTTTCGATGCGGGAGTGCAGGCGCTCGGAGACGATGAAATAGTCGATGCGCCAACCGACGTTCCGCGCGCGCGACTGTGCGCGGTAGCTCCACCACGAATAGGCGTCCGTTTTGTCGGGATACAGCGTGCGGAACGAATCGAGAAAGCCCGAGGACAGAAGCTGCGTCATCTTGCCGCGCTCCTCGTCGGAAAAGCCAGGGTTGAAGTGATTCGTCTTCGGATTTTTGAGGTCGATCTCCTCGTGTGCGACGTTCAGGTCCCCGCAGTACACGACGGGCTTGATCGTGTCGAGCGCGCAGAGGTATTCGCGCAGATCATCCTCCCATGCCATGCGGTAGGAAAGGCGGCGCAGCTCGTCCTGCGAGTTCGGCGTGTAGCAGCAGACAAGGTAAAAGTCCGGATATTCACAGGTGATGACACGCCCCTCGTGGCGGTGCACATCCTCGCCGAAGTCATAGCTCACTGAGAGCGGCTCGCGCTTGGTGAAGACCGCCGTGCCGGAATAGCCCTTTTTCTCCGCGCTGTTCCAGTAGATGTGGTACTGCGGCAGGTCGAGTTCGATCTGATGCGGCTGCAATTTCGTCTCCTGTAAGCAGATGACGTCTGCGTCGATGAAATTCACAAAATCCAAAAAGCCCTTGCCAATGCACGCGCGCAGGCCGTTGACGTTCCATGAAATCAGTTTCATTGGGGAAAGCTCCTCCAAAAGTTTTTGATGGTGTGACCATTGTACTATCGGCGGGGGATAAAAGCAATAAAAATCGCGGTTTTCCCCGGCGCAGCGCAAAGGGGTGCAAAAAAAGAGCCTCTCTCCTTTTCAAGAGATAGGCTCTTTCCTCTTTTTGACGGATCTGCGGGGCAGACGCGCACCTTACGCCTTCGTGCGGTCGTAGGACACGACGACGCGGCGGTTGGGCTCGGTGCCGATAGAGAACGTGGTCACGCCCGGCGTATCCTGAAGCGCCGTGTGGATGACGTGTCGCTCGTAGGCGTTCATCGGCTCGAGGGTGACGTTGCGGCGGTACTTGGTGACCTTACCGGCGACCTTCTCCGCCAGACGCTCGAGGCTCTGCTCGCGCTTTTCGCGGTAATTCTCGGCATCGACCTGCACGCGGGCGCGGTTTTTCTCGCTGCCGCGGTTGATGCTGTAATTCGTCAACTGCTGGATGGCGTCGAGCGTTTCACCGCGGCGGCCGATCAGCGCGCCGAGCTTTTCGCCCTCGAGCAGGACCTTGTAGCGGCCCTTCTCGACCTCGTAGACCTTGACCTCGGCATTGGAATCCATGTGCTCAAGGAGACCTTTGAGGAAGGCGTGGATCTGCTCGCTCTTTTCATCGCGGCACTCTTCGCCGAGGTCGACGGCCGGAGCCTTCGGCTGCGGCGCGGGACGCTCGGCGCGGGGCGCGCGCTCGCGGCGGTCTTCGCGTGCGGGACGCTCGCTTCTCTCACTTCTGCCGCTGCTCTTCTTCTGCAGCACCTCGGGGGCATACAGGGGAGCGGCGGTCTTGGCTGCGGGGGCGGTTTCAACTTTCTTTTCGGGCTTGGGTGCGGCAGGCTGCGGGGCGGGCTTGACCTCTTCGGCCTTGCCGTCGTCATAGCTCACGCGAACGCGCGCGGGCGCGCTGCCGATGCCGAGGAATCCGGACTTGGCACGCTCGAGGATCTCGACGGAGACGTCGTCTCTGTCCATCTTCAGCTGAGCGAGCGCGCTCTGGATCGCCTCGTCCTCCGTCTTGCCCGTTACGTCAATAAACTTGATCATTCAGACAAGCTCCTTATGTTTTTATTCGCCGTAATGCTCGGGGTCGTAGGAGCGGCCGCGGGCATAGGGGCGGTCGCCGACGCGACCGTTTTCATTGGTGGAGTTTTTCTTCTTGTTGGATTTGTTCGCCTGCTTTTCCGCGCGCTTTTCCTTCAGCGTCTTCTTCTCCGCTTCCTCGGCGGCGATCTTACGCTGCTGCTCGCGGGCGGCTTCCATGCGGCGCAGACGGTCGTCGCGCTTCTGCTTTTCTCTCTCGCTGAGCTCGTCCTCCATGTGGCTCTTATAGTACTTGGTCAGAACCTTTTCCTGGATGGCGTAGAGCAGCGAGTTGACGATCCAGTAGACGCCGAGAGCCGCGGGCAGCGTAAAGCCAATCCACAGCGACATGAGCGGCATCATCCACATCATCATGCGGCTGGAACGGGCGGTGGCGTCGTTGCCTTCGGTGGCAACGTTGCCGGCCATGGACGCCTTGGACTGCAAAAAGCTCAAAGCGGCGGAGATGAAGGGGATGAGCACCACGCCGATGATGGGCCAGCCTCCGGTGAAGAAGTCCTTCCACACATCGCCCGGCATGACCGTGAGGTCAAGGCCGAGGAAATTGTAGTTCACGTTGAGAAGACCGTCAAACTTGCCGGAAAAATCCGCAAAGTTGTCGGAAATGAACTTGGCAAGGCCGATCTCCTCATAGCCCTTGCGCACGAGCTCGGCATTGTAGCCCAGGGTGGTGGCAAGGGTCGTGATCTCCGTCACGACGTCCTTGGAGAGCATCATGAAGCGGCTGAGCGGCTGACGGATGATGGAATACAGAGCGATGAGGATGGGGAAGGGCAGGAAACTCCAGAGGCATCCGCTCATGGGGTTCACGCCCTCCTGGGCATAGAGCATCTGCATCTCTTCGTTCATGCGCTGGGGATTGTTGGCATATTTCGTCTGGATCTCTTTGATCTTGGGCTGGAAGAGATTCATGCGCATCATGCTCTTTTTCGACTTCATCTGGAAGGGAAGCGTGATGAGCTTCACGACGAGCGTGAAGAGCACCAGCGCCCAGCCGTAGGAGCCGGTCAGCTCATAAAAGGTGCGCAGGATCCAGGCGAAGGGAACGCAAATGTAGTAACCAATGATAGAAAAAATATTCTGCATGGTTTCGGTTTCCTCCGTGGTTTTAGGTTCGGTCACGGGACCGGGTCGTAGATCTTTCCGCCCTTGTAGAACGGATGGCACCGCATGATACGCCTGAAAGCAAGCCAGCCCCCCTTGGCAGCGCCGTACTTCTCGATGGCCTCGAGCGCGTACTGCGAGCAGGTGGGGATAAAGCGGCAGCAGGGGGGACGGTAGGGCGAGATGGCCCTGCGGTAAAACCGCACGAGCCAAAGCATGAGTTTTTTCATGTCCGCGTCTCCCATAAATCGAGCTTTTTGCACGTTTTTTCAAATGCGCGTTTGAGCTCCCAGTAATCCGCCTTTGCCGCACGGGTGCGGCCGACGACGATGATATCGTAGCCCTGCTTCATACTGCCCTGGCTCAGCCGGAAGATCTCGCGGATGCGGCGGCGGACGCGGTTGCGCACGACAGCGTGGCCGAGTTTGGTGCTGACCGTGATGCCGAGGCGGTTGTGTCCGAGCCGATTTTTGCGGTAATACACCACAAGGCAGGACGAAACACCGGACTTGCCCTTAGCGTACATCCGGCGAAATTCGTAATTCTGCTTGATGGTGGTGGTGCTTTTCACGCGAAGTCTCCCTGCTCAGCGCAGTTTTGCCTGCATAGCCTGCAAGGGACGGCGATCGAAACAAAATTTCATCGGCCGTCCCTCATTGTTTCATCTGTAGCATACGATACGCAAGTTGCCCCCGCTCTTAGTGGGTGAGACGGGCGCGGCCGCGTGCACGACGGCGGGCAATGACCTTGCGGCCGTTGGCAGTGGACATTCTCTTGCGGAAGCCATGCTCCTTGGAGCGCTGGATCTTCTTGGGCTGATAGGTGCGAGAAGTAGCCATTTCGTTTTACCTCCTGAAAAAATTTTACCGGCAGAGCCTTTTGCGGGTCTCTGCACTTACTCGACGGCGGGTGAGGTCTCCCTCACGGACCGCAGTTGACATAAAATTGCGTCACTCTACAGAAACGCACGGAGTATTATATCGTTTTCGCCCCATTCTGTCAACCAAAAGTTCAGGTTTTTTGTAAGAATGCACGGTATCACAAACCCTTGTGACGAAATGAAAATTCTCCCGCAAGATATTGTTTTTTATGCCCGTTTTTTCCTTCGGAGCCGGTTTGAAAACGGCATTTTATATTTAGAATATGTATTGCGTTTATATCCCGTTTCTGCTATAATAGATAGAGTAATATCTCGGCCTTTGGCCGTTCATCAGAAAAAGAAAGGAGCGCTTCCGTGAACTCTGTTGCAGACATCTGGAAGATTGTTCTCTCGCGGATGAGTCAGGACCTGTCGGAGACGACCATCTCCACGTGGTTTGACGAGGTGGAGGCCGTGTCCGTCAAGGACAGGACGCTGTATCTCCACTGCCCGAACGATTTCAAGCGCAGCACCATCGAGTCCATGTTTATGGACCGCATCAAGGATTCGCTGAAGGATATCTACTCCGCCGACTTTGACGTCAAGCTGCTCTCGACTGCCGAGAGCACCGCCATGTTCGAGCCCGAGAGCAAGAAGAACACCACGCTGCTCGATTCCGGCGAATTCACGTTCGACACGTTCGTCGTCGGCGAATCAAATAAGATGGCCTATGCCGCCGCGCGCGCCGTGGCCGACGGTGTGGGGCACTACAACCCCCTCTTCATCTATGGCGACTCGGGTCTTGGCAAAACGCACCTCATCTACGCCATTGCCCACCAGATCCGCACCAGCCGCCCCTCGGCAAAGATCATCTACATCAAGGGCGACGATTTCATCAACGAATTCATCGAGCTCGTGCGCGCGGGCCGCGGCAGCGAGTTCCGCGCCAAATACCGCGACGCGGACCTGCTGCTCGTGGACGACGTGCAGTTCGTCGCGGGCAAGGAGCAGGTGCAGAACGAATTCTTCCACACCTTCAACACCCTCTACGAGGCAGGACGGCAGATCGTCCTGACGTCGGATCGACCGCCTTCCGAGATGCACCTTCTGGACGACCGCCTGCGCACGCGCTTTGAATGGGGCCTGCTGGTCGACGTGCAGCCGCCCGACTTTGAAACGCGCCTTGCCATCGTGAAGAACAAGGCCGCGCAGTGGGGCACGGTCATCGACGACGATATCGCCAAGTACATCGCCGAAAATGTCACCTCGAACGTCCGCCAGCTTGAGGGCACGATGAACAAGATCCTTGCCTACCGCGATCTCATCGGGCGTGAGATGGACGCCGACGCAGCGCACCGCGCGGTCGAGGACTTTATGAAAAAGAACGCGAACCTCGCTCCCACGGCCGCAATGATCATCACCGAAACGTCGCGCTATTTCGGCATCGACGAGGAGGTCATCAAGGGCTCGTCGAGAAGCCGCGAGGTCGTCAACGCTCGTCAGGCCGCGATGTACCTCGTGCGCCGCATGACGAATCTCTCCACACCGGATATCGGCCGCGAGTTCGGCAAGCGCGACCATACGACCGTTCTCCACTCGCTCGAGCAGATCGAAAAGAAGATGAAATCCGACCCCGTTTTCAACCAGACGATCAAGGAGATCACCATCAACATCAACTCCAAGAGATAGCAGAGTTTTCCACATTATCCACAGGGTTGTACATAGGGAAGCTGTGGAATATTTTCCGTAAAATTTTGCCTGTGCAAAGTGATATGACTTTTCAACACCGGGACAGGGAAAACTTTTCCTTGCCGTTTCTGGAAAAAATCGGGTTTTCCACATTTTTACGCCCCTACTGCTGCTATTTCTAAAAACTATCCTTTTTCTTTTCCAAAAGAGAAAAATTCCTCCCATTTACGAAAGGAACGCCGCTATGAAATTTTCCTGCGAAAAGCTGCTTTTGCAAAACGCGGTCAACACCGCCTCCCGCGCCGTCGCTGCGAAAAGCTCCATTCCCGCGCTCGAGGGCCTGCTGCTCACCTGCGGCAGCGAGAGCCTGACGGTCTCGGGCTACAATATGCAGACCGGCATCCGCACGCGCTTCCCCGTTGAAGCAGCGGCGGAGGGCGAGCTGGTCGTCAACGCCCGACTGATCGGCGAAATTTTAAGAAGGCTGCCCGACGACGTCGTGACCTTCACCTCGGACGATAAGTTTCTCATCCACCTGACCTGCGGCGACGCGGATTTCGACATTATGGGCCTCTCCGCCGCCGATTTCCCGGAGCTGCCCGAGGTCGAGGAGAAGTATGCCGTGCAGATCGCCGAAAAGACGCTCAAATCCATGATCCAGCAGACGAGCTTCGCCGTTTCGACCAACGAGGCGCGTCCCGTTCACATGGGCTCACTGTTTGAGGTCTCAGCCGAGGGACTGACGGTCGTCTCCGTCGACGGCTTTCGTCTGGCGCTCAGAAAAGAGCCGCTCGAAAAGATCGAGGGCGGCGCGTTCTCCTTCGTCGCGCCCGGCACGGCGCTCAACGAGGTCGAGCGCATCTGCGAGGAGATCGACGACGTTGTGACCATCACGCTCGGCCAGCGCCACATTCTGTTCGAGGTCGGTGAGACGGAACTCATCTGCCGCCGCCTGGAGGGGGAATTCCTCGACTATAAGAACGCCATCCCGCGCCGCAATCCCATCAACCTTGTGCTCGATACAAAGCTGATGCTCCAGAGTCTGGAGCGCGTGAGCGTCGTCATCAGCGAAAAACTCAAGAGCCCTGTGCGCTGCGTTTTTGAAGACAATAAGGTGACCATGTCCGCCAAGACAGCGAGCGGCGATGCCAAGGATGTCTGCCGCATCGCGGGTGACGGACAGGGGCTCGAGATCGGCTTCAACAACCGCTATCTGATGGATGCGCTGCGCTACGCGCCTGCCGACACCGTGAAAATGGAGCTCAACACCGGCATTTCGCCGGCCATCATCGTCCCTGTCGAGGGCGAAGAGAACTTCATCTACATGGTGCTGCCCGTGCGCCTGAAGGCAAACTGAGATAGAAAATAAATACATATTGTATAAAAATATACAACGATTTCATACAGGAATCACTTTTTGAAGGACTTTTTATGACTGATATCACCATCACTACGGAATTTATCAAATTGCAGGACCTTTTGAAGCTTGCAAATCTCGTCGGCACCGGCGGAGAGGCGAAGATCGTCATTCAGGAGGGCAAGACTTTCGTCAACGGCGAGGTCTGCACGATGCGCGGCAAGAAGATCCGTCCGGGCGACACGGTCGCCTTCGGCGGCAAAGAGCTGACGGTCTCCTATGCGGATTGACGCGCTGAAGCTTCAGTCCTTCCGCAATTACGACGCGCTGGACGTGACCTTCGCGCCGGACTGCAACGTGATCGTCGGCGAGAACGCGCAGGGGAAGACCAACCTGCTCGAGGCCATCGTCTACCTTTCAAGCGCCCATTCGCCGCGCACGCGGGCGGAACGCGAGCTGATCTCGTTCGGAAAAAGCGAGGCAAAGCTGACGGCGCAGGCCTTCGCCCGCTCGCGCGATTTTCTGCTTGAAGTATCGCTCGCCGCGGGGAAGAGAAGAAAAATCCTCATCAACAAGGTCCCGGCAAAAAAGGGGAGCGACTTAAATGACGTGCTCGGCGCGGTTTACTTCTGCCCCGAGGATCTGTTGCTCATCCGCGACGGCGCGGCGGCCAGAAGAAGATTCATGGACGATGCGCTCTGCCAGCTGCGCGCAAGGTACGCGCAGGCACTCTCTGACTATCACAGGGCCTACGAGCACAAAACGCGCATCCTGCGCGACAGCGAGGAATACCCGTCGCTTTTAGACACGCTGCCGGAATTTGACCTGCGCATGGCGCAGAGCGGCGCGGTCGTCATCTACTACCGCGCACGCTTTTGCGAGAGGCTAAAGGAATACGCCCGCACCGCGCACCGCGAGTGCTCCGGCGGCAGGGAGGAGCTGGGCGTCACATACCAAACGGTTTCGACGATCACCGACCCGCTCGCGCCGCTCGAGACCATCTATGAGCAGCTGCGCGCGCATCAGGCTGCGCACGCGGGTGCCGAGAGAGCGTCGCGGATGTGCCTTTCGGGGCCGCATAAGGATGATATCGCCGTCACGATCGGCGGCGTGAACGCAAGGCAGTTTTCCTCTCAGGGGCAGACCCGCACGGCGGCGCTCGCCTTCAAGCTCGCCGAGCGGGAGATTTACCGCGAGATCACATCCCGCACGCCGCTGCTGCTGCTCGACGACGTTTTGTCCGAGCTTGACCCGAAGAGGCAGGAATACGTATTGAACCGCATCTCCGGCGGGCAGGTGTTCATCACCTGCTGCGAGGAGGACCGGCTGGGAACGCTTTTGAGCGGCAAGGTCTTCCATATTGCCGGCGGTGCGGTGGTATAGAGGAGAGGGCTATGTATCTTCACATCGGCAACAACGTGATGCTGCCCGAAAAGCACATCATCGGCGTTTTTGATCTTGAGATCACCTCGCAGTCAAAGCGCACGTCGGAATTTCTGCGCCGTGCCGAGGACGAGAGTCTCGTCATCGACGCCTGCGAGGACATTCCGAAGACCTTTTTGGTCTGCGACCACCCCTATCACCCGCAGCTCGTCTACCTCTCCGAGCTATCCAGCGCGACGCTGCAAAAAAGAATGGAAGGATAACCGCCGCGCGAAAAAGCGCGCTTTCCAGAAAGACATTGTTCGAGGCAGGGAGAAACGGGCCGGAAACGGCTCCGACCCGGTTCTTCCTGCCTGATGACGAAAGGAGAACCCAAATGGCAGAACATGAGATCCTGCAATCCACGGCGGTGGATGAAAACAACGACTATAACGCCTCAGAGATCCAGGTGCTCGAAGGACTGGAGGCGGTGCGCAAGCGCCCGGGCATGTACATCGGCTCGACGTCGGTGAGCGGCCTGCATCACCTCGTCTACGAAATTGTGGATAACTCCATCGACGAAGCGCTCGCGGGCTACTGCACGGAAATTCAAGTGACGATCAACGAGGGCAACACCATCACCGTTGTGGATAACGGCCGCGGCATTCCGGTCGACATTCAGGCGCAGACGGGCCGCCCCGCGCTCGAGGTCGTCTACACCGTGCTGCACGCAGGCGGCAAGTTCGGCGGCGGAGGCTACAAGGTCTCCGGCGGTCTGCACGGCGTGGGCGCGAGCGTCGTCAACGCGCTGTCCGAATGGCTGACGGTGCAGGTGCACAAAAACGGCAACATCTACGAGATGAAATTCTCCCGCGGCAAGATCACGCAGGAGATGACGATCATCGGCTCGACCGACCACACGGGCACGACCGTTACGTTCAAGCCCGATCCCGAGATGTTCGAAGAGCTCGAATACTCCTACGAAACGCTGCACACCCGTATGCGCGAGGAAGCATTTCTGAACGCGGGCCTTCGCATCACGATCGAGGACGCGCGTCTTGCGAGCGCGGAAAAGAGCGAGAGCGAGCGCCGTGACTCGATGTGCTACGAGGGCGGTATCCGCGAGTTCGTCACCTGGCTCAACAAGAAAAAAGACCCCCTGCACCAGCAGGTCATCTATATGAGCGGCATGAAGGGCGACTCGTTCGCGGAATTGGCGCTCCAGTATGACGACGGCTATCAGGAAAATATTCTCTCGTTCGCCAACAACGTCCACACGCCCGAGGGCGGTATGCACGAGACCGGCTTCAAGGCAGCGCTCACGCGCGTTCTGAATGCCTACGGCATCAAAAACGGCATCATCAAGGAAGGTGACAAGGTCAGCGGCGAGGACTGCCGCGAGGGTCTTACCTGCGTCATCTCCGTCAAGCTCACGAACGCGCAGTTCGAGGGCCAGACGAAGGCAAAGCTCGGAAACAGCGAGATCCGTACGCTCGTCGACGGCATCGTGTCTGATAAGCTGATGCAGTTCCTTGAGGAAAACCCCGTCGTGGCGCGCACGATTTTGGATAAGGCCATGACGGCCAACCGCGCGCGAGAGGCCGCGCGCAAGGCGCGCGAGTCCATCCGCCGCAAGAGCGCCCTCGGCGGCGCGGCGATGCCCGACAAGCTGCGCGACTGCAACGAAAATAACCCCGAGCTCACCGAGCTCTACATCGTAGAGGGCGACTCGGCAGGCGGCTCTGCCACCCAGGGACGCGACTCGCGCTTTCAAGCGATCCTGCCGCTGTGGGGTAAGATGCTCAACGTCGAAAAGGTGCGCGCCGACAAAATTTACGGCAACGACAAACTCCAGCCCGTCATCATCGCGCTCGGCGCGGGACTGGGCGAGGATTTCGACGTCAATAAGCTGAGATATCACAAGGTCATCATCATGGCGGATGCCGATGTCGACGGCTCGCACATCCGGACGCTGCTGCTGACGTTCTTCTTCCGCTATATGCGCCCGCTCATCGAAAACGGCTATGTCTATGCCGCGGTGCCGCCGCTTTTCAAGCTGACGCGCGGCAAGACGACGCGCCTTGCCTTCACGCCGGAGGAGCGCGATCAATACTCCGCCGAGCTGCGCGGCGACAATCCGAACGCAAAGGTCGATATCTCGCGCTTCAAAGGTCTTGGTGAAATGAACCCGCACGAGCTGTGGGAGACGACCATGGACCCCGAAAAGCGCACGCTCAAGCGCATCACGCTCGAGGACGCGGTGCTCGCCGACGAGACGTTCACGGTGCTGATGGGCGAGAAGGTCGAGCCGCGCAAGGAATTCATCGAACAGAACGCGAAATACGCGGTCAATCTGGACTTTTAAGAGAGGAGGACAAGAAAAATGGCTCACAAAAACGTGGATTACAAACCCGAAGATATTCTCTTCCCCAACCAAAAGATCGTGCAGAGCGAGCTTGTGCACGAAATGCAGTCCTCCTATATCGAATATGCGATGTCGGTCATCGTCGGGCGTGCGCTGCCCGACGTGCGCGACGGCTTGAAGCCCGTCCATCGCCGCATCCTGTACGCCATGTATGAAGACGGCCTCACGAGCGACAAGGCGTTCAAAAAGTCGGCGACCTGCGTCGGCGACGTGCTGGGCCGCTATCATCCGCACGGCGACGCGTCGGTGTACGACGCGCTCGTGCGTCTGGCGCAGGACTTCTCCATGCGCTATATGCTCGTCGACGGTCACGGCAACTTCGGTTCCATTGATGGCGACCCTCCGGCCGCCTACCGATACACCGAGGCGAGAATGTCGAAGATCGCGAACGAAATGCTGCGCGACATCGACAAGGAGACCGTCGACTGGGACCCGAACTTCGACGAGAGCCGCAAGGAGCCCCGCGTGCTGCCCGCGCGCTTCCCGAACCTGCTGGTCAACGGCTCTTCGGGTATCGCCGTCGGTATGGCGACGAACATCCCGCCGCACAACCTGACCGAGGTCATCAACGCCTGCGTCTGCGTGCTCGATAACCCGGAGGCGACGCTTTACGACCTGATGCAGCACGTCACGGGCCCCGACTTCCCGACCAAGGGCATCATCATGGGACGCAGCGGCATCCGCGCGGCCTACGCCACCGGCCGCGGCAAGATCGTCCTGCGCGCGCGCACGGAATTTGAAGAATTCGGCCGCGACCGCACGCGCATCATCGTCACCGAGCTTCCCTATCAGGTCAACAAGCGGATGCTCATCAAGAACATGGCCGATCAGGTGAACGACAAGCGGTTGGAGGGCATTTCCGATATCCGCGACGAGACCGACCGCACGGGTATGCGCATCGTCATCGAGGTCAAGCACGACGCAAACCCGCAGGTGGTGCTCAACCGGCTCTTTGCCCAGACGCAGTTACAGACGAGCTTTGCCATCAATATGCTGGCGCTTGTGGATAACCAGAAGCAGCCGAAGATCCTCTCTCTGCGCCACATCATCGACGAGTATCTTGCCTTTCAGGAAGAGCTTATCACGCGCAGAACGCAGTACGACCTTAGAAAAGCGCGCGAGCGCGAGCACCTGCTGCAAGGTCTGCTCATCGCGCAGGACAACATCGACGAGGTCATCCACATCATCCGCACGAGCTACGACGACGCGAAGGAAAAGCTCATGGAGCGCTTCTCCCTCTCCGATATTCAGGCGCAGGCCATCCTCGATATGCGCCTGAAGGCCTTGCAGGGGCTTGACCGCGAAAAGCTCCAGAACGAGTTTGACGAGCTCGAGAAGAAGATCGCCTACTTTGTCGAGCTTCTCTCCAACGAGACGATGCTCAAGGGCGTTTTGAAGGACGAGCTTCTTGAGATCCGCGACAAGTACGGCGACGCGCGCAAGACCGAAATTCAGGAGGTCGAGGACGAGATCGACATTGAAGACCTCATCGAGGAGGAGCAGTGCGTCTTCACCCTGACCCGCAACGGCTACATCAAGCGCACGAGCGCGAGCGAGTACACCGCGCAGAGTAAGGGCGGCATGGGCAAGAAGGGCATCACCACGCGCGAAGAGGACACGGTGGTCGACGTGTTCACCGCCTCGACCCACGACTATATCCTCTTCTTTACGGACACCGGCAAGGTGTACCGCAAGAAGGGCTATCAGATCCCCGAGAGCGGCAAGGCTGCCAAGGGCACAAACATCGTCAACATCATCCAGGTGGAGACGGGCGAGCGCGTGCAGGCGATGATCCACTTCCGCGACTTGAATGCCGAAAATCTGTTTCTCACCATGGTGACGCGCAACGGCACGGTGAAGAGATTGCCGGTCGAAACGCTCAAGAACCTGCGCAACAACGGCATCCGCGCGCTGAACCTCGACGAGGGCGACGAGCTGGTGAGCGTGCGCGAGACGAACGGCGAGCAGCACATCCTCATCGCCACGCACGACGGCATGGCGGTCGTCTTCGACGAGAACGACGTGCGCGCAATGGGCCGCACGGCGGTCGGCGTGCGCGGCATCAAGCTGCGCGAGGGCGACTATGTTGTCGGCGCTGCCCGCGCCGAGGCCGGCAAAGAGGTGCTGACCATCACCGAAAACGGCTACGGCAAGAAAACGCCGGTCGAGGAATACCGCATCACGAACCGCGGCGGACTTGGCATCAAGAACTACATGGTGACCGAAAAGACCGGCGGCATCGTCGGCGTCAAGGTCGTGGACGGCAGCGAGGATCTGCTGCTCGTCACGCGCGCGGGTATCCTCATCCGCACACCGGTGGAGGCCATCCGCACGACGGGCCGCGCCACGCAGGGCGTGATCGTCATGCGCTTTAAGGAAGAGGGCGACAGCGTCATTTCCATGGCGCTCACAGAGCATGAGGAGGATGACGAGGCGTAAGGCCTCGGCCCTCTTTTCCGCGCGTCGCGCGGAGGGGTGGCAGCGCCTTTGGCGCTGCACGGGAAAGGGGGCCATTCTCTCACGTGAGAGAATGGCCCCCTTGGACCCCCAAGAGAACGCAAGGGGCCTTGCCCCTTGACCCCGCACATTGCGGGTTTGCAGCTTGAATGACTGCACACGCTGCGCAGTGTGGGTGCGGTGTACATGGCTTCGCCATGAATCCCTGCGAGTCGCGACCTGACAGCAACCGCGCCTTACTATCGTGAGGCGCGAGTGACGGTAGCCCGGCGGCAGACTGCTTGCGAAATAGCGGCATTGCTTCGCTCGCCGCATTGATTAGAGCAGAAGAGAAGAAAGACTGCCGAGCTTTAGGCCGACACACAGGCCGCAGCGAAAAGAAGCGTCGCGCTCAAGACCGATAATGTCAGAGCGATTGTCCTGTAATTTTTTGAAGAGAACGGACTGTTCGGTGTTAAGCATGGCGAGCAATTCAAGATACTGTGAATTGTAATAGGACAAGGATGCCCGATAATCGTCGAGTTCGTCCTTTGACAAAAAGCGTTCCGGATGTTCGCCATATCCGGCACAAAACAGAGATTCGTAAAGATGCAGCATACAATAACCTCAACAATAAACGAAGTTTTCTTCATGTTTATTTTATTGTAACACGAAGAAAACTTCATGTCAATAGGAAACAGAAATGAATTTTCCCGAATATATCTTAAAACTGAGACAGGGGCGCGGACTAAAGCAGAGCGATGTTGCGTCGTCGATCGGTGTGACCGTCCGCGCTTATCAGGCGTATGAATACGGAAAAAGTGAACCGCGGATGTCGACGCTCATTGCGCTGGCCGATTTTTATGATCTTTCACTGGACGAATTGGTCTGCCGAAAGGCAGAACACGGTGTGTAACACCAAACTTGCGGAAAAACTCTGCATGTAAACTTGAATTTGCTGGAAAGAAACGCTTCTGTCCGCTATAATGAAGTACAGTAGTATATCCGAAATAGACGGAAATTGATGGAGACTGCCGATACGCAGGCAGAGCGACAGCGGAGATAGAAGCAAACCAAGTCGTTTAGATACGACACTTGGCAGGCAGTGCAATCCGCAGGCAAAAAGGCTGTTCAAGGGAAGACATACAATGCAGACGCCTTTCTTTTGGACGGTCACACCGCCCGTTTTCTTTCTCGGGAAAGAAAATGGGGGGTGTGCTATGCAGCAGCGTGACGCGCTGCATTTCCTTTGAAAGAGAAAAGAAAATAAAGGGAGGTCACCATGAGAAGAAACATCCGCTATAAGCCCAGCAAGGGCATGAGCGTCTTTTCCGGCGTTATCGCGTGCGCGATGGGCGTGTTCGGCCTGGTTACGATCCCGAGCATCGGCGCGATGATCGGCTTCAAGGCCATCTGGTGCCTGATGACGTTCGGCATGGGCATCTACAATTTCCTGCTGGCCGCGGGCGTTGTGAAGTACAACGGCGGCTACGAGATCACCGACGAGACGGGCGACGGCGCAAGGGGCGGCAAGTCTGACGCCGAAGCGCGGCTCGAGGAATTGCAGACCCTTTACGACCGTAGACTCATTACGGAAGAGGAGTATCAGGAAAAGCGCAGGGACATTCTGGACCGGCTGTAAGAGAAAGGAGCGCGGCATATGGAAATTTTAGCCCTTGTTGTTATTGGACTTATTTGGGCTTTTAAGGCGGCTGTCGCCAACGAGGACAAAAAGGTCAACGATCGGGAAACGGGCAGCATTTCGTCGACACCCGACGAGCTCATCAAAAAGGCCAACCGCACGCTCAATGACCTCGATGCGATGCGGACAAAAGAACGCGAGAACAAAAAGCGTCCGAGCGGCGTACAGATCCGCGATTTTCACAAGAATCTGGCCGCGCAGGAACGTGAGAACAGCGAGAAACGCTGGGCCGTCGCACGTAAGAAGCAGGCCGACAGCGGTGAGGTCCATTCCGTCCACATGGACAGCTGCGAGGACCGGCTCGAGAGCCTGAAGGTCCTGTACGACGCGGGCATTTTAGACCGCGAGGAATACGCTCAGCGCGTCGCGCGCGTCAAGCGTCAGCACGCGCAGAGCAGAAGCTGAGCAAAATAAAAAAGGAAGCGAACACACGATGTATGACGAACTGACACAGGTCGACATTGACAAAATGAAGGCGGAGCTGGAGCATCGCCGTCTTGAATTGCGCCCCAAGCTCATCGAGGATGTGCAGACGGCGCGCGCCTTCGGCGATCTGAGCGAAAACTATGAGTACAAGGTCGCAAAGCAGGAGAAAAACCGCAACGAGAGCCGCATCCGCTACCTGGAGCGCATGATCGCGACGGCGAAGGTCATCGAGGTGCAGGAGAAGGCCGGAACAGTCAGCCTTTTCGACCATGTGGTGCTCTTCAACGAAAAGCTGGGGAAAGAGCAGAACATCCAGCTCGTGACCACGCTGCGGCAGAACGCGCTCAAGGGCCTCATCAGCAAGGAATCGCCCGTCGGCCGTGCCGTGCTGGGGAAAAAGGTCGGCGACCGGGTCGAGATTGTCGTCTCGTCCGAGATGAAGTACACGGTCGAAATTCGTGAGATCACGCCGGGCGAGGACGATTCCTCGCTCGAGATCAGTTCTTATTGAGGAAATTCATGAAACAAGTCATTATCTATACCGACGGCGCGTGCTCGGGCAATCCGGGCCCCGGCGGCTGGGGCGCGGTGCTCAAATACGGCGCGCACGAGCGCGAGCTCTCCGGCGGCGAGGCGAGCACGACGAACAACCGCATGGAGCTCACCGCCGTCATCGAGGCGCTGCGGCTCTTGAAAGAGCCCTGCGCCGTGGAGCTCTATTCCGACTCGCGCTACGTCATCGACGCGCTGGAAAAGCGCTGGGTCTACGGCTGGAAACAGCGCGGCTGGGTCAAGAGCGACAAAAAGCCCGCGCTGAACGTCGACCTCTGGGAGCAGCTTTTAGCGCTCATCGCGCAGCACGAGCTGCACTACCACTGGGTCAAAGGCCACGCGGAAAATGAATACAACAACAGATGTGATGAACTTGCGGTAGCAGAGTGGCACAAGTTTAAGTGAAGCATCGCAGATTTTGACGCCCGCGGGCGGCAAACCAAATGCAAAGTTTTTTGCCGCGACCTGCGCGCCCTCCAGAGGGGCTTCTCTTGCCCGCTGAGGGGCAATTCACCTTCTGGCAAAAAACTCTTTGCGCGGAGCGAGTGTCGAGCCGGAGGCGAGGCACAGAGCGGAGTGAGAACTTTCTCAACAAGATGGGTTTCCCATCTTGTTGAATTAAATTTTAAGGAGCAGACAACTATGGCAGAATTCAACGCAAAACAGCAGCTTCCCGGCCTTTTGGACTGGATGCGCGCGCAGATGAAGGCCTGCGGCGGCAAGACCGCCGTCATCGGCATTTCCGGCGGCAAGGACAGCTCCGTCGTCGCGGCGCTGAGCGTCGCGGCCTACGGGCGCGAGAACGTCGTCGGCGTGCTGATGCCCGACGGCGTGCAGCCGGACATCGACTATTCAAACGGGCTTGTGGAATACCTCGGCATCCGCCACTACACCTTCAACATTCAGGGCGGCACGAAGGGCCTTCTCGACGAGATGGACCGCCTCGGCATCGAGGCGAGCCGCCAGACGAAGGTGAATCTCCCGTCCCGCATCCGCATGGCAACGCTCTACGCCATCGCGCAGAGCGAGGAGGGCGGCATCGTGCTCAACACCTCCAACCTCTCCGAGGACTGGGTAGGCTACTGCACGATCTACGGCGACAGCGCGGGCGCGTTTTCGCCGCTTGGTATGTACACGACCGAAGAGGTCATCGCGCTGGGCGCGGAGCTGGGTCTTCCCGAGCGCTTCCTCATCAAGCCGCCGTCCGACGGACTGACCGGCAAGACCGACGAGGACAACCTCGGCTTCACCTATCACGTGGTGAATGAGTACATCCGCAAGGGCGAGGTCGACCCCGCCATCAAGGAGCAGATCGACCGCAAGCACAAAGTTTCGCGCTTCAAGTTCCAGACGCTGCCGGTGTATCAGAACGGAATGCCCATCGTGATCCCGGAGGAAACGGATTATTATAATCCCAACAAAAAATAGAGTCACTGCCTGCAAAAGGGGGTATTCTCTTTCCGAAGAGAATACCCCCTTTTGAATCCCCCAGAGAAAGGCGAGGGGAGTCCCCCTCGAC
>URQY01000017.1 GCA_900550165.1 uncultured Eubacteriales bacterium
GTATAAGAGACAGGCATATTGTTGATGGCCGCCATCGCCGCGACCAAGCTGATCTGGGAGAGAAAGCTCGTGATGCCGAGCGTCAGCATCCGCGCGTAAACAGTCGCACACAGGCGGAAATCACCCTTTTGCGGCTTGACGGTCTTCATGCGGCAGAGATACCACACCGCAAGCGCCGCCGTGACGATCTGGCCCAAAACCGTGGCGACCGCCGCGCCCATCATGCCCCACTTGCAGCCAAAGATGAAGATGGGGTCTAAAATGATATTGAACACCGCGCCCGCAAGCGTGGAGATCATGGCAAATTTCGGGTCGCCGTCGGCGCGGATGATGGGATTCATCGCCTGACCGAACATATAAAACGGGATACCGAGCGAGATGTAGAAGAAATATTCCTGCGAATAGTGAAACGTCTCCTCATTCACCGTGCCGCCGAACATGGTGATGATCGAATCGGCAAAAATGAGATACAGCGCCGTAAGCAGCACGCTGCACGCCACCGCCAGCACGACCGCATTGCCGACGCTTTTCTTCGCCTCCCCCACTTCACCCTTGCCGAGCGAAATGCTGACGAAGGCGCAGCAGCCGTCGCCGATCATCACCGCGATGGCAAGCGCCACCACTGTGAGCGGGAAAACGACGGTATTCGCCGCGTTGCCGTAGGAGCCGAGATAGCTCGCGTTGGCGATAAAGATCTGGTCGACGATGTTGTACAGCGCGCCCACCAGCAGCGAGGTGATGCAAGGGATGGCGTAGCGCCGCATCAGCGCGCCGACGCTCTCTGTTTCCAGAAACGCATTTGACTTTTGTTCCATTGGTCCTGACCTTCCTTTTCAATCTATGCAAAAAATGCGCAAGGCCGGAAAAAAATCCGGACTTACGCATTTTCAGCCGCACGATCATGTTCTTTATTCTCTTTTTGCACAAAAAAAGCGTGTGCCGCATATGCAACCGGATTTACGCATATGTGCCACACGTTGTGAGCCTATTATACACGGTCCTTTTTCGCTTTTCAAAGGTTTTTTTCACAGCCGATCCGCCGCCATTCCCTTTCTTTTGTGCACTTCCGCAGAATATCTTCGTCTTAGTCCATCAAATATCTGCATTCGCAAAGTTTTCCTTGCTTTTTGCCGATATCCGAGTATAATGTGAACGAATTCTGCAAGGAGGTGCAGTATGCTTGTTTCCTACAACGGTCTTTTCAAACAGCTCATCGACAGAGGTTGGAACAAGACCGAATTTGCCCGCGAGGTCGGCATCAGCTCCAATACGCTCGCCAAGCTCTCGAAAAACGAGCTTGTCTCGCTCGAGGTGCTCGTGCGCATCTGCCAGAAGCTCGACTGCTCGCTGAGCGATATCGTGCAGATCGTACCGCTCGACTCGCCGCCGCTCAAAAGCGGCCTTGAGCGCGTGATCAAACGTAAGGACGACCGAAAGAAAGGAGGCAGCGTGTTCCGCCATGAGTAACAAGACCAAAGAGACCGGCTCTTCATTTATGGAAAAGCTCTCGACGTTCATCGTCGACAAACGGAATCTGATCTTTCTTCTCACCATCATTCTGCTGATTTTTTCCGTCTTTTCCCGCAACTGGGTCGAGGTCGAGAGCGACCTGACCTATTACCTGCCCGCCGACTCGGAAACGAAGCAGGCACTCACCATCATGGACGAGCAGTTCGTCACCTACGGCACCGCCGAGGTCATGGTCGCCAACATCACGCCCGATCAGGCGGCCGCGCTCGAACCCAAGATCAAAGAGGTCAAGGGCGTGCAGAGCGTCGATTACGACGAAACGAGCGCGCATTACAACAATCTCTCCGCGCTCTATTCCATCACCTTTGCCTACAGCGAAGATGACGACGCCTGCCTCGACTCGCTCGATGCGGTGAAGGAGCTGCTCGGGGACTATGACCTCTATGTGAACACAGACCTCGGCAACACGCAGCAGGAGACCATCGATCACGAGATCAGCGTCATCATGGTCTATGTCGCCATCGTCATCGTACTCGTGCTGCTCTTCACGTCCGAGACCTACGGCGAGGTGCCGGTGCTCATTCTGACGTTCGTCGTCGCGCTGGTGCTGAATCAGGGCACGAACTTCCTGATGGGCAAAATTTCGTTCATCTCCAATTCGGTCACGAGTATTTTGCAGCTGGCACTGTCTATCGACTACGCCATCATCTTCTGCAACCGGTTCAAGGAGGAGCACAAGCTCCTGCCGCTGCGCGAGGCCGTCATCGTCGCGCTGAGCAAGTCCATCCCGGAGATCGGCGCGAGCAGCCTGACGACCGTCGGCGGCCTTGTGGCCATGCTGTTCATGCAGTTCAAGCTCGGCCCCGATATGGCCCTGTGCCTCATCAAATCCATTCTCTTCGCGCTGCTCGCGGCGTTTATCGTGATGCCGGGCCTTCTGATGCTCTTCGGCCCGCTCATCGACCGCACGCAGCACCGCAGCTTTGTGCCGAAGATCCCGTTCGTCGGCAAGCTCGACTATGCCACGCGCCACATCATCCCCATCGTCTTTGTGGTGCTGGCCGTCATCGGCTACCGTCTCTCATCCGACTGCCCCTATGCCTACGGCTACGGTCTCATTTCCGCGCCCAAGCAGAATGAGACGCAGTTTGCCGAGCAGATGATCGAAGAAAACTTCACCACAAAGAATATGCTCGCGCTCATCGTTCCCACGGGCGACTACGACAAGGAGGCCGCCATTTTGAACGAGCTCGGCCAGTACGACGAGGTCGATTCCACGATGGGCCTGACCAACATCGAAGCGCTCGACGGTTATATGCTCGCCGACAAGCTGACGCCGCGCCAGTTTGCCGAGCTTGCGGGCCTTGACTATGAGGCCGCGCAGGTCGTTTACGCGGCCTACGCCGCTCAGCAGGCGGAATACGGCAAGCTTGCGGGGAACCTCTCCTCGTATAAGGTCCCGCTCATTGATATGTTCCTCTTCGTCTGCGATCAGGTCGACTCCGGCCTTGTCACCCTCAGCGACGAACAGACGAAGATGCTTCAGGATGCCGAGGTGCAGATGAACAGCGCCAAGGCCCAGCTTGAAGGTGAGGATTACGACCGTATGCTCATCTACCTCACGCTGCCCGAAAGCGGCGACGAGACCTACGCCTTTACCGACAAGATCCTCGAGATCGCGCAGAAGTATTACCCCGACGAGACCGTTTATCTCGCGGGCGAATCGACGAACGAATACGAATTTGAAAAGTCCTTCGCCGTGGATAACAAGGTCGTGAGCATCGTGTCGGTGCTCGTCGTTATGCTGGTGCTGCTCTTCACGTTCAACTCCGCCGGTATGCCGGTGCTGCTGATCCTGGTCATTCAGGGTTGCATCTGGCTCAACTTCTCGTTCCCGACCATCACGGACAAGTACATCTTCTTCTTAGGATATCTGATCGTTTCCTCCATTCAGATGGGCGCGAACATCGACTACGCCATCGTCATCGCCAGCCGCTATCAGGAGCTTAAATCCAAGATGCACCACCGCGACGCGATCGTGGAAACGCTGAACTTCGCCTTCCCGACGATTATCACCTCCGGCTCGATCCTCTCGATCTGCGGCTTCCTGATCGGCAGCATGACCTCTGAGCCGGTCATCGCGGGCATCGGCGAGAGCCTCGGCCGCGGCACGGTCATCTCCATCATCATGGTCATGTTCGCCCTGCCGCAGATCCTGCTCATCGGCAGCGGCATCGTGGACAAGACCTCCTTCTCCGTCCCGTCCATCACCGAGAAGAAGACCGCGCACGGCAAGATCTCCGTCAACGGCATGGTGCGCGGCAGCATCAACGGCACGGTCCACGGCGTGATGCACGCGACCGTCGAGGGCGATATCGACCTGAACCTGATCTCGGGTTCTGCAAATGAGGAGCAAGACGATGATGAAGACTAAATTACATCGCTTTCGCGCGCTGGCGCTGTGCGCGCTGCTGCTGTTGTCGCTTCTGCCCGTCACGAGCGCGCTGGCTGACGGCGACGGCGCCATCCATATCAAGACCGAGGAGGACCTTCAGTCCTTCGCGCGCTCCTGCACGCTCGACTCCTGGTCGCGCGGCAAAAAGGTCGTGCTCGACAACGACCTTGTGCTGGAAAGCGCCGACGCGCTGCCCATCCCGACCTTTGGCGGCACCTTCGACGGCGGCGGCCACACCATCAGCGGCCTGAGCATTGAAGACAGCCTCTCCCCCGCCGGTCTTTTCGGCATCGTGCAGAAGAGCGGCGTCGTGAAAAACCTGCACGTCGAGGGCACCGTCGCCCCCTCCGGCGACAGCCAGAATTTAGGCGGTATCGCGGGTGAAAACCACGGCGCCATCGAAGGCTGCACCTTCAACGGCTCGGTCTCCGGCAAGCGCAATGTCGGCGGCCTCATCGGTCAGAACGCCGCCACGGGCGTCATCCGCTCGTGCGAGGCCGCAGGCGCCATCTTCGGACAGAACATGACCGGCGGTCTTGTCGGCTGCAACCTCGGCGCGGTCGTTTCGAGCAAAAACCGCGCGTATGTCAATATTGAGAGCACCGACCCCGCCATTGACTTAGGCGATCTGAGCCTCGAGTTCTCGCTCGACCTCTCCAAGCTCTCCCAGCTCGACACCGTCAGCATCTCCACCGACACCGGCGGCATCGCGGGCTACTCCTCGGGCGCCATCTCCGAGTGCGTGAACGAAGCCGCCATCGGCTACCAGCATATCGGCTACAACGTCGGCGGCATCGCGGGCCGCAGCAGCGGACAGATCCGCGCCTGCACCAACCAGGGCGCGGTCTGCGGGCGCAAGGATATCGGCGGCATCGCGGGCCAGATGGAGCCCTACGTGCGCACCGAGGTCTCCGGCAGCCAGTTCTCCCTGATGAAGTCCCAGCTCAGCGAGCTCAACTCCCTCGTTGAAAAGGCCGTGAACGACGCGGAGTACGGCTCCGGTGAGATCTCCAGCCGTCTCTCCCTCATCGCAGGCTACCTGACCGACGCGGCGGACGCCGCGGGCGATGTGCGCGTGAACGTCGATACCGACGCCATCACGCCGCCGAGCATCGACGCAGACGGCAACATCACCTTTGACCCGAATGTCAACGTCTCCGACGTTGTCACGGTCACGAACTTCAACATGGTCATCGGCGCGATCACGGCGGCGGGCAGCCAGCTCTCGTACATCACCGAAAACGTCAAGACGACCTCGACCGCCCTTTCAAGCGACCTGCGCTCCATCAACAGCAAGTTCACCGAGCTTTCCAACACCATGTTTTCCGCCATCGCGAGCGTTGGCGGCAGCTCGGCCGATCTCGTCACCGATGCCTCCACCGTCGATATCAACGCCGTCACGCTCGGCAAGGTCTCCGGCAGCAAAAATACCGCCGCCGTCTACGGCGATGTGAACACCGGCGGCATCGCGGGCTCCATGGCCATCGAATACACGCTCGACCCCGAGGATGACGTGACCGGCGATCTCTCCGGCAGCTACCGCACGCAGTATCAGTACAAGTCCATCGTGCAGGCGTGCGTCAACACCGGCGATATCTCCGGCAAGCGCAGCTATGTCGGCGGCATCGTCGGCCGCATGGACCTCGGCTATGTCACCTCCTGCGAGGGCTACGGCTCCGCCGCGAGCGAAAACGGCAGCTATGTCGGCGGCATCGCGGGCGTGACCGGTGCGACGGTCTGCGGCAACTATGCCAAGTGCACGCTCAGCGGCAAAAAGTATGTCGGCGGCATCGTCGGCTCCGGCGTTGAGACCAAGGCCGACGGCAGCGGCTCGAGCGTGACGTGGAACTATTCCCTTGTCGATATCACCGACTGCCAACAGTTTGCAGGCGCGGTCTCCGGCAGCGATACGGGCACATTTGAGCACAACTACTATGTTTCCGACGATTTGCCCGGCATCAACCGCCAGGGCTTTGCCGGCCGCGCCGAGCCCATTTCCTTCTCGCAGCTTTCCGCCATCGCGAGCGTCCCCGCGGGCATGAAGACCTTCACGCTCGCCTTTGTCGCGGACGACGAGGAGGTGTCGCGCCGCTCGTTCGCCTACGGCGCGTCCTTCGACGAGAGCGACATTCCCGAAATTCCCCAGAAAGAGGGCTATCACGCTCACTGGGACCGCGCAGACCTTGAAAGTCTGCACTTCGACACCGTTGTCACGGCCGTGTATGAGGCCTATACCCCCGGTCTTGCCTCCGAGCAGACACGCGAGGGCGGTCTCTCCGTCCTCCTTGTCGAGGGCGACTACAGCAACGGCGACAGCATCAAGGTGACCGCTGAGGCCGTCACTCCGGAGGCCTTCGACATACAGACCGGCTCTCTCCCCGACCGCGTGAAGGGCTATTTCTCCTGCATCGGCCGCGGCGAACTGCCGCCGATGCTCGCCAACCGCGAGGTGCTCGAGCAGTGGAAGCTCGAGCTTGCCGATGACGGCCAAACGCAGCACACGGTCCGCTATCTGCCGCCCGACGGCTACAGCAGCCCGCGCATCTATGTCCGCGAGGGCAGCGCATGGCAGAAGGTCGACACCGGCACGATGGGCAGCTACCTCACCTTCCCCGTCACCGGCATGAGCGTGGAGATCGCGGCGGTGAGCACGCTTTCCGTCGGCGGCATCTGGCTTGCCGTGCTCGGCGTGCTGCTCGTGCTCATTCTTCTCATCATTCTTCTCGTCAAGCGCGGCAAGCGCCGGGCGCGCCGCCGCGCCGAGCGACAGGCTGCCGCCGTCGCGCAGGCCGAGGCGATCGTGCAGCACGCACAGGAGGACTCGCCCGCGCCCGAAGCGGCTGCGGAAGCCGTTCCCGCCGCTGTCGCCGCACCCGAGGCCATCCCCGCGCCGGAAAGCAGCACACAGTCCGTTTCAGATGCGCCGCCGGCCGCCCCTGCGGAGCCCGCAGCCGAAGCTGCCGCGTCCGCCGATCCCGATTCCATCGAGGCGCGTCTTGCGCGCGCGGAAGAAGAGCTGCGGCTGCTGCGCGAGGAACGCGACTCGCGCGAAAACGCGCTCACCCGGCCCGCGGTCAAGCCGGCCAGAACCCGCCGCAAAAAGCGCCGCTGGCTCCCCGCGCTCATCACCGTGCTGGTACTGCTCGCGGCGGCCGCCGTTTTCTTCTTCCGCTCGGATGTAAAAAAGGACCTTGAGGCCTATCGCCTCGTCGAGGCGCGCATGAAGCAGGACCCGCTCGCCATGGACGTCACCGTTGACGTCTCCTACGGCAAGCTCGCGGTACAGGCCGACGCCGCCGTCACCCGCACAAAGGTCGACGGCACGGCCGTCACCTGCATCGACCGCGACGGTGCGACCCTCTACTACGCGGACGGGACCATCTATCTCTCGAACGGACGCGCCTATCCCATAGCGGACGCCTATCCCGATTATTCGGCGCTGCTCGACAAAACCGCCGAGCTCTGCCGCAGCCTGACGATCGACAAATCGGTCGACGGCAAGGAAAAGGTCTACACCCTCACCGCCGAGGGCGATGACGCGGCAGCGCTGCTGCGTCTCCTCGCCTCCGACGAGATCGCCGACGCAGCGGCACTTTACTCGCTGCGCGTCGAGCTCGTTGCCGAAAGCGGCGAGCTGATGGAGCTCCGCTTTTATACCGAAGGCGCGGGCGATCTGAGCGTCGACGCGTCGGCAGTCTTCCGCAGCAGCGCCGCCGCTCCCGTCATCCCGGATGACGTGACCGACGCGATGAGTTCGTCCTCCACCGAGGTAAGCGGCACACTGACGGACGACACGCTTCGCCTGCTGCAAGCGCTCTCCGCGCTCTATGAACAGGATACTCTCTCCGCCGACATTGCCCTCTCCGCCGACTGCGGCCCCATCGTGCTGAGCGATACGCTCCAGTACGACCGCCACGATTACGACGGGCAAAGCATTTCCTGCATCCGCAAAAATACGCTCGCCTTTTACTTTTCGGATGGCACCATCTGCGATGAAAGCGGCAGCAAGCTTGACTCTGCCGAGCTTGTCGATTCCGCGCAGCTCATCGAGCTGTGCTACGAGCTGCTCGCGAACGGCACCGCCGCCTGTACCGAGACCGACGGCGGCTGGTCCTACACCCTCACGCTGGAGGAGAACGGTATGTCCGATCTGGCCGCCGCCATCGCTCCCGGCATCAAGGAGCAGGACGTGAGCTTCACCTCCGGCCGCATCGAGGCGCTCGTCACAGCGGACGGCGCGCTCCGGTCCGTCAGCGTTTCGTGCAGCGGCGTGCTGCACCTCATCCTCACCGACGCACCGGCGACGGTCTCCGCCGTCATCACCCCCACCACGCGTGAATTTACATTTGCCCAGCCAGCGCTGAATGCGCTGAAGCAATAAGAGAGCGGAGGAAGAAGTATGGGAAATCGCATCATCAGCATCAGCCGGCAATTCGGCAGCGGCGGCCACGAGGTCGCAGTCAAAACAGCGGATCTGCTCGGCATCCGCGTGTACGAAAAGGAACTCATCCGCCTTGCCTGCGAGTACGGCGAACTCTCGGAAAAGACGCTCTCGCCCTCCGATGAAAAGGCCACGAATCCCTATCTGTTCCAAACGGTACACGAGGGCAACTACCATGTTCTGCGCGGCAAGCCGACCAGCGAGGTGCTCTTTGCCCTGCAAAGCCACGAGATCCGGCGCATCGCCCGCCACGAAGAGTGTGTGTTCGTGGGCCGCTGTGCGGATTACGTGCTGCGCGATGAGGATGTAAAGCTCCTGCGCGTTTTTGTCGCCGCGCCTGACGAGCACCGCATCCAGCGCAAGATGGCGCAGGAACGGCTCTCACGCGATCAGGCGGTGCGTCTCATCCGCAAGATGGACAAGCAGCGCCGCAAGTATTACGAGAGCTATACCGGCCGCACCTGGGGCGCGCCGAGCGGCTACGAGCTCTATCTCGACACCGGCACGATGTCGACCGACGAGGCCGCAGCCGTCATCGCGGACCGCTTCCGCAGAATGTAAAAAAGTATGGGACCACCTATTCGGTGGTCCCATACTTTTTTGTTGCAACACAAGAACTGCTCCCGCCGGGGAGCTTGGACGGCGTCCGGCCTTTAATTTTCTCCAAAATGAACGGTGATGGGGCAGATCTCCGCCTTGGTACCCACGCGCATATCGGGCCCGAAGAGTCCGACACCCGAGGTCACGATGTTGTGCATCCTTCCCTTTTGGAGATACCCGCAGGCGTTTTCCCACATCAGCTTGATGGTGAGGTTGCCCGGGAACATCTGCCCGTCGTGCGTGTGGCCGCAGAGGTCCAGGTCAACGCCCGCGTCCGCAAGCGCCTGCAATTCCTTCGGCTGGTGGTCGAGCACGATGATGGGCTTACCTTTGTCCATCTCCGCCGTGATCTCGTCCGGCGTTTTCCGCACCTCGACGCCGCGGCCGGGACGGTGCGCGTCGGGGCGGCCGTAGAGGTAAAACTTTCCGTCGATCAGCGTCCCCTCGTCGTGCAGGAGCGTGATGTTCGCGTCCTTCAGGAATGCGTCCATGCGCGGGTCGCTCTCTTTCTTCTCGCTCTGGCGGAAGGTAAAGCCCGCGAGCACCGCTTCTTCGATATCGTGGTTGCCGTAGCAGGCGTAAACGCCGTATTTCGACCGGATGCTGCGCAGCGTGGCAGCGATAGTCTCCGGCTCATCCACCGCCTCCCATTCGTTGTCGAAGATATCCCCCGCGATGACGACAAGGTCGGCATCCTGCTCGTTGATCCTGTTCACCATCTGCTGCATCTGCTTTTCGCCGATGTTGTAGCCGAGGTGCAGGTCGGCCACGAGCACAACCTTCATCTCACTCATGCCCTCGACGGTCTTGTCGACCGTCACGTCATACGGCGTCACGTGGATGATGCGCGCATTGATAACGCCCCAGACGGACGCGGTCAAAATGGCAAGCGCGCACACGCAGCCCGCGATGCGGTGCATCTTCGTCGTGACAAAAATGTTCTTGAACGGCAGCACATACCCGAGCAGCAGGCGCAAAAGGTCCGCCGCGATGACCGCGAGCAGCACGTACAGCAGCACGCCGAGCCAGTAGTTGCCGATGAGCTTCATCACGCGCCGGAATCGTCCCTCCGGCAGGAAAAATGCAATAACAATAGAGCAGGCCAGAAATGCCTGCACGGCCACAGGCAGCGCCCAGTGGCGCGCTGTGCGGAAGAACGGAAACCACGCCTTCACCCAGCCCATCACGCGGCGCAGCAGATAGAAATTTGCCAGCAGGTATACCGGCGCAAGCAGAATCGCGATCATGTCAACGCGGGAGCGTCGCTCCCCTCGCTTCCTTTCGAATCAAAAATCTCCGGCTATCATAGCACGTTTTCTCCGCCATTGCAACGCATCGCCGCGGTTGACATTCCCCGTCCGGCATGATACCTTTAAGCTCGAAAAACAAAATGCGTCAAGGAGGACGACCCGATGAAAAAGCCCGAAACTCTTCACCTTCTCCCCGTGCGCGCGGAAAGCGACGCGCCCGCGCTGCTGCGCGGCAAAAAGCTCGACCAGCGCGCCGTATTCCAGCTCGTCCGCAAGGTCGACTGGAAAAAGGCCGGCCTTATCGCCGGGGGCACAGCCGCCGTGTGTGCCGCGGCCGGTACGGTGAGCCGGTACAAGTTCTATCAGGGCATCGTCGCGCGTGAACTCAAAAAGCAGCTTGCGCCGCTCAACGACAAGCTCGACGCCCTGCAGGACGAAAACCGTATGCTGCGCGCGGAGCTTGAAAAAAAGCAGGCTCCCGCCGAGGAGTCGAACTGATACAAAAAAGCGCCCGAACAGCTTTGACTGTTTGGGCGCTTTTTGTATATCCGGCAGGATACTGCTCACAGCAGTACAGGCAGCGACCCCATAGTTTTCCTGTGCATACTTCCGATACACTTATCGGCCGGTCGAATGCTCCTCGCCCACGACCGGCAGCAGATCTGCAGGAGGACAACTGTCTTGACCTGAAACAATTTGAAATTTCTAACGTTTGTCCTGATGGAACTTGATAAATTATAACGACTGTACATATATACCACCTGAATTGCAGCACTATCATTGCTTTCAAAATTACGCCAACAAATCTATCTCTTAGTCCACAGCAATGATAGTGGTTGAGTAGATAAGTTTCTACTTCAAAAAACTGTCCGTCACAATTTATAGGTACTTGTTTAGGAAGGAAATCCATTCACTTTTTCTCTTAACGCTAATCTAGTTGCATCCGGCAGACCGTTGAATCTTATTGTACGATTCATATCTCGATAAGCTCTACTACTTGCTGCCTTTAGTGGATCAGTAAAATCACCAAAGTAGATAGCCTTTAAGAAATCAAGTATATCCTTATCAACCTTGGTTTCTACTATTTCATCTTTTTCTTTAGTCATTTTAACATCTCCTTTTTAACATTTTTACTTATGTACTTTAGTCAACAATACTACGCTCTCAACGTGATCTGCTCTTGGGAACAGGTCCACCGTGCAGGCGCGCGTGGCGGTATAGCCCAGCTCCACAAAGCGCTTCACGTCGCGCGCCATAGTCGCGCTGTCGCAGGAGACGTACACGATCTTCTCCGGCTGCATCGCAGCGATGCTCTCCACCACATCGGGCGCGAGCCCCTTTCGCGGCGGGTCAACGGTGATGACGTCAGGGCGCAGATGTTCCTGCTCAAGCTTTTTTGCCACATCGGACGCATCGCCGCAGAAGAACTCTACGTTTTTGACCCCGTTGCGCACAGCGTTCTCTCGCGCGTCATCGATGGCCTCGGGCACGATCTCCGCGCCGAGGACCCTTTTCGCGTGATCGGAGAGCGCGAGCGTGATGGTGCCCGCGCCGCAGTAGAGGTCAAGCACCGTCTCCTGCCCCGTGAGCCCCGCAAATTCGATGGCCTTTGCGTAAAGCCGCTCGGCCTGTGCATGGTTGACCTGATAGAACGACGGCACGCTGAGCTGGAACGTCTTGCCGCAGAGCGTATCCTCAAGCCGGTCACTCCCCCAGAGCGTGCGGTAGCGGTCGCCAAGGATGACGTTGCCCTTTTTCGTGTTCGTGCCGAGCACAATGCCGGTGCACCTGGGGCACGCATCGCGCAGGAGCGTGACAAGCCGGTCTTCTTTCGGCAATTTATCTCCGTTCACGAGCACGCAGACAAGGCTCTCCCCCGCCGCGTTCGAGCGGACGTAGAGATGGCGGACAAGACCGCGGCCCATCCTTTCGTCATACCCCGCAACGCGGCAGGACTGCATATATTCGCGCAGCGCCTCCGCCGCGGCGTCGGCCTCCGGCTTTACCAAAAGGCACTGCTCGCACTCGATGACCTCATGCGTGCGGGCGCGGTAAAATCCGACCGCGCCGTTCTTTGATACAGGGTACTGCGCCTTGTTGCGGTAGCGCAGTGTGTCCTGTGCGCCAAGGATCTCTTCAACGACCACATCGCTTCCGCCGATGCGCGCAAGATTATCCTGCACGCGCTGCTTTTTCAGCCGCAGCTCTTCTTCATAGCTGATATGCCGGTACGTGCAGCCGCCGCAGCGCGGGAAGTACGGGCAGTCCGGTTCGATGCGCGCCTCCGACGGCTCGAGCACCTCAAGCACCTTGGCAAAGGCGACGCTCTTGAGCGTCTTGAGGATCAGCACGCGGCACTTCTCGCCGCGCAGTGCACCATGGACGAATACCACGCGCCCGTCGATGCGCGCGACGCCCATGCCGCCCTCGCCATAGCCCTCGATGGTGACGGTATGCTCCTGATTTTTGGCAAGCTCCATCGTTTTCTCCTCTCAGAAAAGGTACTTCGCGCTTTGCGCGCGAAGTACCTTTTCGACTCATTTCATATCAATCGCGGAAGCGCTCGATCAGGCTGATGATCTGGCCGGTGAGCGCGGAAATATCCTTGTTGGGTCTGCCCTTGCAGCGCTTGGCAAACTCAAGCAGCGACTCCGCCGCCGAGACAAGCTTGGCATACAGATTGTCGGCACGGGACTTCTGCATCGTGCGCTTGCGCTCGGAAATATAGCCCTCGCTGACCATTTCGTTCGCGGCAAGGTCGTAGCACTCGGTGAACTTGGCCGCGTGTGACCGGAAGCCGAGCGTATTCAGCTCTTCGGCGAACACGGGTGCCACATCCTCGTCGCCATGGACGACAAACACGTGTGTCGGCTTCGGGTCAAAGGCCTTGATCCACTGGATCAGATGATCGTGGTCGGCATGGGACGAAAGGCCCTGGAAGTTGACGATCTTCGCCTTGACGGCGATCTCCTCACCGAAGAGCTTGACCTTCTCCACGCCGTCGAGCAGCCTGCGGCCCAGTGTGCCGGGCGACTGGAAGCCGACGAATACGACCGCGCTGTTCGCACGCCAGAGGTTGTGCTTCAAATGGTGGCGGATGCGGCCCGCGTCGCACATACCGGAGGCGGAGATGATGACCTTGGGCGTCGTGTCCATGTTCAGCATCTTCGATTCTTCGCTCGACTCAACAAGGTTGAGGTTGGGGAAGGTGAACATATGCGTGCCGTCCTTCACGAGCTCGAGCGCCTGCTCGTCGAGATATCCGTGCAGATCGCCGCAGAAGACGGTCGTCGCCGCCTTGGCAAGGGGCGAGTCGATGTACACGGGGAAGTTCGGCGTCGACTTGACGAGCTTTTGATCCTTGATCTCGCGGATAAAGTACAAAAGCTCCTGCGTGCGGCCCACGGCGAACGACGGGATGACGACGTTGCCTCCCTTGCCGAGCGTCTCGTCGATGATCTCGGCAAGCTCGTCGGTGTAGCTCCAGACCTCGGTGTGGTTGCGGTCGCCGTAGGTCGACTCCATCACGACGTAGTCGGCCTTTTTGAGAAGCTGCGGGTCGCGGATAATGGGCTGGTCGACGTTGCCGATATCGCCGGAGAAGACGATCGTCTTGTGCACGCCGTTTTCTTCCAGCTCAAGCGTGATGGACGCGGAACCGAGCAGATGGCCCGCGTCGGTGAACACCGCGCTCACACCCTCGCAGAGGTCGACCTTTTCTTTATACTCGCAGGTCGTCACGTACTTGAAGACGTCCAGCGCGTCCTGCTCGGTGTAGAGCGGATCGACATGCTCGCGGCCCGCGCGCTCGCCCTTGCGGTTTTCGTACTCAGCGTCGCTCTCCTGAATGTGAGCGGAGTCGAGCAACATGATCTTCATCAAATCTGCTGTCAGGCGTGTCGTCAGGATGCGGCCGTGGAAGCCGTTTTTCACCAGCAGCGGGATACGGCCCGTGTGGTCGATGTGCGCGTGGGTGACGAGCAGAATATCGATATTGCCGGGAGCGAAAGCGAGATAACGGTTGTCGAGCTCGTCGCGGCCCTGCTGTAAGCCGCAGTCGACGAGGATCTTCTTACCGTTTATCTCCAGGCAGTGGCAGGAGCCGGTCACGCAGCGGTCGGCCCCGTAAAAGTGCAGTTTCATGCGAATATCCTCCTTAGATGAGAAAAAACTTCTTCCTTATGCTTCTGTCCTCCGCCATCGGAGGGCGTTTCGTTGCCTTGTTCTATCTTTTTTGGTATTTTACCACAGCAGCTATATAGAGTGCAAGCCATCCCTGACGCAGCGGCGGAATTTATTTACAATCCATTCATATTATCCAGCAAATTTCCCTTTGCATATCGCGCATAGGGATGCTATACTTGTAAGCGTGTCATTATGCTCCCACGAAAGGAAGTTTTGAATATGGGTTTCTTTAGTAAAATGTTCGGTTCCTACAGCGACCGTGAGCTCAAGAGCATCTACCCCATCGTCGACAAGATCGAAGCGATGGCGGACGAGTACAAGGCAATGAGCGACTCGGAGCTGCAGGCCAAAACGCCGGAGTTCAAGACGAGACTGCAAAGCGGCGAAACGCTCGACGATATCCTGCCCGAGGCGTTTGCCACCGTGCGCGAGGCGTCCCGCCGCGTGCTGGGGCTGTATCCCTACCGTGTGCAGCTCGTCGGCGGCGTGGTGCTCCATCAGGGCCGTATCGCCGAGATGAAGACCGGCGAAGGCAAAACGCTGGTGGCAACGCTGCCCGCGTACCTGAACGCCCTGAACGGCAACGGCGTCCACATCGTCACCGTGAACGACTACCTTGCCAAGCGAGACAGCGAGTGGATGGGCAAAGTCCACCGCTTCTTGGGCCTCACGGTCGGCCTGATCGTCCACGACCTGACAAGCGAGGAGCGCCGCAAGGCCTACGCCGCCGACATCACCTACGGCACGAACAATGAGATGGGCTTTGACTATCTGCGCGATAACATGGCCATCTACGCAAGCGAGCTCGTCCAGCGCGGACACGCCTTCGCCATCGTCGACGAGGTCGACTCCATTTTGATCGATGAGGCGCGCACGCCGCTCATCATCTCCGGCATGGGCGAAAAGTCCACCGAGATGTACTCCCGCACGGAAAACCTTGTACGCGGCTTCCGCAAGAAGGTCATCGCCGAGAGCGACGACAAGGAAGAGGAGGACGTCAACATCGACGCCGACTATATCGTCGATGAAAAGGCCAAGACCGCGACGCTCACCGCCCGCGGCGTGAAGAAGGCCGAGGAGTACTTTGGCCTTGAAAACCTCTCCGACCCCGAAAACTCCACCATCGCGCACCACATCAACCAGGCCATCAAAGCCCACGGCACGATGAGGCGCGACATCGACTATGTCATCAAGGACGGCGAGGTCGTCATCGTCGATGAGTTCACCGGCCGACTGATGTTCGGCCGCCGCTACAGCGACGGTCTGCACCAGGCGATCGAGGCCAAGGAGCACGTCGAGGTCGCACGCGAGAGCAAGACACTCGCGACCATCACGTTCCAGAACTACTTCCGTCTGTACGGCAAGCTCTCCGGCATGACCGGTACCGCGCTCACCGAGGAAGAGGAATTCGGCACGATCTACAACCTCGATATCATCGAGGTGCCGACCAATCGCCCCCTCGCCCGTATCGACGATCACGACGTCGTCTACAAGACCGAGGCCGCGAAGTACCGCGCCGTCATCGCGCAGGTAAAGGAATGTCATGCCAAGGGCCAACCCGTGCTGGTCGGCACGGTGTCGATCGAGAAGAACGAAAAGCTCTCGTATCTTCTCTCGCGCGAGGGCATCAAGCATAACCTCCTGAACGCGAAAAACCACGAAAAGGAAGCCGAGATCGTCGCGCAGGCCGGTAAGCTCGGCGCGGTCACGGTCGCGACGAATATGGCAGGCCGCGGCACCGATATCATGCTCGGCGGCAACGCCGAATACATGGCGAAAAACGATCTGCGCAAGGCAGGCCTTTCCGATGAGCTCATCGCCGAGGCGACCGGCTACGCCGAGACCGACAACAAGGATATCCTCGACGCGCGCGAGATGTTCGCCAAGGCCCTTGAAAAGCACCGCGAGGAGATCCGCGGCGAGGCGGACAAGGTCCGTGCGGCCGGCGGCCTCTTCATCATCGGCACCGAGCGCCACGATTCCCGCCGTATCGACAATCAGCTGCGCGGCCGTGCCGGTCGTCAGGGCGACCCGGGCGAGACGCGCTTCTACCTCTCGCTTGAGGACGATCTGCTGCGTCTCTTCGGCGGCGAGCGCATCACGAATCTGATGGACCGCCTGAATCTCGACGAGGATACGCCGATCGAGAATAAGACGCTCTCCAAGGCGATCGAAAACGCGCAGACGAGCGTGGAGTCCCGCAACTTCCAGTACCGCAAGAGCACGCTCGAATACGACGACGTGATGAACAAGCAGCGCGAGATCATCTACGGCCAGCGCAAGCAGGTGCTCGACGGCATGGACATCAAGCCCACGGTCCTCAATATGCTGAGAAGCAGCATTGCAAGCCAGGTCACGCTCGCCTTCAGCGATCAGGACAAGAGCGAGGACGAGCTGCGCGCCGAAGCGCTCAGGAACTGTGAGGGCACATACTTCCCGCGCGGCGCCGTGGACGCTTCCTCCCTCTCGGGTCTTTCCGCGGACGAGCTGACCGACCGCTTCTACGCGGCGGCGGAGAGCTACTACGAGGCCAAGGAATCCGCACTCACCTCGCCCATCATGCGCGAGCTTGAGCGTGTGGTGCTGCTGCGCGTGGTCGACGAATACTGGATGGATCACATCGACGCGATGAGCGAGCTGCGTCAGGCCATTCGTTTGCAGTCCTACGGCAACAACAAGCCCATCGACGTCTACAAGCAGGAATCCCTCACGATGTTCGAGGATATGATCTCCGCCATTCAGGGCGACACGGTGCGCCGCATCTTCTCCGCCCGCGTCAAGACGCAGAACGAAGTCAAGCGCGAGCGCGTGGCCGACGGCATGGTGGCCTCCACCTCCGGCGACGGCACGGTGAAAAAGCAGCCGCGCAAGGTCCAGAAGATCGGACGCAACGACCCCTGTCCCTGCGGCAGCGGCAAGAAATACAAGCAGTGCTGCGGCAGATAAGCCTCACCGGTCCGTGACAGAACTTTCCCCCACGCTCTGTGGGAACGAAGCGCAAAGGGGGTATTCTCTCCAAAAAGAGAATACCCCCTTTTTCCGTACAGCCCCATGCTCCTCTTTCCCCTGCCGCCCGAGAGGACGGCGACATCTCCGCACCTCCCCGGTGCAGAAAAAAGGAGGCATTTTTCATGTCTTTCACCGAACACAATGTCAACGGTCTTATTTTTGACACATCCGACGCCATCTCCGCTGCGGGCGGAGTGGTCCACGCGTTCACCACGCGGCACGGCGGCGTGAGTCCCGCGCCGTTCGACTCGCTCAACCTCGCCGACCATCACGGCGACAGCAACGAAAATCTGCTTGAAAACTACCGCCGCCTCGGTGCAGCCGTCGGCTTTGACGCAAAGCGCGCCGTGGCCTGCCGCCAGATCCACTCCGACCACGTGTGCGTGGCGCGCGAGGAGGACGCGGGCAAGCTCCTTTGGGACGAGCGGCTCGACGATGGCGACGCGCTCATCACGAATGTGCCGGATCTGCCGCTGTTCGCCTACGGGACAGACTGCTGCGTCATCACGCTCTACGACCCCAGCACGCGCTGCATCGGCGCGGTGCACGCCGGCTGGCGCGGCACTGCGAGCGGCATCGTGCTCAAGGCTGCCGTGACGATGATGAGCTATTACGGCGCAGACCCCTACACGCTGCGCGCGGCCATCGGCCCGGCCATCGGCAAATGCTGCTTCGAGGTAGACAGCGACGTAGCAAACACCTTCAAGGCGCTTCTTGACCCCGCCATCGACGAGCGCATCGAGCAGCGCGGCGAAAAGTTCCACATCGACCTCAAATCCATCAACCGCCTGTGGCTGCTGCGCGCCGGGATCGACCCCTCGCGCATCGACGTGCACCCCGACTGTACGAAGTGTCACCCCGAGCGCTACTGGTCGCACCGTGCGATGGGCGATAAGCGCGGCGGCATGGCCGCCGTCATCTGCCTGACCGGAGAGGGCGCATGATGCGCCGCGTTTCGCTCCTTTTCTGCGTGCTCGCGCTGACGCTGGCGCTCTCCGGCTGCTGGACATCCGACGAGGTGACCGATGAAAAGGACTTTTGGGAGGAGTCTCCCGCCGATCAGACACAGGAAGAGCCCGACGCAGCGCTCACGCCCATCACGGCATTTGTGCTGCCGTATCTGAAAAATGTGACCTTCGACCCCATTGTCTGCCCCGACGGGATGCAGCAGACCGTCGGCGCGCTGCTCTATGAGGGGCTGTTCACGCTGGACGGATCGTTCGCGCCGCAGAATGTGCTGTGCAGCCGCTACGAGCACAATGACGACTGCACATCCTATACCTTCTACCTGCGCGAGGGCGTCTGCTTTTCCGACGGCAGTGCGCTGACGGCGAACGACGTGCTTGCCGCGTATCGCCGCGCGCAGACGAGCGAGCGTTACCGTGCGCGCTTTGCCTCCGTCGTGTCGATGCGCGTGGTGAACGGTGCGCTCACCATCGTGCTTTCACAGGGAAACAGCGCCTTCCCCGCGCTGCTGGACATTCCCATCGTGAAATCCGGCTCGGAGAAGGACACCGTGCCGCTCGGCACAGGGCCGTACCTCTTCGTGACGGACGGCAGCGGCGCGTGCCTCAAGCGCAGCGCCGACTGGTGGCAGGATGCACGATTGCCGCTCGAGCGCATCGAGCTGCGCGAGGTCAAGGACGACGACACGGCATCCTATCTCTTCTCCTCGCGCGAGGTGCATCTGCTCGCCGCCGACCTGACCGGCGGCGCGGGCGACCTGCGCAGCGCAAACACCACCATCACCGACTATGCGTCGGCGAACATGATCTATCTCGGCTTCAATACGCAGCGCGCGCTGCTCTCCGACGCCGATCTGCGCGCCGCCATCGCCGGCGCCATCGACCGCGACACCGTGGCCGCAGGCTACCTCGCCGGTCACGCCGAGGCCGCGCGCTTCCCGCTCTCGCCGAGAGCAAGCCTCTATCCTGAAGAGCTTGCCACAACGCTCGCATCGCCCGAGCTCTCCGCCGCGCTTGAAGCGGCGGGCGTGACTGCGGACCGCCCCCGCTCGCTCACCATCTTAGTCAGCGAAAGCGACTCGTTCAAGGTCTCCATCGCCGACTATCTGAGCCGCACGCTCTCGACCGACGGTCTGACCGTCACCGTGCGCGCGCTTCCTTGGAGCGACTATCTCGCCGCGCTGCAAGGCGGGAATTTCGATCTCTATCTCGGCGAGGTCCGCCTGACGGCAGACTGGAACATCACCTCCCTCGTCGGCACTGGCGGCGCACTGAACTACGGCCGCTACGCCGATGAACAGTGCAATACGCTGCTCGCCGCCTTCCTTGCCAATGAGACGGCGCAGACTGCAAATGCGCTCTGCCGCTATCTCGGGCAGAACGCCCCTATCGCGCCCATCGCCTTCAAGACCGCGTCCGTCCTCACACCCGAGGGCCTCATCGACGGTCTCACCCCCACCGTCTCCTCCCCGTTCTACGGGCTCGAGGGCTGGACGGTGCACCTCAGCGAGGGATGAGCGGCATCGTAAATGAGAATTTAAGGAGATCCTATAAGCTTTACCATGTTATTGCTTCTCGCGTATGCGGTAATGATCGCGGGGCTTTCATCGCTTTTCAGCGCAGACACAAAGCAATCGGTATCGTATTCCTGCTTGTAATGGTCCTCAGCATTTTGATCTTAGGATATCTGTGGATCCATTCCCCCATGTAACGACCCTTTTACCACAATATTCCCCTTCGGCTGCGCACCTTTCTGCCCGTCAACGCCAAAGAAGCTCCTCCGCGCGATGCGGAGGAGCTTCTTTCCTTTTCTCGCTCAATACTGCCGGATGACTGCCACGACCCTGCCTAAGATCGTGCTCTCGCGGCCGTCGATGGGCCGGTAGTCGGGATTCGCCGGCATGAGCCAGACCTCGCTGCCCTTGCGCTTGAGCGTTTTGACCGTGGCCTCGTCGCCGATCAGTGCGACGACGATCTGCCCGTTCTGCGCGACACTCTGGCGGTGGACAACAACAAGATCGTCCGGCAGGATGCCGACGCCGAGCATCGACTCGCCGCGCACGCGCAGAGCGAAATACTCGTCATCATGTCCGCCGGTGTCGAACGTCAGGTAATCCTCGATGCACTCCTGCGCCAGGATCGGGCTGCCGGCGGCGACATTGCCGACGATGGGCACGCGGCGGCGCGAGGAATACTCGCCGCTCTCATCGACCTGCTGCACGGGGGCGGCGGGCGCTTCCTGCGGCTGCTTTTTGAGCGTGATGGCGCGGCCCTTGCCCGCGCTCTTTTCAATGAGCCCAAGCTCCTGCAGATGCTTGATATGGAAGTGGACGGTCGAGGGCGACTTGAGCCCCAGCGCCTCGCCGATCTCGCGCACGGAGGGCGCATAGCCGTGCGCGGCAATGCTCTCGGCAATATAATCGTACACGCGCTGCTGCATTCTGGACAGTTTTTCCATCTTGTGCGCCCCTTCCAACATTTGTTCGAATCTATGATACCACATTTTTTTCGGAATGCAACATTTGTTTCACAGTTTTATGTCAATTTGTCGACTTTTTTCTCCGGCAAAATTTTTCTGTGTTTTTTCGCAGGATGGTATTGACAAATGCCGCCCGATGTATTATTGTACTAATCACTTAATACAGTGATACACAAGGAGGATCACTATGGACTGGAACTTTCGCAGTGACCAGCCGATCTACTCCCAGCTCACGCAGCGGCTGACGGAGGCCATCGTCTCCGGCATCTACGCGCCGGGGGAAAAGCTCCCCTCCGTGCGCGAGCTTGCGGTGGAGGCGGGCGTCAACCCCAACACGGTCCAGCGCGCGCTCGCTGAGCTTGAGCGCGACGGGCTGGTGTTCTCCCAGCGCACAACGGGACGGTTTGTCACAGAAAACGAAAACATGATCACAAATGCCAAGCTCCGCATTGCCGACGAGCGCGTGGGAGAATTTCTCCGCTCGATGAAAACGCTCGGCTGCGGCAAGCGGGAGGTCATCTCCCTCATCGAGGGAGCAAAGGAGGAAGAAGAATGAGTATTTTGGAATGCAGGGCGCTCACCAAAAACTACGGCGCCAAAACGGTGCTCGACAGCGTCGATCTCACGATCGAGCCGGGGCGCATCGTGGGGCTGCTCGGCCCCAACGGAAGCGGCAAGACGACGCTCATCAAGCTCGCCAACGGTTTACTGACCCCGACGTCGGGCGAAATTCTGATCGACGGCAAGGCACCGTCGCGCGCGACAAAGGCCTTCGTTTCCTATCTGCCCGACCGCAACACGCTGCCCGGCTGGATGACGATCGCGCAGGCGCTCGACTACTACGGCGACTTTTACGCGGACTTCCGCCGCGGCGTGGCCGAGGCGATGCTCGCAAACCTCGGCCTTGACCGCGCGCAGAAGATCAAGACGCTCTCCAAGGGAATGCGCGAAAAAGCGCAGCTCATCCTGACGATGAGCCGTGACGCCAAGCTCTATCTCCTTGACGAGCCCATCGGCGGCGTCGACCCCGCGACGCGCGACTACATCCTGCGCACGATCATCGGCAACTACAGCGAGGACGCGGCGGTCGTCATCTCCACGCATTTGATCGCCGACGTCGAGCAGATCCTTGACGAGGTCGTGTTCCTGCGCGAGGGGCAGGTCATGCTCCACGAGAGCGTGGAGACCATTCGAGATGAAAAGGGCAAGAGCGTTGACGAGCTCTTCCGGGAGGTATTCAGATGCTGAGCAAACTGATCAAACATGAATTCCGTGCAACGAGCCGCATCATGTGGCCGGTCTTTCTTGGAATGCTGGCTCTGACGGCGCTGATGCGTTTTTCTCAACTGCTCCTGAACGGCGGGCACATTCCCTGGCTCTTACAACTCATCGGCGTACTGCTGGTCATCGGCTTTATGATGGGCCTTGGTGCGCTGGCGTTTGTGCCGCTGGTGCTCTCCGCCGTCCGCTGGCGCGACCATGTGCTCAAGGACGAGGGCTATCTCACGCTGACGCTGCCGGTGAGCCTCCATCAGCTGCTCATCTCCAAGCTCATCGTTTCCGCCGTGTGGTATGCTGCGGCGTTCCTCGTGGGACTTCTCTCGCTGATGATTGCTGTCTCCGGCTGGAGCACTCTCCAGTATGTCCCCGATTTTTTCAATGATGTTTTCACAGCGTTCTTCGAAATGGAGGCCTCGCTGCGCAGTCACGCGCTGCTGATCGTCTTTGAGCTTTTCTGCAATTTCGTCTTTGCCGTTTCTGCCGCCGAGCTCGTGGTATACGCCGCCTTCTCCATCGGTTACAGCTTCAATAAGCACAAGACGCTCTGGACGACCATCCTTGTGCTCGTGTTCTTCGAGGTCGCGCAGTTCACTGCCATCGCCATGATCGGCGCGTTTTTCAACGCCGACCCCACGCGCTGGATGAATCTGGACATTCACAGCGCGCCCGCGAGCGTCGAGCTGCTGCTCCTCTGGGGGATGTTCGGCGAACTGCTCTTCGCCGCAGCGGGCTACGCCGTGACATGGTACTTCACGACGAAAAAACTGAATCTCGAGTAACGCATTTTCTGAAAAAGCAGCCGCGTAAAAACGCCGTTCGTTTTTCCGGCTGCTTTTTTGCACCCATTTTTCATGAAAATTTAAGCGAAGTCTTGCAATTATGTTAACCTTTTGCTGCTAAGCTCAGCTTGCAGCAGCATTCGGAAAGGAGTTTTCATATGACGATTCTTGATGTACAGGGTCTTCAAAAAATCTACACCACGCGCTTTGGCGGCAGCAAGGTCCAGGCGCTCAAAAATGTCAGCTTCACCGTTGAAAGCGGCGAATATGTCGCCATCATGGGCGAGAGCGGCAGCGGCAAAACGACGCTTTTGAACATCCTCGCCGCGCTCGACAAGCCCTCCGGCGGCACGGTGCTGCTCGGCGGCAAGAACCTCTCGGAAATTCCCGAGGAGACCGCCGCGGCCTTCCGCCGCGACAACTTAGGCTTCGTCTTTCAGGACTTCAGCCTGCTCGACACGTTCTCGCTCGAGGACAACATCTGCCTGCCGCTCGTGCTCGCGGGCAAGTCCCGCACGGAGATGCGCGACCGGCTCGCGCCGCTCGCCCGTGACCTCGGCATTGCCGAGCTTTTGAAGAAGTATCCTTACGAGGTCTCCGGCGGACAGAAGCAGCGCGCGGCCGTCGCCCGCGCGCTCATCACCCGCCCGCAGATCCTGCTGGCCGACGAGCCGACCGGCGCGCTCGACTCCCGCTCAACGGACGAGCTGCTCAAGCTCTTTGGTGCGATCAACGCCGCGGGACAGACCATCGTGATGGTCACGCACTCCGTGCGCGCGGCGAGCTGCGCACAGCGCGTGCTGTTCCTGCGCGACGGCGAGGTCTCGCTCTCTCTGGAGCGCGGCAAAAGCACGGACACGCAGTTCTACCAGCGCATCGCCGATGCGCTCACACAGCAGCAGACGGGAGGCGAGTGCGCATGAAGGCCGCCTTCTCCCCCAGGCTCGCGCTGCTCGGCATCAAAAAGAACGCGCGGCTCTATGTGCCCTATCTGCTCTCCTGCGCGTTTATGGCGGCCATGCTGTATATCGTCGCCTATCTTGCCGCAACGCCCGCGCTCTACGCAGTCAACGGCAAGATCGATGGCGCGGGCACGACGACCATCCAGCTCGTGATGAGCCTCGGCTCCGGCGTCATCTCGGTCTTCGCAGCGCTGTTCCTCTTCTATACGAACAGCTTTCTTCTGCGCCGCCGCAAAAAGGAATTCGGCCTTTACAGCGTGCTCGGCATGGATCGCGGCGCGCTCGGCACGATCCTCTTCTGGGAAACGCTCACGGCCGCGGCGTTCACGCTCATCGTGGGGCTTGGCTTCGGCGTGCTGCTCTCCTATCTTTCGCAGGCGGTGCTGCTGCGGCTGCTCGGTCTCCCTGCCGTCGCGTTCTCGGTGAGCTTGAACGCGCTCAGGCAGTGTGCCGTCACGTTTGCCCTCATCTTTGCGCTGCTCTATGCGCGCGGCGTACTGTCGCTCAGGCACGCGCAGGGCGCGGCGCTGCTGAAAAGTGAAAGCGTCGGCGAAAGGCCGCCGAAGTCGCAGTGGCTGCTCGTGATCCCCGGCATAGCCCTGCTCCTTGGCGCGTACTATATCGCCGCGACGATCAAGGACCCCGTGGCGGCGATCCTGCTCTTTTTCGTCGCGGTCATCATGGTCATTCTGGCGACGTATCTGCTCTTCATCTCCGGCAGCGTGACGCTCTGCAAAACACTGCAAAAGGACGAAAAATTTTACTACAAAAAGCGCAACTTCGTCTCCCTCTCCTCCCTCACCTACCGCATGAAGCGCAACGGCGCGGGCCTTGCCTCCATCTGCATTCTTTCGACCATGGTGCTCGTGATGCTCGCCTCAACAGCAAGCCTTTACTTCGGCGCGGAGGACGCGATCAGCACCCTCGCCGTCCAGAATCAGTGGCATCCCAATGATATCGCGGAGATCCGCACAGAATTTTTCTCGCTCTACGGCAGTCTCTTCTTCCTCGGCATTCTTCTGAGCGTGCTGTTTCTCTTTGCAACGCTGCTGATGCTCTACTACAAGCAGGTCGTCGAGGGGTACGAGGACGCCTCCCGCTTTGCCATCATGCAGCGCGTCGGCATGACCAGGCGCGATATCCGCGAGAGCGTGAACACGCAGATGCTGCTCATCTTCCTGCTGCCGCTTGGCGCGGCGGCGCTGCACCTTGCCTTCGCCCAGCCGATGGTCTGGCAGATCATGCAGCTGTTCGGCATCCAGAATCTGACGCTCTTCCTCGGCGTGACCGGCGCGGCACTGCTGCTTTTCACGCTGCTGTACTGCGCGATGTACCGCCTGACGTCGAACGCGTATTTCCGCATCGTCAGCACCCAAAACGTTTGATCAGAAAGGAGCTCTCATGAAAAAGCTGTTTGCCTTGCTGCTTCTCCCGCTCTGCGCGCTGCTCTACGCCGTGCTGACGGAAAAGCACAGCATGAAATGCTGAAGCCCAATGCGGTGGGAACGGTCAATGGCCGCTCCCGCCGCATTCTCTGCTTTTTCGCCCGGTCACATTTCTTTTTCCCTTCCTGCGCTTTTGCTTGTGTTTGCGCTGCAAACACGGTATACTATTAAAATAGTTATCGTGCAAACACCGCGATACAGAAAGGAATCTATTGCCATGGATATCAAATTTTCCGGCTCGGATGCAGGCGGCTTCCAGTTTGACCCGAATGCCGCACCCAAGCCAAAGAAAGAGCGCAAGCCCCGCAAGTCGATCGGCAGCAAGGGCGGCCGCATCGCGGTCAACACGCTCATCACGCTGCTCGTCGGCGCGGTCTTTTTCTATGTGCAGCTTCCCGCCATCAACCTGCACGCTGAGGAGTTCTACGGCTTTGTGCTGCTGCTTTGCGTCACGTACTGCATCTGCGCGCTCTTCACCTCCGGCTTTCAGGGCACGGGCGCCAAGGGCTATTTCACGTTCGTCAAAAAGCAGTGCACCGTACCGTTCGTCGTCGTAGCTCTGATGATCGTCACGGCGCTCGTCGGCGCGCTGACCTCCTGGGTCGTGCTGCGGGCCAAGAGCTATCAGGCGCTGCTGCCGATCGAAAGCGGCAGCTTCACCGAAGAGATCGAAGAGGTCTCCTACGACCGCATCCCGATGCTCGACCGCGACAGCGCCGAAAAGCTCGGCGACCGCAAGCTCGGCGAGCTGGCCGACATGGTCTCGCAGTTCGAGGTCGCGGAAAACTACACGCAGATCAACTACCACGGCCGCCCCGTGCGCGTGACGCCGCTTCGCTACGGCGACATTATCAAATGGTTCAACAACCGCTCGGAGGGACTGCCCGCCTATCTTGTCATCGACATGGTCACGCAGAATGTTGACGTCGTGCGCCTTGACGACGGCATGAAGTACACGACCGCCGAGCATTTTTCGAGAAACCTCTACCGCCATCTGCGCTTTGCGTATCCCACCTATATGTTCGAAGAGCCGGTCTTTGAGATCGACGAGGACGGCACGCCCTACTGGGTCTGCGCCAAGAAGGAAAAGACCATCGGTCTCTTCGGCGGCACAGACAACCACGGCGCAGTGCTCGTCAACGCCGTCACGGGCGAGAGCGAGTACTATGAAGAGCCGCCTGCCTGGGTCGACCACGTCTACTCCGCCGAGCTCATCCTTGAGCAGTACGATTACTACGGTCAGTATCACAACGGCTTCTGGAACTCCATCTTCGGCCAGCGCGACGTGACCGTCACGACCGACGGCTACAACTACCTCGCCGAGGGAGATGACGTCTACCTCTACACGGGTGTGACGAGCGTGGGCGGCGACGAGAGCAACATCGGCTTTCTGCTTTCAAACCAGCGCACAAAGGAGACGAAGTATTATCCCTGCGCGGGCGCGACAGAGTACAGCGCGATGGACAGCGCCAAGGGCCAGGTGCAGAACCTGCGCTACACCGCGACGTTCCCGCTGCTTCTGAACATTGCCGACCAGCCGACCTACTTCATGGCGCTCAAGGACGCGAGCCAGCTCGTCAAGATGTACGCGATGGTCAACGTCAGCCAGTATCAGATCGTCGCCACCGGCGCGACGGTCGCCGACTGCGAGACAAACTACCGTCAGATGCTGCTCAAAAATAACCTCATCTCCAACGACCAGAGCGAGATCGATGTGACGCCGAGCGACTACAGGAGCGTCGAAGGCACGATCGACGAGATCCGCACGGCGGTTGTAAACGGCAACAGCATCTATTTCCTGCGCTTTGTCGGGAACGACACCTTCACCGTTCGTATGAGCGCGGCGGAGGTCGCTTACGCGCCGCTGCTGAATGTCGGCGATCAGGTGTGCGTCTACTTCCGCGACGGCTATGTGACGGAGAACTGGATCGATGCGGCGGACGTGACGCTCTCGGACGGCAGCGCCCAGAGCGCGCCGCCCACGGACACGGCGGAGAGCGAACCGGTCGGGGAGAATTCCGGTCTTGCGGACGGGCAGGACACGGTTTCTCCGCAGCCGTAAGGCAGCGATCTCCTCTTATATTATGGATCTTGATGGGGGCGGAAACGCCCCCATCTCTTTTTGGAATGGATTGCACAAAAATGCAAGATTGTGGGCAGTTTTCTTCGATAAAGCAGTCACTTTGAAGGCTATCTTGCATCAGCCTAATATGTTTTATTAAAAGAGTTAAACTTTTTTATGCTTTTTTCTGCCAAATGCACAAAAAGGAAGTTCGATTTTCTTACACAGCGCCAATGGCGTTTTGCTTGAGAATTTTTCCCTTCGGTGATACACTTATAGACAAGATGGCTGAACCATCAAGCCCTGATTTCAGGGTAATTTTAGAGGAGGCTACTTATCATGAACGCTTACATTGAGAGAGTTCTTGCCGAGACCAAGGCCAAGAACGCGAATGAGCCCGAATTCCTGCAGACCGTCGAAGAAGTCCTGACTTCCCTCGAGCCGGTCATCAACGCCCACCCCGAGTACGAGAAGGCCTGCCTGCTCGAGCGTATGGTCGAGCCCGAGCGCACCATCGAGTTCCGTGTTGTCTGGATGGACGATAACCTTCAGTATCACGTCAACCGTGGTTACCGCGTGCAGTACAACGCGGCCCTCGGCCCCTACAAGGGCGGCCTGCGTTTCGCTTCCAACGTTAACCTTTCCATCATCAAGTTCCTCGGCTTCGAGCAGACCTTCAAGGATGCTCTGACCTGCCTGCCCATCGGCGGCGCCAAGGGCGGTTCCGACTTCTCCCCCATCGGCCGCAGCGACGGCGAAGTCATGCGCTTCTGCCAGGCCTTCATGACCGAGTTCCATCGTCACATCGGTCAGGACATCGACTGCCCCGCCGGTGACGTTGGTGTCGGCGGCCGCGAGGTCGGTTACCTGTACGGCCAGTATCGCCGCATCGTCGGCGCTGCCGAGTTCGGCGCCATGTCCGGTAAGGCTATCTGCACCGGCGGTTCCATCCTCCGTCCCGAGGCGACCGGTTTCGGCGCTGTCTATTATCTGCGCGAAGTCCTGAAGCACGACGGCAAGGGCTTCGACGGCCTGCGCGTCGCTATGTCCGGCTACGGCAACGTGGGCTGGGGCATCATGAAGAAGATCGACGAGCTCGGCGGTAAGGTCACCTACTTCGCCGGCCCCGATGGCTACATCCACGATCCGGATGGCGTCTGCGGCGAAGAGAAGCTCAACTTCATCCTCGAGATGCGCGCTAAGGACCCGATGCACTGCAAGCCCTATGCTGACAAGTTCGGCGTTGAGTTCGTCGAGGGTCAGAAGTGCTGGGGCGTCAAGGACGTCGACGTCTACATGCCCGCCGCTACCCAGAACGATGTTAACATGGAGTGGGCCAAGAAGATCGCTGAGTCCGGTGTTCCCTACTACATCGAGGTCGGCAATATGCCCACCACCAACGATGCTCTTGCCTTCCTGATGGAGCAGAAGCACATCACCGTCGCTCCTTCCAAGGCTGTTAACGCCTGCGGCGTTTCCGTCTCCGAGCTCGAAATGGCTCAGAACGCTCAGCGTATCTACTGGACCGCTGAGGAAGTCGACGCTAAGATGGAAGCCATCATGAAGAACATCTACGATGCTTCTGTTGAGGCTGCCGAGCGTTATGGCCTGGGCTACAACCTGGTCGCCGGTGCTAACATCGCTGGCTTCCAGAAGGTCGCCGACGCTATGATGGCTCAGGGCATTTTCTAATCGAAAATACCTCGACCTTTCTCGTGCCGCACGTCTGTGCGCATGAACTGACAAAAAAAGGCATCCTGCTTTCGCAGGATGCCTTTTTTGCCGCATTCAGGTGTTGTCGCGGCTGATGGGCTTTCGGATGAGCAGTGCGCGCAGGGCCTTTTTGTCGAAGGGGCAGAGCGGGTAGAGATAGCCTTTTCCCACGATCGGCTTTGTCGAGGCGAGGATCGCCGCGATCACGATGCAGCCGAGCGCCAAGCCGACCCAGTCCAGCGCGCCGACGAACAGCAGCAGCATCAGCCGCAGCAGCTTGAAGGCGTAGCCCAGCTCATAGCTCGGCTGGGCAAAGTTTGAGATGGCGACAAAGGCCATATATGCCAGCACCTCCGGCACGAGCCAGTGCGCCTGCACGGCAAAATCGCCGAGCACGAGCGCGCCGAGCATACTGAAGGAGTTGGAAAAGACGTCGGGCGTATTGAGCGAGGCGAGCTTCAGAAGGTCCACGATGAACTCCGCCAGCAACAGCTGGGCAAGGATCGGCACGGAATAGTCGCTATCGATCGCCAGAAATTGAAGACCCGCCTGCGTGCGCGAGGGGTCCTTGACCAGCAGAAACCACACGGGCGTGATAAACATCGTGAGCAGGAACACGACGATGCGCAGGATGCGGAGGTACGTCCCGATCAGGGGCGGAAAATAGAAGTCGTTCGCCTCCTGCACAAAGTCGAAAAAGTGCGTCGGCAGAATCATCGCTGCGGGTGAGTTATCCACGAGCACAACGATGTCGCCCTCCATCACACAGGCGGTCGCAGCATCGGGCCGCTCCGTATAGCGCACCTTGGGAAACGGAGTCCACCACTGCGATTTCCCCATCATCGCCTCAGCGATGCTCTCCTGGCTCATCGAAACGGAACGTACGTCGATGCCCGCAAGCTTTTGCCGGATCTCGTCGAGCAATGCGCGGTCGACCTTGTTTTCCAAATAGCACAGCACCACATCCGCGCGTGAGCAATCCGACACCTTGTGGCCCTCCAGCGTGAGCTGCGGGTCGCGGATGCGGCGGCGCAGCAGCGCTGCATTGGCGACAAGCGTTTCGATAAACCCGTCGTGCGCGCCGCGCAGCACCTTGCCGGAGGAGGGCTCTTCCACGCTGCGCGCGGGAAATTGTTTCGCGTCGAGCAGCGCGCATTCGTCATACCCCTCGACGAGCAGCGCCATTTTCCCCAAAAATACGCTTGTCACCGCGTTTTTGACGCTTTGCTCCGCATTCACTTCGCTGAACGTGATGTATCGGTCGATGAACTGCTGCATCGTCTGCGCATCGCCGATATCTTTGAGCGGCAGCCAAAAGCTCAGCATTCGTTCGATGATCTGATCGTCGCCATAGCCATCCACCACCCACAGCCGCGCCCGCTTTCCGCCGATCATCAGATCGCGCGCGATCATGTCAAAGCACCGCCCTACGCCAAGCAGATCATCCAGCGCGCGCACATTTTCCTCGTAATTTGCCGATAACCGCTCCATAGCCGCCCTCCCGCTTGCTTTTTCTGCCATAGTATGGGCAGGAAGACGGAAAAATATGCCACAGAAGGGGCGAAACAAGGGAGGGATATCTCTTTTTGAAAAAGAGATATCCCTCCCTTAGACCCACCCAG
>URQY01000018.1 GCA_900550165.1 uncultured Eubacteriales bacterium
GGCCGTCGACTTCCTTCTGCACGATGGCCTTGGGAAGACGGAACTCGGGGATACCGTACACCAGCACGCCGCCGGCGAGGTGGAGCGCTTCAAAAACGGTGACGTCGTAGCCCTTCTTGGCAAGGTCGCCCGCGCAGGTGAGACCGCTGGGGCCGGAGCCGATGACGGCGACCTTGTGGCCGTTGGAAACGGGCTTTGCGGGGGCTTCCTGGACGTTTGCGTTGTGCCAGTCGGCAACAAAGCGTTCGAGGCGGCCGATGCCGACAGGCTCGCCCTTGATGCCGCGGATGCACTTCGATTCGCACTGCGTCTCCTGCGGGCAGACACGGCCGCAGACGGCAGGCAGAGACGAGGTCTCGTGGATGACCTGATAGGCGCCCTCGTAGTCCTTCTCGGTGATCTTCTTAATGAATTCGGGGATCTTGACCTGCACCGGGCAGCCGGAAACGCAGGGATGATTCTTGCAGTTCAGGCAGCGGGCCGCTTCGTCGAGCGCCTGCTCCTCGGTGTAGCCGAGGGCGACCTCAAGAAAGTTTTTGTTGCGGACGTTGGGGTCCTGAGAGGGCATCTCGTTCTTTTTCAGACTCATGTTAGGCATCTTACTGGACCTCCTTCTTGAACAGGTTGCAGACTTCTTCGTGCTTATGGCGCTCCCAGTCGAAATACATCTTGCCGCGCTTGAGACTCTCGTCCCAGTCGACCTTGTGGCCGTCGAAGTCGGGGCCGTCGACACAGGCGAACTTCGTCTCACCGCCGACGGTCAGGCGGCAGCCGCCGCACATACCGGTGCCGTCGACCATGATGGGGCTCATGGAAACGGTGGTGGGGATGCCATAGGGCTCGGTCGTCTTGGAGACGAACTTCATCATGATGGCGGGGCCGATGGCGAAGATCTCGTCATACTGGTTGCCTTCTTCGATGAGCTGCTTGAGCGCATCCGTAACGAGACCCTTCTCGCCGTAGGAGCCGTCGTCGGTCATGAGCTTCAGGACGCTGGAGGCGGCCTTGAACTTGTCCTCGAGGATGACGAGGTCCTTATTCTTGAAGCCGACGACCGCGTGCACCTCTGCGCCGCAGTCATGGAACTTCTTCAGAACGGGATAGGCGATGGCGCAGCCCACGCCGCCGCCGACCACGCAGACCTTCTTCTTGCCTTCGGTCTCGGTCGGACGGCCCAGGGGACCGACAAAGTCCTGAATGTACTCGCCCTCAGCCTTGTGGCTGAGCTTTTCGGTCGTGGCGCCGATCGTCTGCACGATGATCGTCACGGTGCCCTTTTCGCGGTCGTAGTCATGGATGGTGATGGGGATGCGCTCACCGTTCTCGTCGACGCGCAGGATGATGAACTGGCCGGGCTCGGCCTTCTTTGCCACCATCGGCGCCTCGATCTCGTATAGGATCACAGTGGGCTTGAGCGCTTCTTTTTTCACGATGCGATACATGAATGATTCTCCTTTTTGTGTGAGATTCAACGCCGTGCCGGGCTTCGGCACGGCGGGATTCCAGAGCTCAATGCCGGGAATATTGAAAACACTATATCATGAAAGCATTCTTGCGTCAACGAATGTCAACATTCTAACGATGCAGGAAGACTTGCATTTTGGGAAAATGCTTGCAAAATACTAAAGCAGGGTCACGCGGTGACCTTCCGTGCGGATGACAGACTCCTCGCGCAGCTTTTTCATCTCGCGCATCATGGCGCTGCGGTCGGCGCTGATATATTCGGCCAGCGCGCTGAGCGAGAAGGGGAGCAGAAAGCTTGCGCTGCCGCTCAGCTCTGCCTGCTGGTGAAAAAAGCAGAGCAGCTTCTCGCGGATGGAGCGGCAGGAGAGCACCTCGATGCGCTGGCTGAGGTGCAGGGATTTGCGCGAGAGGAGCTGAAAGAGATTCGTCACGACCTGGCTGTGGCAGGCACAGGCGTTTTCGCACCGCTTGGTGATCTGATCGTAGCGCATGAAAAGAACGCGGCAGTCCTCGCGGCAGGCAATGAGCGCACTGCCGTCGCAAAAGCCGGTAAAGGCCAGCTCCTCGCCGAAGACGCTGCCCTCGTCCATCGTTTCAAGCACGGTGCGGCTGCCGTCCGGGTGCAGACGCAGGAGCTCTGCACTGCCCGAGAGCAGCACGCCGATCATATCCTGCTGCTCGCCGCAGGTGAGAATGGTCTGCCCCGCGGTATAGCGGCGCTCATAGGCGCCGAAGCATTCGAGCATATTCCGGCAGGACTGCTCGTCCACGCCCGCAAAAAGAGCCGAATCCCGGCAGTCCATCCGCCTTCCCTCCCGTGCGGCCGCGCCGCTTTAGCGGTGCAGCACAGTCATTGGACTATTCCATTATCATATACCATTGGCTGAAAAAAGTAAATGACAAGTTCGCAAAAAAGCGCATAAAAAAAGCGGCCCCGCGGCCGCTTCCTATGGAAAACGTGCGCTGAAGACGGCTCGCGCCGCGCGCTTTTTCAAGCGAACGGGACCGCCGCGGGCAAATGCCCGCGGCGGCCGCGCATCATATTTTGTTACGACTCGGCGCTCTGCTCGCCCGCCTTGCGCGCATAGTCATAAAAGACCTGCGCGATGGGGGAAAGGATGCTGTTTTTGTGCTTGACGATGTAGAGCCTGCGGCGGAAGGTCGAATCGGGGAAGGGGAAGGCAAGGATCTTGCCGAACTGCATATAATCCTGCGCGGCGCTCTCGGCAATGAGGCCGACGCCGAGCCCCTCGCTCACCATCTGCTTGACGCTCTCGGTCGAGCGGATCTCGACCGCTGTGCGCAGCGAGGCAATGTCGATGCCGTACTGGTCCAAAAGCTCCTTGCCTGCCTGATAGGTGCCGCTGCCCTTTTCACGGCTGATGAACGTCTCTTCCCGGATCTGCTCGATGGGGAAGGGGCCGCCTGCGTAGGCGCGATACTTGTCCGTGTTGGGCGTGATGAGCACCATCGGGTCGCTCGCAAAGTCCTGATACACGCATTTGTGGCTTGCGATCATCGTGCCGCAGAAGCCGATCTCCACGCTGCGCGTGGCCACAAGCTCCACGACCTTGGGGCTGTCCTCCATCTGGATGTTGAAGGTGATATCCGGATACCGCTCGCGGAAATCCTGAAGAAGGTGCGGCAGGTAATACTGGCTCGGCACCGTGGAGGCCGCGATGGAGATGGTGCCCTTCATCTCCTGCGAAAAATTGCGCAGCGCGATGGCCGCATTCTCGCGCACCTGCAAAATTTCCTTTGCATATTTGTAAAGGAGCTTGCCGGCATCGGAGGGATAGGTCTCCTTCGTCGTGCGGACGATGAGCTTGATATTCAGTTTTCGCTCCAGCGCGGAGACGTGCGAGCTGATGGTCGGCTGCGTCAGGTGGAGCAGCTCCGCAGCGCGGGAAAAACTGCAATTTTCCACCACGTAGACGAATGCCTCCAGCTCCTTGATATCCATATCAATGTCCATGCGGTCCCTCGATCGGTCGAACGGCTCAGCCGTTTATTTGTTTGCTCAATATATCAGGCTGATTATACATGAGATTTGGCGGTTTGTCCAGTCGGCAGACGGGCAATTTTGCAATAATTGATTCGTTTTTGGCACCGTGGAACGCGCTGTGCAGGAAAAATTGCAGTTATTTCATCTGCGCGAGCGCCTCCGTCAGCGCGATGGCGAGCTGATCGGGGCAGGACGTATCCTTGAAGCCGCAGCGGATGCCGCGCATACGCTCGATGGCGTCTTCGGCCTTCATGCCCTCGACAAGGCGGGAAATGCCCTGAAGGTTGCCGTTGCAGCCGCCGATGACCTCGACGCTCTTGATGGTGTGGTCGTCGTTCAGCTCGATGTGCATCTCCTTGGAACAGACGCCCCTGGTACGATAGTTATAGACCATTTCGATATCTCCTTATCCTATATCCATTATTGCCATGGATGACTATAGCATATCGTTTCATTTTTCGCAAGTGCGGGGCGAAAAAAGAGCGGGGACGGAGAAATCGCGATTCGGGGTGGTATTTTGCGAACAACCGTGCTATAGTTATTCTGTTAGAATATTGCCTTTGTGAAACAATACGAAAATAAGGAGATGTTTTCATGTCTGTATTGACTGCCGTTGTTTTGGGCCTTGTGCAGGGCGTGGCGGAATTTCTGCCCATTTCGTCCTCCGGCCATCTCGCCATCGCCGAGCATCTGCTGAATATGCAGGGCGCGGCCAGCGTGCCGGATTTTTACGACGTTCTGCTGCACCTCGGCACGCTTGTCGCGGTGTTCATTGCCTACTGGGAGGATATCCGCGACATGGTCGTGGAGTTTTTTGCCGGCATCGGCGATCTTGCCCATCATTCGACACCCAACCCCGTGCCGCCCGCGCGCCGTCTCATCCTGATGATCATCATCGGCACGCTGCCGCTTTTTGTCATGGTGCCGTTTCGCCATTTTTTCACGGGCCTCGGTGATAATATGTATTTTATCGGCGGGGCGCTGATCGTCACCGGTATCCTGCTCTTTGCGAGCGACCGCGTGCGCCGCGGCCGCAAGACGGAGAAGACCGCGACCATGCTCGATGCGCTGCTCGTCGGCCTGGGGCAGGCCATCGCGCTCTGCCCCGGCATCTCCCGCTCCGGCATGACGATCACATCGGGCTGCTTTGTCGGCTTTGAGCGTAAATTTGCCGTGCGCTTTGCGTTCCTGCTCTCGATCCCCGCGGTGCTGGGCGCGAATACTCTGACGCTCAAGGATGCGATCGACGCGGGCATCGACTGGTCGAGCGTGCCTGTGTACCTTATCGGCGTCGTCGTGGCGGCGGTGTCGGGCTACGCCAGCATCCGTTTGCTGCGCTACATTGCCGACAAGGGCCGCTTCGGTGCGTTCGCCTACTACTGCTGGGCCGTCGGCGTGCTGACGCTGGTGCTCACGATCCTGCACTAATTTTTGATTCTGAGGTGAATCATGGCACAACAGAAGAAAAAAACCACCACAACGAAAAAGAAAACGACGGGTTCATCCCGCTCCCCGTCTTCCGGCAAGCGCACGGCAAAGAAGAATCAGAAGCGCCCCATCCGCCGCGAGGTCGCGGGCGCGATCCTGCTGGTGCTGGCGCTGTGCCTGGGCTTTAGCTATTTCCAGTCGGGCGCGTGGCTGCTCGATCAGCCGGCGAAGCTGTGCCGGTCGCTCTTTGGCTGGGGGTACTACCTTGTCGCGCCGGCGCTGCTGCTGTGCAGCTATATCCTGCTGTTCCACCGCGGGCGCAGCGTCGCCTCATGCCTGACGGGTGCACTGCTGATGCCGGTCGTGTTCGGCGCGATTATGCACATTGCCCTGTGCAGGGAGGAATACGCGGGCATGGACGGCATCCTGAAGCTCCTGTGGACGAGCGGCAACGCGCTCGAATCCGGCGGCGCGGTGTCCGCGTCGCTTGCGATCCTGCTGGTGCTGCTGGTGAAAAAGGTACTTGCGATGGTCCTGCTCGTTGTGCTGTTCGTCGCGTTTTTGATGATGGCGTTCCGCCTGACGCCCGCCGCCGTGATCGAGGCCGTGCGCTCGCATGAGCGCGTGCCCTACGAGCCGGTGGAGGAAGAAGAGCTGCCGCCGCAGCGAGCGGAGCGCGCAGCGCGGCAGAGCGCCCAGCGCGCGAGCGCGATCGATATCCCGCTCGACGGCGAGGAGCGCGTGGTGAAGAAGAACGCCTCGGGCGGCTTCTTCCGCAAGAAATCCGACAATATCAAGAGCCCCGACGAGCTGCTGGCGGGCGGAAGCGCCGCGGAGGGGAAGAATGCCCCGGCACAGGACGATGCAGCGCCCGCCGTTCCCGCGAAGCCTGCGGCGGCGGAGACCAATGAGCTCGATCTGCCGCCGTTTGACATGACGCCGAGCGCCCCTGTGAGCGCCCCTGCGCCGGTTATTCCAATGCCTACGCCCGCCGTCGCGCACACGCCGCTTTCCGCGGGCACGCCAATCGTGCAGAGCGCGCCCGCTGCCGCTGCCGCGGCGAATGCCGTGCTGACCGACAAGCAGGAGGAAAAGCTCCGCCGCGCCGAGGTCGACGCTGCGCGCGAGGAGGTCACACGCGCGATCGAGGGCGGCGACGCCCAGCCTCAACCCCCTGCCTATCAGTATCCGCCGATCACGCTGCTCAAGGAATCCGGCGTGACGAACGCTGCCGAGGCGGGCGCGGAGCTGCGCAACAACTCCCGCCGTTTGGCACAGACGCTCACAAGCTTCGGCGTGGACGCCCAGCCGGGCGACGTGGTGCGCGGCCCGTCGGTCACACGCTATGAGTTCACGCTCAGCCAAGGTGTGAAGCTCTCGAAGATCACCAACTTGCAGGACGATATTGCCCTCGCGCTGGGCGCGAGCGGCGTGCGCATCGCCCCCATCCCCGACAAGATATCCGTCGTCGGCATTGAGGTGCCGAACAAGCTCGTCTCGCCCGTCAGTATCCGCACGGTGCTCGAATCGACGGAGTTCACCACCCATCCCTCCACCACGGCCTTCGCCGTGGGCAAGGACATCAGCGGCAAGAACATCGTCGGGAATATCTCGAAGCTTCCGCACGTGCTCATCGCCGGTACGACAGGCTCCGGTAAGTCCGTGTGCACGAACTCGCTCATCGTCTCGATGCTTTATAAGTCGACGCCCGAGGAGGTGCGCTTTATCATGGTCGACCCGAAGATGGTCGAGCTTGCGCCCTACAACGGCATCCCGCACCTGCTCATCCCCGTCGTCACCGACCCGAAAAAGGCTGCGGGCGCGCTGCAATGGGCGGTCTACGAGATGATGAAGCGCTACAAGATCTTCTCCGAGCACAATGTCAAGGACCTTGCCTCCTACAATAAGGTGGCGGAAACGGACGAAACGCTCAAGAAGCTGCCGAGCGTCGTCGTCGTCATCGACGAGCTGGCCGATCTGATGCTCGTTGCGGCCAAGGAGGTCGAAGAGTCGATCTGCCGCGTGGCGCAGATGGGCCGCGCCGCGGGGATGCACCTCGTCATCGCGACGCAGCGACCCTCTGCCGACGTCATCACGGGTCTGATGAAGGCCAACATCCCGAGCCGCATCGCCTTTGCGGTCGCCTCGGCGATGGAATCGCGCATCATCCTCGACACCGCGGGCGCGGAAAAGCTCGTCGGCCGCGGCGATATGCTCTATGCCCCGCTCGGCGAGGGCAAGCCCAAGCGCGTGCAGGGCTGCTTCATCTCGAGCGAGGAGATCGAGCGCGTTGTGAACTTCGTCAAGGAGAACGGCGAGACGGATTACGATGAATCCGTTATCGACAAGATCAACGCCGCCGTTGCCGAGAAGGAAAAGGGCAACGCCAAGGGCGGCGGAAATGCGCCGAGCGAGCAGAGCGCCGCCGACGAGGGCGACGAGATGCTGCCCGCCGCGATCGATGTGGTGATGGAGACGGGACAGGCCTCTGTTTCGATGCTCCAGCGCCGCTTGAAACTCGGCTATTCGCGCGCCGCGCGCATCGTCGATGAGATGGAAACGCGCGGCATCGTCGGCCCCTTTGAAGGCTCGAAGCCCCGCCAGATCCTCATCACGAAGGAGCAGTGGCTCGCGCTCAAGATGAAGGGCGCCTACGGCCTTACCCCGCCCGAAGAGGGGGAGCTGCCGCCGCCGGAGGACGAAGCGTAAAAAACTGATCAGAGCGCCGCAGGTATTCTTCCTGCGGCGCTCTTTTTTCTTTCTTTGTGACCCTGCGTTTCCTGCGCGCATAGACTGGCGGGGAAGAGAAAATGGGGGAGGCGATGGATATGGCTTATTCCGACCGCGAGCTGCTTGCGCGGCTCATCGAATGTGAGGCGGGCGGCGAGGGCGAAAACGGCATGAAGGCGGTGGCGGGCGTTGTGATGAACCGCGTGCGCGCCCCGGGCGGGGAATACGCGCGCGTGGGGCAGGGCAGCATCCGCAGGATCATCTTCCAGCCGGGGCAGTTCGTCTGCGCGAGCGAGGTGGAGCGCGGCAGCTACAACCCGCAGAATATCTACAATATGCGCCCGACGGACATTCACTATGAGATCGCCGACTGGGCCATCGCGGGCAACCGGCTTTCGGGTCTTGGCGAGGCGATGTGGTTTTTTAACCCCTTTTCGCCGTCCTGCCGGGCGAACTTTCCCTCCGGCGTGGGGGTATTCGTCATGCGCATCGGCGACCACTGCTTTTATGCCCCCACCGCGGCGTACTACAGCACATAAAGCGCCTTTGGCGCAGCACATCAAAATGGAAAGGGAGAGGAAAATATGACGCAGATGGGGAAAAACGTACCCTGCCTTTACGAGCAGATGACGGCCGTGCCCGCCGCGGCGGGCACGCAGCAGCAAAAGGGCAGTGAGATGAGCCTCGGCTATGAGGAAATGCTGACAGGACCGACGGGCGCGGCGGTGATCGTGCCGGCGGGCGGCGCGAACGGACACTTCCGCCCCTCGCCCGACAAGATCGAAGAGGTGCAGACCGTCGACAAGATGGGATACAATTCGTGGAAGGGAATGCTTGCGCGCAACATCGGCCGGCCGGTCATCGTCAGCTTTCTCGTCGGCTCGCAGAATACGGTCGTCGCCGCTGGGACGCTGCAGGAGGTCGGCAGCGACTATATCACGATCTATCATCCGGGTCGCAGCGCCTACATCACAGCCGACCTCTACTCCGTCCGCTTTGTGGAGTTCCCGCAGGGCAACAATGTGGTTACGCTGAACTGAACGGGGAAAAGAAAAGGGGGCGCCGAAGCGTCCCCTTTTGCGGTATTATCTTCTTCTCCGCCCGCGGTATCCGCCGGAGGCCGCACCGCGGCGGCGGTGTCCGTAACGACGGCGGCGGGAGAACATCGTCGTATAGACGACAAGGCCCACGATGAGCAGCACCAGCACGATGAGGAGGAGTCTGACGAGCGGCTTTGCGAAAAAGTCGGAAACGCGGCGCTGCGCCGTCAAAAACCACGAGGCCGACACATCGTTCAGCGCCAGCAGCTCCGTCTCGCCATAGACCGTGCCGTTATACGAAAGCGTCAGCGTGCCGAGCACATCGCCTGCCGCGACGGGGGCATCGACGGTCTCATTCGTGAGCGTCACGGTGCGCTCGAGCATCTCGGGCTCCACGTTGTCGGGCAGCAGACAGGAGATATCCTCCGCTGCGTGGGTCGCAACATAGCTCGCCTCGCTCGAGAGCGCGACGGGTACCTCCTGAATGAGGTCGGCGGAGGACAGAATATCGCGCCGGGAGAAGTTGTCAAAGCCCCAGTCGAACATCCGCGAGGTTTCGGAAAAGCTGCGCGTCTGGATGGTCACACCGTCCTCGAGCGTCACGCGCTCCGCGCCCAGCACCACGCTGATCATGTGGCGGCTGCCGCGCAGGGCGGACGAGATCAGGCAGTAGCCCGCCTCGGGCGTCGAACCGGTCTTGATGCCCTGCGCGTCGCGGTAGACGTAGCCGCGGGCGCGCCAGTTGGAGATGAGAAAGTTCGTCGAGTGCAGCTCGCGCGGCTTTTCGGTCATGTTGGTGGCGGGCACGGTATAGCTCTTGGAGTTGCAGATCTCCATGAACTTGTCGTGCTTCATCGCCTCGCGCGTGATGAGGTAGAGATCCCACGCCGTCGTATAGTGCTGGGAATTATGAAGCCCCGTGGCGTTGGCAAAGTGCGTGTGCTCACAGCCGAGCTCGGCCGCGCGCTCGTTCATGCGCGCGACAAAGGCATCGACCGAGCCGTAGATGTGCTCACCTAAAATGTTGCACGCCTCGTTCGCCGAGACGATGAGCATACAGTTGAGCAGCTGCTCGACGGTCATCGTCTCGCCGGGGACGATGTTCGCCGTGCTGCCGTCGCTGGAAAGGCCCTCAAACGCCGTTTCCGTTGCGGTGACGGAGTCGGTCAGCGCCAGCCTGCCCTCGTCGATGGCCTCAAATACGAGCAGTGCGACCATCACCTTGGTGAGCGACGCGGGATAGTTTTCCTGATGGGCGTTTTTTTCGTAGAGGATATCTCCCGTGTCTGCCTCGATGAGAAGACCGGCCTTCGCGTCCAGCTCAAAGTCCTCATACGCATCGGCATTGAAGGAGGCGAAGAAGGGAAGCAGCAGGGCGAGCGATAAAAAAAGTGACAGCAGGCGGTGTTTTTTCATGGAAATATACCTCGATATATGATATAATAAATAACGAATAGTCATCATCGGGCGTGCCGTTCGACACGCTTTGACCTTCAGTATAGCAAAAAAGGCAGGCGAGCGCAACCGTGGAAAAGGAAGAAAAGAAAACCAGAGGGAGCGGCGTCTATCTTGTGCTCGCCGCGCTGACGGTGCTGTTTGCCGTTTCGCTCGTTTTTCTGCACAAAACGTCGTATGAAGGGACCGGGCACGGCGGCTACACCGTGACCACGCAGGACAGGACCGATGAGATCACCGCACCCACGCGCGTGCTGGTCAATGTCAACACCGCGACGGCGGAAGAGCTTGAAACGCTGACGGGCATCGGCCCGTCGCTCGCGCAGGCAATCATCGACTACCGCGCAGAGCACGGTGCATTTGAGACGGCGGAAGATCTTTTGAACGTCAAGGGCATCGGAGAGGCGAAGCTTGAGGGCTTTCGCGCGGAGATCACGCTCACAGAGGAGGAACACAATGAAGATTCTGGTCGTTGACGATGAACAGCTCCTGGTCAAGGGCATGAAATTCAATCTGGAGAACGAGGGCTACACGGTCGAGACCGCCTACGACGGCGCGACCGCGATCGACATGGCCAAAACGGGCGATTTCGACCTGATCATTCTTGATCTCATGATGCCGCAGGTGGACGGGCTGACGGCCTGTATGCGCATCCGCGAATTTTCAAACGTCCCCATCATCATGCTGACCGCCCGCAGCGAGGATACCGATAAGATCATCGGCCTTGAGTCCGGCGCGGACGACTATATCACAAAGCCCTTCAACATTCTGGAGCTCAAGGCGCGCATCCGCGCGCTGCTGCGCCGCGCGAACGCCGTCCCGCAGCAGAAGGCACACAGCGCGCTGCTGACCGTCGGCGGCGTGACGATCGACCCCGAGCAGCGCGTTGCGCTCAAGGATGGCCAAGTCGTCGAGCTCACGGCCAAGGAGTACGACCTCATCGAGCTCTTTGTCAAAAATCCGCGCCGTGTCTACTCGCGCGAAAATCTGATGGACCTCGTCTGGGGCTACACCTACGCGGGCGACTACCGCACGGTGGACGTGCACATCAGGAGGCTCAGAGAAAAGCTTGAGGACGATCCCGCCGCGCCGCAGCACATCCTGACCAAGTGGGGCATCGGCTACTACTTTAAGGACTGAACCGGCAAAGAAACCACAGCAAGAGAGGAGGCAGCGCCATGCGCAGAGGGGCGAGCCTACAGCGAAAATTCAGCTTCAGCTATATCGCCATCATCGCGGCGGTGCTGGTCCTGATGAATACTTACCCGCTCATCGCCTCGGAGAATCTGACGTTCCGCTCCAAGCAGAGCTCGCTGCAAAGCAGCGTCTCGGTGATGGTGACGGCGCTCTCGGGGCTCGAGGAGCTGAGCGAGGAAAATGTCGCGGGCGCGATGACGCTCGTTGAGCAGACGGGCATCTCCCGCATCCTTGTGACCGACGCGTCCGGGCGCGTGCTTTATGATACGCGCGAAACGGACGGGGCCATCGGCCGCTACGCCTTTTATACCGAGGTCGTGCAGGCCCTGCGCGGCGAGGATGTCGCCTTTGTCGAGTTTTCGGATGGCGCGTTCAAGAGCCGCGCGGCCTCGCCCATCGTCTACCACAGCCAGACCATCGGCGCGGTCTACGCCTACGAATACGACACCGAGCAGGCGGCGCTGCTGCTTTCGATGCAGCGCAACCTGCTGACCATCTCGCTGGTCGTAACGGTGTTCGCCGTGGGGCTGAGCCTGATTTTATCGCGCGTGCTGACGCGGCGCTTCGGCGTTCTGACCGAGGCGGTGCAGAAAATGCGGGAGGGCTCCTACAGCCATCACGCCGAGGTCGGCGGCAACGATGAGATATACGATCTCGCCTCGGAGTTCAACGCCATGGCGGACCGGCTGCAGACGACCGAGGAGGCGCGCCGCCGCTTTGTGTCGGACGCGAGCCACGAGCTCAAAACGCCGCTTGCGGGCATCCGGCTCCTGTCGGACTCCATCCTGCAAACGGAAAACATGGACGCGCAGACCGTGCGCGAGTTCGTCGGCGACATCGAGCAGGAATCCGAGCGCCTTGCGCGCATCACGGAAAATCTGCTGCGGCTGACGCGCCTGGACAGCGGCGCGCTGCCCAAGGCGCAGGAGGTCGATATCGCGGCGGTCATCGCGCGTGTGGTGCGGATGCTGCGCCTTGTGGCTGAGGAAAAGCAGGTCGACCTTTCCTACGAGGTCCGGCGCGAGGGCAAGACGCTCGCGAGCGAGGACGAGCTCAACGAGATCATCTACAATCTGACGGAAAACGCCATCAAATATAACCGTCCCCGCGGCTTTGTCCGCGTGGCGCTCGCGGGGGATGAGGAGACGTGCCTTCTCACCGTCAGCGATAACGGCATCGGCATCCCGGCGGAGGATATGCCGCGTATTTTCGACCGCTTCTACCGCGTGGACAAGATGCGCTCGCGCGCGGCGGGCGGCACGGGCCTCGGCCTTTCCATCGCTGCCGACACCGCGCGTCGCCGCGGCGGAAGCATCGAGGTCGGCGCGCGCGAGGGCGGCGGCACGGTGTTCACCGTGCGTCTGCCGCGCTGCGGAGAAGGAGGGGGGCAGGCATGAGAAAGCTTTCGCTGCTGATCCTTGCCATCGCTGCGGCGCTGCTGGCCTTCGCCTCGTGCGCAGGGAGCGTGCAGGAGGACGAGGAGAGTGGCTACGCGCTTTATTTTCTCTCGGATCTCGACACCTCGGGCGGGGGCGATGCCATCGCCGCGTCTTCGCTGCGCTTTACGCCGGGCGAGGCCATGAGCACCGAGGACTGCGTCCGCGCGCTGATGGAGCTGCTGCTCGCGGGACCGGACGAATCGACGCTGCACTCGCCCATTCCCGAGGGGACGGCACTGCGCTCGCTGAGCGTCTCGGGCCGGCGGGCGCGGGTGGATCTGAGCGCGCCCTACGCGCGCCTGTCCGGTATCGATCTGTCGCTCGCGGACTACTGCATCACGCTGACGCTCTCACAGCTGCCGAATGTGAACGCCGTGAGCATCACGGCCAACGGCAGCGAGCTGCCGTACCGCAAGACGCAGGTGCTGCTCTCGGCGGACACGCTGCTGTCCTCCCGCGAGAGCGGCCTGCGGCCCATCACGGTGCAGCTCTACTTCCTCGACAGCAAGACCGGCGAGCTGCGCGCCGAGCAGCAGACGCTTGCCCTTTACGAGGGCCAGACGCGCGTGAACGCGCTGCTCGAGGCGCTTGCGCAGGGACCGGAGAACGATGCGCTGCTCCCGCTCCTGCCCGAGAATTTTTCGATCAGCTCCTCGCGCATCGAAGACGGCGTGTGTTATCTGAGCATCCCTGCGAATGCCGCTTTGCCCGAGGATGAAAATACGCGCGGGCTGCTGTTTGAGTCGCTGGAAAGATCCGTCCTTTCGCTCAGCGGCGTGGATGAGGTGCAGCTCGTGATCGAGGGAAAGAACGGCGCGGAGACTACCGCGGTCATGGACGCTTCGAAGCCGTAGCAAAAAAACTCCGCAGGACTTCCTGCGGAGTTTTTGATTGAAAAGATTTACGGCCGCGCCAGCATTGCCGCGCCGATCACGCCCGCGCGGTAGCCGAGCGTGCAGCGCTCAATGCGCGTGTGAGACGCGGCATAGCGCGAGCCGAACGAGCGCTCGCGCACCCTTTCGCGCAGCGGCGCGAGCAGCGCGTCGCCCTGCTCGGCGACCCCGCCCGAGAGCGCCAGCACCTCGGGAAAGAAAATGTTGACGAGATTCGTCAGCCCGCAGGCCAGATACTCAATGTACTCCTCCACGACCTGCGCGCCTGCTTCATCGCCGCATTCGCCGGCAAGAAATGCCGTGCGGCCGTCGACACAGCCCTGCTCTGCGGCGATCGCGTGCAGGAGACTCTTCGGATGCGCGGCCATGGCGCGCTTCGTGTCGCGGATGAGCGCCGTGGCGGAGCAGTAGGCCTCGAAGCATCCGCGGCGGCCGCAGGTGCATGGCTCGCCGCCCTCTGTGATGACCATATGGCCGAGCTCACTCGCCGCGCCCGTATAGCCCGTTAAGAGCCTGCCGCCCAGCACCACGCCGCCGCCCACGCCCGTGCCGAGCGTGACGACGATGGTGCTTTCCGCGCCTTTTCCGCAGCCGAAGAGCGCTTCGCCCAGCGCCGCGGCATTCGCGTCGTTGCCGAGACGGATGGGGAGGGACGTATACGCGCGCAGCGCACTTCTCAGATCAAAATTCGCAAAGCTCAGATTCGCCGCAAAGCGGACGATGCCGCTCGCGTCATCCACCGTGCCGGGGCAGCCGACGCCAACGCCGCCGATGGCGGCTTCGCCGTCAGAGAGCTGCGTGATGACTTGACCGATGCGCGATGCGACGGCCTCGGGGCCGAGGTCAACGCGCGTTTCTACGGCGTGCTCTCTCAGAATTTTGCCCTGCTCGCTCACGAGCGCGCCCTTGATGTTCGTGCCGCCGAGGTCGATGCCGATACAGTTCATAAAAATGCCCCTTCCGATGGGAGTTTTCTTCATTGTATGCCGCGGCGGGGGAAAAGGCAAGGGCGTCATCCCAAAAGAAAAATTTTATTAAGAAAATCATAAGCGCGCAACTTTTTCAAAAAAGCTGCGTCTAAGAGATTGTGCGGGACGAAAAAAGCTCCGCACAGGAAGACTGTAAACCATAAATGACCGGGGCGCGGAGCGTCCGCGCCCAAATTCCGAAGGAGGAACATCAGGATGAAAAATTGGAAGAAGATAAGCATCGGCGCGCTTTGCGTCATGAGCCTGCTCGCCGGCTGCGGCACGCAGGGCGGCGACACGAGCAAGGACAATAATGCCGACAACAGCACCGATGCGCCGAAGGAGATCACGCTCGAGCAGGTGCGCGCGGACAACACGCCCGAAAAGCTGCTCGAAAAGCACAGCGTTGTGACCGTGAGCATTCAGGGCACCGACCAGGACGATCAGGAGACCTATACGGCCAAGGTGCAGTACACGCGCGACAGCGAAAAGCGTCTGCTGATGGCCTCGCATTACAGCTATACGGCCAACAGCCCCGTCGGTGAGGATGAATTCTACGCACAGTCGTGCTTCTCCGAAGAGGGCTATGGCGTGTACCTCAACACCATGCAGAGCGACGACCGACTCGGCATGAACTGCTATCCCGCTGCCGAGTACGAGACGTATATCCTCGATATGCTGCCCGCCTGCCGTGAAGCGGACGACAGCGCGAACGAGACCGTCGACGAGCAGAGCGAGCAGGACGGCGCGGTGCTGATCTCTACCACTACGACCTACACCGACATGACGGACTACTACTATACCACCATCTACTATGTCGACCCCGTGACGGGCGAGCTGCTTGCCATGAGCGTGACGGACTACAGCAAGGATGAGAGCGGCGAATCTTCGGTGCTCGGCACGACGCTTTACGACTGGAGCTACGATGAGACCTACGCGCCGGAAAAGGAGCTGGCGGCCGAGGCGCTTGACAGCGGCGACGCCTGCGAGCTGACGCTTGTCTTTGCGCCCGGCACGGCGGAGGAGGAAACGCAGAATTACGCCGTCAAGCGCGGTACTTACGTCACATTTGCCAGCAGCACGGGCAATCAGCTCTATGCCGACGCGGAGCTGACGCAGTCCCTTGACGATACGCAGCCCATCGACACGAGCGGCGAGAGCATGACGGTCTACGTTGTGCCCGATGCGGCGCAGGGCTGAGAATGCCGAAAAAAGGAAAAGCCGCTTTTTGAGAAGCGGAAACGGCGGACTGAAAAGTCCGCCGTTTTTTCATGCGGGATGAAACTTTTTCCGATTTGTTCCGTCTAAATACTACAGGAATGCTGCGCGGCGCGGCCTTAAACAAATCTTAAAATAAATTGTAACCAAATCGCGCCCGATTGTAACGACTTCTTCCTGAGATGGGAGTATAATAAAAAACAAGTTTAGAATGAGGAGAATCTGCGATGACAAATGACCAGAAGCCCGTCATTTCGGTGCGAAAGCTCCGAAAGGTCTACATGATGGGGCAGGAGCACGTGGTCGCGCTGCACAATATCGACCTCGATATCCCGCGGGGCGAGGTGTGCTGCATCTTCGGCACATCCGGCAGCGGCAAATCGACGCTGCTCAACCAGTTGGCGGGACTCGAAAAGCCTACGCGCGGCGTGGTGCGCATCGGCGGCGTGCCGATCTCGCGCCTGAACGAAAACCAGCTTGCGGCCTTCCGCCAGAAGCACATCGGCTTCGTCTTCCAGTCCTACAACCTGCTGCCGGAGCTGACGGCGGCAGAGAATGTGGCCATGCCGCTCATGTTCAAGGGCGTCGACCCGGACGTGCGGCTTCTGGAGGCCAAAAAAATGCTCTGCCGCGTGGGACTGAAGGACCGCATGGACCACTTTCCCAACCAGATGTCCGGCGGACAGCAGCAGCGTGTCGGCATTGCGCGCGCGTTCATTACGCAGCCGGAGGTGGTGTTTGCCGATGAGCCGACCGGCAACCTCGACACAAGGACGACGAAAGAGGTCATGCACATGATCCGCGGCTTTGCCCATCGCTTTCACCAGACGATCGTGCTCGTCTCCCACGACCCGGAGATGACCGAATATGCCGACCGCATCGTCACGCTCATCGACGGCCGCATCGTCAGCAACGTTGAAAATCAGGTCAAGGCGGAGATCGACGCCGCCCCCTATATCGAATAACGGAGGAAATCGAACATGAAACGCATCACAAGATCCCTGCTCTCCCTGTGCCTTGCCCTGGTGCTGTGCGCGGCGCTCCTGCCTGCCGGACTGACAGCAAGGGCCGATGATAAGACGAGCTACCTTGTCACCGGTTACAATGCGGGCGCCTACAGCATTGAAACAAACCAGACGGTCAATATTGCCGTCAGCCTGTCCCGTATCGGCGGCAGCGGCACGGTCTCCCGCGTTGTGCGCGGCGTCGACTCGTTCCGCGGCGGCGATGCCGGCAACATCAGCAACGTCGAAAACGGCACGGCATCGTTCATACTCTACAACCTCTCCTATTCCGGCACGGGCAACAGCCTGAGCTTTACGGTTTATTATCAGGAAAACGGCGTGGAAACAACGAATCAGACCTTCAGCCTGACGGTCAGCGAATGCGTGCCCTATACCGAGCCGGAAAAGCCCGACCCGGTCGTCATTCCCGAGCCGCACGCCGTTTTCAGCTCCGATGCCGCCTTCGGCAGCATCGCCGCGGGCGAGAGCAAGGTCATCTCGATCTACATCCAGAATGTCGGCAGCACGACCATGCGTTCCCCGATGGTGACGGTCACGCCCTCGGACGGCCTGATGGTCACGGATTCGCAGAGCGCCTACACGCTCGACGATATCCGCCCGAATCAGTCGGGCGTGGTGATGGTCTCGGTCAAGGCTGTGGATAAGATCACGAGCGCGAGCCAGTCGCTCTCGGCAAAGCTTGACTTCTACTACGACAGCGGTACGAGCACGACCGCCTCCGGCAGCGCCAGCGGCAGCGTCAACGTGCCCGCGACGGTCACCAAGGACACCAAGGAAGAGGAGACCATCGCAAGCCCGACCCCCATCGTCATCCTGTCCAAGTACAACTACGGCGGCTCGTCCGTCGCCGCAGGTTCGAGCACGAATCTGAGCTTCTCGTTTACCAACACCAGCAAGAAGATCAAAATTGAAAACGTCATGGTTACCGTCACCGGCGGCACGGACCTGATGCTCAACGGCTCGACCAACACCTTCTATTTTGATTCCGTTGCCGCGGGCGGCAGCAAGACCGTCACCGTGCCGATGAAGGCCGCACAGCTCATCAGCGCGAGCGCACAGAATGTGCAGATCGCCGTTACCTATGAATACGTCGATCAGAATGCCCGTAAATCCGGCAGCGCGACCCTCTCGCTGAGCGTGCCGCTCTACCAGCCCGACCGCTTTGAGCTGAGCGAACCCAAGACCTCCTACACCGGCTACGTCGGCGAGGAGACGAGCCTGACGATCGACTATGTCAACAAGGGCAAGAGCGCCATCAGCAACGTTGAGGCGACCATCTCCGGTGACATTGATTCTCCCACGCCTTATCAACGCGTCGGCACGATCGACGGCGGTAAGAACGGCACCATCGCCTTTGCCGTGACGCCGCAGCTCGAGGGCGAGAATCAGGTCAAGATCGTCATTACCTACGAAGATTCCAACGGCAACACCAAAGAGCGCGTGTTCGAGGCAACGGTCGAGGCCATGGCCTATGAGCCGGCCGACCCCGGCATGGACGATCCCGGCATGATCGACCCCGAGCCGCAGAGCACCTTCCCATGGAAGTACGTCATCATCGCGGCAGTCGCCGCGCTCATCGTCCTTCTCATTGTGCTGCGCATCCGCAAGAAGAAAGCCAAGCAGAAGGCCGAGCAGGCCCTCTGGGACAAGTGGGACGAAGAGGAGATCGCCGAAGAGAAGAAGGAGGCAGCGGACGCCGCGGCGAAGGAGACTGCGGCCACGGGTGCTGAGGAGCAGAACAAATGAGATTCGCAGACATCCTGAAAATGTGCTTCGACAGCCTGTCGCGGCGCAAGGGGCGCACGATCCTGACGGTGCTGGGTGTGTTCATCGGCTGCACGTCCATCATCGTGATGGTCTCCATCGGCGCGGGCATGCAGGAGTCCTACGATCAGATGCTCAAAAATATGGGTGACCTCTCTATCATCGAGGTCTACCGCGGCTACAACCAGAATACCGGCACGCAGACGGAGAGCAAGCTCGATGAGAAGGCGGTGGAGAGCTTCCGCGAGATCGCGGGCGTGCAGGCCGTCATGCCCAAGGCAAGCCTCGACAATTACAACATTTCGTTCAAGGCGGGCATCAACGACCGCTACAGCGCTGACTGGGGAAACTTTGCCGGCATTGACGTGAGCGCGCTTGAGGACATGGGTTATGAGTTGGTCGCGGGCCGCTACCCAGAAAGCAGCGACGAGGTGGTCGTGGGCCAGTATTTTGCCTATAACTTTAAGGATACGCTCATGCCGGACGGCAGAAATTATGTCAACCGCTATACCTGGGACGAAAACGGCAATATCGACACGGAAAATGTCCCCGACCCGTTCTTTGACCCGCTCAAGACGGACGTGAAGATGCTCCTGACCTCGTGGGACGACTCCGGCAACGAGACGACGCCCTACAGCGTCGATCTCAAGGTCGTCGGCGTTCTGAAGGAAGATCAGGGCAAGGGCTACGAGACGAGCGAGGGCGTGATGATGGACATCAATGCGCTCAAGGCGCTCATTCAGGATCTGACGGGGAAGACCGACACGAAGTTTGAGTATTCGTCCATCAATGTCAAGGCAGAGAGCCTTGAGGCTGTGCCAGATGTGGAACAGGCCATCAAGGACTTAGGCTACGGCACGTACTCCATGCAGAGTATGCGCGACGAGCTCAACAAGCAGACCCGCCAGATCGAGCTGATGCTCGGCGGCCTTGGCGCGATCTCGCTTCTGGTCGCGGCCATCGGCATTACGAACACGATGATCATGTCCATCTCCGAGCGCACGAAGGAGATCGGCATCATGAAGGCGCTTGGCTGCTATGTGCGCGATATCCGCGCGATGTTTCTGATGGAGGCGGGCAGCATCGGCCTTCTCGGCGGCATTTTGGGACTTATTTTCAGCTTCATCATATCCGTCATCATCAATCTGTTCTCGTTCGGCGCGTTCGGCGGCGGAGGCATTACATGGGACCTCATCAAGCAGGCGCTCGTCGGTGGTGAGGGCGTGGTGCGCACGTCTGTCATCAAGCCGGAGCTCATCATCTTTGCGCTGGTGTTTTCGGTGCTGGTCGGACTGGTGTCCGGCTATCAGCCTGCGAACAAGGCGGTCAAGATCTCGGCGCTCGAAGCCATCCGAAACGAATAAGAAAAACGCAGTATTTTGCAAGAAGGCGGCGTCCTGGACCGGACGCCGCCTTCTTTTGTAAAAAGTGCGATATTGCAATGTTTCAAGCGCTTGCTTTGCTTGACCGCGCTGATGCGATGTGATATCATATATCAGTCAAAATATTTATGAAAACAGGAGGGGATCGTCTTGGCAACTGTCAAACGCAGATCCACCGTACCCTATTACGCCGCGGCGGGAACATGGGTCATTTACGCACTGCTGTTTCCGCTCTACCGTGTGCCGCATTTTATCCTTGTGGCGGCCGCGTCAGCGGTGGTGTTCTTCATCATGAACGCCGTGTGCGGCACGGTCGAGGTCACGGTGCCCGACCCGCCGAAGAAGGAGGAGACCACCGGCAATCCCGAGCTCGATAAGATGATCAGGGACGGCAACCTTGCCATCTCCGAGATGAAGCGGCTCAACGCGTCCATCAAGGACGAGAAGATCTCCGCCGATATCGACCGGCTCGAGGACTTAAGCGCGAAGATCTTCGCGCAGGTCAAGGCAGACCCCAAAAAGCTGCCGCAGATCCGCAAGTTCATGGACTACTACCTGCCCACCACGCTCAAGCTCCTGAACGCCTATGACCGCATGGGCGCGCAGGGCGTCGACGGCGGCAACATCGGCAGCACCATGCAGCGCGTGGAGAGTATGATGGGCACGATCGTCACGGCGTTTGAAAAGCAGCTCGATATGCTCTTTGGCAGCGAGGCGATGGACATTTCCGCCGATATCACGGTGCTGGAGAACATGATGAAGCGCGAGGGGCTGAGCGAGGACAGTGGCGAGCTGCACGCCGAGGGCGGCACGGCCACGGCCTCGCAGGATGATATCAAGCTTGAACTGTAAAGGAGTAAGCGATGCGAAAGAAAGTGATGGCGTTCAACGCCAAAGTCAATGCGTGGATATTGAAACGGCTGAAAGGCGTGTGGCTCGACCCCATCTTCTGTGCAATCTTTGCCATCATGTGTGTGGCAAGCATCATCGGCGCGCTGCATCTGCACAGGGATACGCTTTACTATTCCGCGCTGATCTGGGCGTTGGCCACGCTGCTGTGCCTGCGCCGCATCCAGCGCATCAAAAAGCACGAAAAAGAACAAACTCAAAGCCAAAATACGGAGGAGAAATGATATGAGCGACAACATGATGCCCGAGCTGACCCTGAACCCCACCGAAGCGGCGCAGGAGGCCGTCCCTGAGCTGACGCTCACCCCAGACGCGCCCGAACCCGAGCAGGAGAAGAAAAAAGAGGTCGAACCTGTCAAGGTCGACGAGAGTATGCTCACCGAGCAGGAGAGAGCTGCTGTCGACGAGTTTGCGAAGAAGATCGACATTATGGATACGAACCTTGTGCTCAACTATGGCGTGGCCGCGCAGAAGAGCGTGGCGACGTTCTCTGAAAATGCCCTCTCCTCCGTGCGCAACAAGGACCTGGGCGAAGTGGGCGAGACGCTTTCAAACCTCGTTGTCGAGGTCAAGGGTTTTGGTCAGGAGGAGAAAAAGGGCTTTGCCGGCCTTTTCCACAAGCAGAAGGATAAGCTCGAGCTCATGCGCGCGCAGTACGGCAAGGCCGAAACGAGCGTGAACCGCATCGTGAGCGAGCTGGAAAAGCATCAGGTCACGCTGATGAAGGATATCGCGATGCTCGACCAGATGTATGAGCTGAACCTCAAATACTATAAAGAGCTGACCATGTATATCATCGCGGGCAAAAAGCGTCTGGCCGAGGTCCGCTCCGGCGAGCTGGAGGAGCTGCGCAAGAAGGCGGAGGCGAGCGGCCTTGCCGAGGATGCGCAGGCCTATAACGACTACGCGCAGAAATGCGAGCGCTTTGAAAAGAAGCTGCACGACCTGGAGCTGACGCGCATGGTGTCGCTCCAGATGGGCCCGCAGACGAGACTTCTCCAGAACAACGACACGCTGATGGTCGAAAAGATCCAGTCCTCGCTCGTCAACACCATCCCGCTGTGGAAGAGCCAGATGGTGCTTGCGCTCGGCATGGAGCACAGCCGTCAGGCCACGGCCGCGCAGAGCGCTGTGGCGCAGACGACGAACGAGCTGCTCAAGAAGAATGCCGATATGCTCAAAATGGGGACCATCGCCACGGCGAAGGAGGCCGAGCGCAGCGTGGTCGATATCGAGACGCTGCAGCACACGAACGAGCAGCTCATCACCACACTCGACGAGGTCGTGAATATCCAGCGCGAGGGCGCGCAGAAGCGCAAGGAAGCGGAGGTCGAGCTCGGCCGCATCGAAGGCGAGCTGAAGCAGAAGCTCATGGAGCTGAGAAGCTGAGACGCTCCGGATAGGAGAAGCATATGAAATTCTTTCAAAAACGCGGCGTCGCCATCGCGGTGCTGATTTTGGCGATCCTCGCCTCCGGTGCGTGGGGCCTGCACAAAGCACCCGTTGTCTCTACGCCGGAGGGCGGAGAAAAGCTCGATCCCTCGCTTTCGACAGCGGCCTTCACGCAGTATGTGCGCGATGAGGCAGATATCCTTTCCGACAAGACCGAGGAGGCCATTGGTCTCTATAACGCCAACTGGGACCAGATGTTCGGCAGTATCATGGCCGTTGTGACGGTACAGTCGTCGGATGATCTGGAAAATACGGCGTATGACTACGCAGACACCATGCAGTTAGGCACGAACGACGCGATCCTGGTCATCGCAGAGCAGCAGCAGAATTACTACGTGGTCGCCAGCGGCAATTTTTACGATCTGCTGAACGGACTTTCCTACAGCTTTGTCGATTCCTGCATGGCGGGCGACGTGCAGAAGGGCGATTATAATGCCGCGGTGCAGGAGCTTTGTTCCCAACTCCATGTGGAGCTGAGCCGGCAGTACCGGCAGGATCAGACGGCGCAGAATGACGCGGGCACGGCGGTGCTGTTTATCCTGCTGCTCATCGTGATTTTCGTCATCTGGATCATGCTCGACCGGATGCGCTACAACCGCTATCGCCGCCGCTACATGATGCCCGGCATGGGCATCCCCACGGTGGTCTACCGTCCCATCTTCTGGGGACGCCGTCCCCCGCGCGGCCCGCGTCCGCCCCGTCCGCCCCGCTCGGGCGGCCCCCGTCCTCCGCAGGGCGGGCCGAGACCGCCGTACAGCGGCGGACCCTCCGGCGGCAATCGCCGTCCGCCCCAGCCACCGAGACGGCCGTCCGGCTCGGGCAATAGCTTTGGAGGCTTTGGCGGCGGCCGTGGGGGTGGCTTCAGCGGCGGCAGCTTCGGCGGTTTTGGCGGCGGCAGCCGCGGCGGTGGCTTCGGTGGAGGTCACAGCGGCGGTTTCGGCGGCGGAGGACGAGGCGGCGGCTTCGGCGGCCGTCACTGAGCCCGCACCTGAGAAAAACGAAAAAGAGGGTCATCTGCTTGCAGATGGCCCCTTTTTTTGAAACGGGCGGCAAAGCTGCCGCTGGTTTGATGCAAAACTGAATTTTTGGCAGAATAACTAAAAAACTTTTAGCTTTTTCTGCTGGACAAGTGCGGGGGAACGTAGTATCCTATAAAAAATAACCGAGGAAGACGGACGGAACGTCATATAAACTGGTCAAACACAACAAAATAAGGAGGAACACGCATGGCATACCGGGAAAGCTACGCAGGCAAGATCAACCGCAAGCTGAACAAGAAGCTCCACGTCGTCGAGGTGGCCTCGGGACGGCAGAAGGCTGACCTCGTGCTCAAGAACGCGACGTATGTGAACGTCTTCTGCAATGAGCTGAGCCATGGCGATATCGCCGTGGCCGAGGGCCTCATCGCGGGCATGGGCGAGCACTACGAGGGCGAAGTGGAGATCGATATGGGCGGCAAGCTCGTGCTGCCCGGCTTTGTCGACGCGCACATCCACTTAGAGAGCGCGCTCGTTTCCCCCAAGGAATTTGCCAACGCCGTCATTCCGCACGGCACCACGACCGTCATCACCGACCCGCACGAGATCGCCAATGTCATGGGCACCGACGGCATCGAGTATATGCTGCAGGCGACGGAAGATCTGCCCGTTGACGTGCGCTTCATGCTCCCCTCCTGCGTGCCCGCAACGCCGCTCGACGAATCCGGTGCGGTGCTCGATTACCGCGCGATCGACTCCTTCTACGAGCACAACCGCGTGGAGGGTCTTGCTGAGATGATGAACTACGTCGGCGTTGCGAACGCCGATGAGCAGGTGCTCGAAAAGATCGTCGCCGCGCAGGCGCACCACAAAAAAATCGACGGCCACGCCCCCGGCCTTTCGGGCAACGACCTGAACGCCTACATCGCCGCCGGCGTCTATTCCGACCACGAGTGCAGCACCGTCGAAGACGCGCTCGCCAAGCTCGAGCGCGGACAGTACATCATGATCCGCGAGGGCACGGCGGCGCGCAACCTCGACGCGCTCCTCCCGCTGCTCACGCCGCAGTATTACACCTACTGTATGTTCTGCACCGACGACAAGCACCCGAACGATCTGCTCGAAAAGGGGCATATCGACTACATTGTGCGCCGCGCTATCAAAGCGGGCGTCGACCCGATCATCGCTGTCAAATGCGCGAGTCATCACGCCGCGCGCTACTTCCTGCTCAACAACCGCGGCGCGATCGCGCCGGGCTTCCTCGCGGACTTTGTCGTGATCGACAACTTCGACGATTTCAACATCCTTGAGGTCTACAAAAAAGGCAGGCTGATGTTCGACGGCAAGACCGTCACGCCGTTTGAAGCGCCCGAGATCGATCCGCACCTCGTCAAGCGCTCGCACGAGACATTCCACGTTGCGCACCTTGAGGCCACGGACTTTATCGAGTCCCGCCCGCGCGCGGTGCTCGGCATGGTGCCCGGCGAGATCGTCACGACCGATGCGGGCTACGCCGAAAAGATCAGCGTTGAGGACGACATCTTGAAAATTGCCGTCATCGAGCGCCACAAGAACACGCACCACATTGGCATCGGCTATATCAAGGGCTACGGCCTCAAGTCCGGCGCGGTGGCAACGTCCATCTCGCACGACAGCCACAATATCATCGTCGTCGGTGCGAACGAAGAGGACATGGCGGCGGCAGTCAACCGCGTCGTCGCGCTTGGCGGCGGCATCGTCGTGATGGAGGACGGCAAGGTGCTCGGCGAGGTCCAGCTCCAGATCGCGGGCATCATGAGCGAAGCGCCGCTCATCGAGGTCAACGAAGCGCTCGAAAATGCCAAGGAGCAGGCCTTCAAGCTCGGCGTCTCGCGCGGGGTCGACCCGTTTATGACGCTCTCGTTCATGGCGCTGACCGTTATCCCGACGCTGCGCCTCACGACGCGCGGCGTGTTCGACGTCATCCACCAGCGCTACGTGTGATATCTGCATATCAAAAGCTCCGGCGCGCAAGCGCCGGAGCTTTTGTGAAAATTATGCTTGCAAATAAGCCTTGCATCGCATATAATATCTCTTGTTCTATTCCCCTCGCCGGTGTGATGGAATTGGTAGACGTAGCGGACTCAAAAGCCAGTAAGTCTGGCAGTATGAAATCTGATAAAAACCTTGATTTTTCAAGGCTTCCCAGATACAATAAAATATAGCTTTTATAGTGAGTTCTCTCCTTGTTCTCTCCTATGAGGATTTTAGGGAGCTTCTCGATAAAATGTGCCGGTGTGATGGAATGGTAGACGTAGCGGATTCAAAATCCGCCGATGGCGACATCGTGTGGGTTCGAGTCCCACCACCGGCACCATCCTCTGAAACGCTTGATACCTCAGCATTTGAGGCATCAAGCGTTTTTCCTTTTCTCCAACAAGAAGCATCCATTTCGCTCTGTTTTTTCACAGTTCTCTCCGCAGTTCTCTCCACAATCCTCTTTCAAACGCTTGTGCTGATGCCTGGTTCAATGATAACAACATTGCTCATCTTCGATGCTGAAGTGTTTTTTGACGATGTGTCCAGATGTGCGTAGATATTTGCGGTCGTGTTATAGCTACTGTGTCCAAGCCACTCCTGTATATCCTTCATTGGCACGCCATTTTTTAGCAGCAGCGAAGCGCAGGTATGTCTCAAGTCGTGAAAGCGAATATTGCGCAAGTGATTTTTCCTCAAGATGAGCTTGAAATGCTGTGTTACATAGTTCGGCTGATAGGGTGCTCCCATATCGTTTACAAAGATATACTCGCTTTCTGTATAACAATTTCCACACAGCTTCTGACAGTATTCCTGCCGTACTTTCATACGCAGCAAAAGGTCGCGGTATTGCGGAACCAACGGCATTGAGCGGCAGCTTGACTGATTTTTTGTACGATCCTTTTCGACCGTGATGGTCATCCCATCGCACATACACTGAACAACTGTATGGTCAATCGTAATTAGATTGCTCTCAAAGTCGATCGCCCTCCACCGGAGTCCCATGATCTCACTTCTTCGCAGGCCATAAAAGGCTGCCATTAGAACAGGGAACTCGCAAGGATCACCCTTCACCGCCTGAAAGAGCGTTTCTAGTTCCGACACAGAATAAAATGCTCCAACATACCTTTGGCTCTTTGGCCGCTCCACATTATCCATCGGATTCGAGGCAATTAAATCGTGTTTACGAGCATACTTCATTGCCTTATGGATATTCGCATGAAAACGCTGAACCGTGGTTCCTTTCAGGTGCAGTTCATTGAAGCAATAGCTGTAAAAATTCTCCACATCCAGCGCAGTCAGCTCTCTGAGCAGTATTCTTTGTCCACGAAAATATGGGACAATTCGCTTTTCAACATTGTTTACATATCCCGCATATGTATCTACCTCCACAGAGTTCTTGATGATACCCAACCACTTGATCATGTAGTCAGAAAAAGAAATATCTTCTCTGCTGATCACGGGAGATACTGCACAAGATGGTGCAGCATCTTTATAGGTGCATCTGGTTTCAGCTAACATTTCTTCCGCCAACTTTGCATTTTTCTTCCCGGTTGCCGGTATCCCTGTTGAAATCCATTTGGACTTGCGATTGCCATCTTCGGATTTCAAATTCAGCACCATGTAATAGTAACCTTTTTTTGTTTGCAGATGACCCGCTACCATGTTGTTCCTTCTTTTTGTAGCGGTACAACCTATCTGTCAATGGCAGATCAATTATACCATAAGCTGCCGTTCTCTCCAATGCACCTAAAAACTTTATTTTGAAATCCTTGCGCCAAAATTTTACCGTCAGCCAAGCAGATACTCGATCACGCAAATCTTCGGAATCTTAAATGACTTACCAATTTTCAGATGGTGAATTTCACCGTTCCCCAACAATTTGTAAGCTGTTTTCATGCTGATTCCGCCCAACATGATACACATCTGCTTAACGGATACCACATCAGGATATTCTGCAAATAGCTTTCCTTGATACATAAGAGCCATGACACAACTCCTTTTTCAAATAATATTGATTGACAGCCAAACGGCAAAGGAGATGCCCCCGTTCATCGGTGGCATCTCCTTTTTACCAGCCTAATCATACCATAGCGTCATATGACATCTCAAGTACATCGGCTCGGACATTTCTAGGACATTTTCAAAAATCAGACTTGAAACCGATCGGAATAGGCATACATCTCCGTAAGGTTTTCAATGGCAGTACGCTTGATCCGGTCGATGGTGCGGTAGGTCAAGCCAAAGCTTGCAGCAACTTCCTTCGTGGGAGTGCCGTCCACAAACACCAGACGAATCACCTCAGCCTGCCGCTTATCCAATAGACCAATAAAGTATGTCAGGCGTCTCTGCTCACATTCCAAAGCAAACAGTTCCTTTGCAATTTCGTGTGCCGACTCTGCATTCATGCGTTCCGCCTGTTCTTCGTAATTGAGCGCAATGTAAAGGGTCTTATTGGAAATATGTCCCGCACTATGCCCAAGACTATCGTCATGTCTGAAATTCATGGCTTCAATCTGTTCTGCACGGCTGACTGTGGTCGGGTGCTCCAAATTATACCGAAGCACCGCAATCTTGCGTTCACGCTCGTTATAGCTCTCCAACAGTTTCAAAACGTACTTACTCATAGCGCTTTCCTTTCTGTTATAGATTTTTGATTGCCATGAGCGCTGCAGGCGGAGAACGGCAGCGAATCTGTCGGTTGCCTGATATGGCAAAGCAAAAGGCACTTTCACGGATATCATAACCCGCGAAAGTGCCTTGAGAAAATATGGAGTTATCCCAACTACGAAAGCGCAATGATCCATGGTTGAAATCAGAATCGTACAGAAGCCGACGCACACTCTCCCTGTGCGGCATCCCGTACTGAACGGCTGTCAAGAATATCTCTGCTGGCTTGTCCTCCGGAAAATATGCGTTTAATATCCTGCCAATATGCTGCAAAAACTCACATAGAAGTGCCGTAGCATACGTCTTGCAGTAGAACTTCATCCGCCATTTGTGGAGAAGGTACTGCAATCCGTATGCTACGAAGGTATCATACAAAGTCTCCTTCCATTAGTGAAGTATAGAACATCTTTGTATGCTGAATTAACGCATTCATACTTATCATACTGCATTATAAGATTATGCCGAGGTGAGTTATAATGCAGGAAGCGAAGATTAACTTAGGCAAGGTCGTTCGCATAGCCCGCAAGCGCAAGAGGATCACACAGGACTATCTGGCAGAAAAGGTCGGGGTTCAGCCACGAACGATTCTGGAAATAGAGAATGGCAGGGGAAATCCCCGTTTTGAAAATCTGTTTGTGATGGTTCGCCTGCTGGACATCGCCCCTAATGATATTTTTAATTACGATTGCGGTCTGGCGCAGGATACCGAACAGCTTTTTCAGGAGTTGTCCAGTTTTAGTGAAGAGGAACAGCGCATGGCTGCAGCTGCCGCCAGAGCAGTGCTGCAGCAGATCCGCTATGAGAAGGAACACTGCAAAGAAGAGGTTTCAAACAAAACGAACGGCTGAGAGAAGGTAAACGCCTCTCCCAGCCGTTTTGCATGATGGCTCATAGCAGCGTCTATCTTTACTTGATCATTTCGGACTGCTTCACTTACACATCAAAATGCGATATATAAAACTCTTTTGTGTCTCCTACTATACTTATTACGATGAAGTCCTCCTATTTTGGACGCTTCCAGAAAAGTTATCGCCTTTTCTTTTATTTTCAAGCGGCTCCCCAGTACAGACCAGTCATAGGCTTCAAACCGATCCAATAGGGGGGAAACTTGCTCTTCGAAAATCCGTTACAGCATTTTTACAATACTCGCGCAGGATATGGCAATCATATCAGTAGCCTTCATTGACAACTTTCCAATGGCCATTGACGAACTCTAAAAAGATCGTTCGATCGGGCTCCTGCGCGATGCCGCCTTTGCTCACGCAGACGGAAAAAGAAATTTCATTTTCTGTCCGGCTCTTCAATTCCAAAGAGACAACTTCAAAGACTGTATTCTCATAATAGACTCTGGCTGCTTCATCTGCTATTTTCAATTCTTCATTTCAATTGTACTTATTATATCATATATGTATAACAAAAGTATCGTTGAAATATTGCACATATCTATGTAATCAAGCGGCTTGCACCTTAGTCGGATTACCTGCTCCGACAGCAGGTTTTGGGTTTAACCAAAGAGGCCGGAGAACAGGATAACCAGAGTGATGCCGATGAGAGCCACGCCGCCGGTCATCAACTGCTTTACACCAGGAGACTTCACATGGAGGTCACCGCATATCGTCACTGCAAGGCCCCGCCCCCTTGTAATGTCAATACGCTAACGAAAATATTTTTCACTGTCTGGCCGTTGCTGCAATAATAATCTCAAGAGCAAAATTTGTACAAAAAATTAGAGAAGCTGCCCAAAGCAAAAAGGGCCTGTCACAATATATGCTAAAAAATGATAGTGCGATTTACCATCGTAATATTTCTTGCTACATTTGACGCACTTATCATCAAAATCGAAAGGGGCATCGGCTCAACTGCCGATGCCCCCATTGTTTTATTTATGCC
>URQY01000019.1 GCA_900550165.1 uncultured Eubacteriales bacterium
TTTTCCGCGATGGTATAGGTCACTTCGTTCAAAGCGCGTCCTCCTGATAAGAAAATCCCGGCCCACGAGGATGCCTGAAGGCATTAGCGAGACCGGGAAACAAAATCATATTCAAAATGAGCGGCAGTCATATCATCGGCAGAGGAAACGGTCGTTCCGTCCGAAAAAAATGCCACCGCAAAAGGAAACACGACGAGCGGGAGGGGCTGTACGTTTTTCAGACGATAGCGCATCTTTCGTTCCTCCTTGTCGTAGCTTCGGTGCATTATACGGGATATTTGCGGGAATGTCAAGTGCGGATGCGCGGGGCTCGGGCGCAAATGAAAAAATATGCACACTTGTCATGAAAACTTGCCAAATGCGCATTTTGACGGCGGAAAAATGCGGAAAACCGGACACTGCATTGGTGTAAAGTGCTGCAATTTTTGGAACCGGCGCCAGGCAAATCGCACGCTTTTCGACGAAAATCGAAGAGGATGGCGAAAATGTAAAATGATTCGGTTGACAATCGCCGTTCAGACTTTTATACTGAGGGCAACAAAGTTCCACGAACGGAGAAGACAAGACAGATGAAGAGCATTTTCGTTTTTGCATACTACTATTACTTTACTGTGAATTCATAGTAAGGCTAATTTGTGATGCAACGAAAAAGGGCTCTTGAAAAAGATGACTTGATGCGGCACAGGTTAGACCTGTGCCGCATTTTTCGTTCCGGAGATAAAAATTCATGACCGATCTAAGGAGGACACTATCATGATCGTCGTACTCAAGCATGGCGCGGAAGCAGACAAGCGCGAGCAGCTCATCAACTGGCTCAAAAATCAGGGACTTGGCGTGCATATCTCCGAGGGCGAGTACCAGACCGTGCTGGGTCTGATCGGCGATACGGCGCGCGTCGATATGGATCTCATTGAGAGCCTCAGCATCGTCGACTCCGTCAAGCGCGTGACCGAGCCCTTCAAGTGCTGCAACCGCAAGTTTCACCCCGACGACATGATCGTGCAGGTGGGCGACGTCAAGGTGGGCGGCGGCAATTTCTGCATGATCGCGGGGCCGTGCTCGGTCGAATCCGAGGAGCAGATCGTCGCGGTCGCCAAGGCGGTCAAGGCCTCGGGCGCGAATATGCTGCGCGGCGGCGCGTTCAAGCCCCGCACCTCTCCGTATGACTTCCAGGGCCTGAAGGCCGAGGGGATCGAGCTTTTGAAGATCGCCCGTCAGGAGACCGGCCTTCCCATCGTCACCGAGATCATGGGTACGAACTACCTGCCGCTTTTTGAGGACGTTGACCTCATTCAGGTCGGTGCCCGCAATATGCAGAACTTCGATCTGCTGCGCGAACTCGGCAAGCTCAGAAAGCCCATCCTCTTAAAGCGCGGCCTTGCCAGCACGCTCAAGGAGCTGCTGATGAGCGCGGAGTACATCATGGCCGGCGGCAACGAGCAGGTCATCCTCTGCGAGCGCGGTATCCGCACCTACGACGATTACACGAGAAATACGCTCGACCTTGCGGCTGTGCCGATGCTCAAGGAGCTGACGCATCTGCCTGTCATCGTCGACCCGAGCCACGCGACCGGCATTGCGCGTCTGGTCCCGCCGATGGCGCTGGCCGCTGCCGCCTGCGGCTCTGACGGTCTCATCATCGAGGTGCACAACGACCCCATCCACGCGCTGTGCGACGGGGCGCAGTCCCTGCGCCCCGAGCAGTATGATGACCTTGCCAAGGCCGTGCGCCGCGTGAGAGAGGCGGTGCAGGCATGACGGTCGGCATCGTTGGCCTCGGACTGATCGGCGGCTCGTTCGCCAAGGCGTATCACGAGGCGGGCGAGCGCGTGCTCGCCTACGACATCGACCGCGATGTCGTGTCGTTTGCCATCATCAGCGGCGCGGTGGACGAGGAGCTGACGGACGGGACGATGGCGCAGTGCGACCTCATCCTGCTGGCTGTCCGCCCCGCGGCGGCGGTCGAATGGCTCAAAAACAACGCATCGAAGATCGACAAGCACACGGTCGTCATCGACTGCTGCGGCACAAAGCGCAAGGTCTGCGCGGCGTGCTTTCCGATCGCGGCGCAGTACGGCATCACATACCTTGGCGGCCACCCGATGGCGGGCACGCAGTTTTCGGGCTTCAAATATGCGCGCGCCGACCTGTATCAGGGCGCGCCGATGGTGCTCGTGCCGCCGCGCTTTGACGACATTGAATTACTCAGCCATGTGAAAGACCTGCTCTCGCCCGCGGGCTTTGGGAGCTACTCCGTTACAACCGCCGAGCAGCACGACGAGATGATCGCCTTCACCTCGCAGCTGGCGCATGTGGCGTCCAACGCCTACATCAAGAGCCCCACAGCGAAAAAGCACAAGGGCTTTTCCGCCGGCAGCTACAAGGACATGACGCGCGTTGCGTGGCTCGCGCCGCATATGTGGGCGGAGCTCTTCATGGAAAACAAGGAATTCCTGCTCAAGGAGATCGACTGCTACATCGAGCACCTGAGCGAATACAAGACCGCCATGGAAAATGACGATGAAGAGACCCTCATCCGTCTTCTGGACGAGGGCAAGAAGAGAAAGGAAGAGGTGGACGGCTGATGCGAAGCATTCATATCAAGGCCTCGCGCGAATACGACGTGCTGGTCGAGCGCGGACTTTTAGACCGCGCGGGCGAGCTGCTCAAAGAGGTCAGCGCCCCCGGCATGGCCGCCATTGTGTCGGACGACACGGTCTATGCGCTCTACGGCGAGCGCACGGTCAAGGCGCTGGAAAAGGCGGGCTACCGCGTGCATTCCTTCGTCTTCCCCGCGGGCGAGGGGAGTAAGAACCTCTCAACCTACGCCGACGCGCTGCACTTCCTCGGTGAGCACCGCTTCAGCCGCAGCGATGTGGTCGTTGCGCTCGGCGGCGGCGTGGTGGGCGATCTCGCGGGCTTTGCCGCGGCGACGTATCAGCGCGGCATGGGCTTTGCCCAGATCCCGACGACGCTGCTGGCCGCGGTGGATTCGTCCGTCGGCGGCAAGACGGCCGTCGACCTGCCCACGGGCAAGAATCAGGCGGGCAGCTTCTATCAGCCCTGCATCGTGATCTGCGATCCCAACACGCTCGAAACGCTGCCCGAGGAGCAGTACCGCTGCGGCTGCGCTGAGATCATCAAGTATTCGATGCTGGGAAGCGCCGCGTTTTTTGAAGAGCTTTATCAAACGCCTGTGCGCGAGCAGTACGAGCACGTAATCGAGGTCTGCGTTGCTATGAAGCGCGACATCGTCGGCGCGGATGAGTATGACCTCGGCCGCCGCCGCACGCTGAATCTGGGCCACACCTTCGGCCACGCGGTGGAGCAGTGCAGCGATTTTTCACTCCTGCACGGCGAGGCGGTGGCTATCGGCATGGCGGCCGTCACGCGCGCGGCGGTCAAGCGCGGGCTGTGCAGCGAGGAAACGCTGACGCGCCTGCTCGATATCCTGCACCGCTACGGCCTTCCGACCGAGACGGGCTATGCGCTCGACAGGCTCTATGAGGCGGAGCTGGTCGATAAGAAGATCTCCGGCGGAAAGATGCACCTCATCGTGCCGGAAAAAATCGGTCAGGTGCGCATGGAGACCATCCCTGTCGAGGCCCTGCGCGACTGGATGCAGGACGGTGGCATCCGATGAAAAGAACGATCATACCCGGCGCGCGCACGGGCCGCGTGCGCATTCCGGCATCCAAATCGCAGGCGCACCGGCTACTCATCTGCGCGGCGCTTGGCGAGGAGAAGACCGAGGTCGTCTGCGACGGCATCTCTGCCGATATCGCGGCGACGGCCAAGTGCCTCAGTGCCCTTGGCGCAGATATCGAGCAGACGGAGACAGGCTTTTTCGTCTCGCCGATCCCAAAAGTGCCCGAAGGCCGCTGTGACCTTTACTGCGGCGAGAGCGGGTCTACGCTGCGCTTCCTGCTGCCCATCGTCGGCGCGCTCGGCGCGCAGGCGGTATTCCACCGCGAGGGGCGACTGCCCCGGCGTCCGCTTGCCCCGCTGGACGGCGTTCTGACGGCGCACGGCATGACACTTACGGAAGACGGTGACCTGCTTTTGTGCAGCGGTCGGCTGGAAGCGGGCAACTATGAGATCGCGGGCAACGTGTCCTCGCAGTACATCTCGGGCCTGCTCATGGCGCTGCCGCGCCTCACGGGAGAGAGCACCCTGACGGTGACAGGCGCGCTTGAGTCCGCGGCCTATGTCGCGATGACGGAAGACGCGCTGTGGCTGTCGCAAATCGAATTTCCGAAAAATGGCGCGGCATATGCGATCCCAGGCGGACAGAAGTTCCGCCTGCCCGTGCGCACGGCCGTCGAGGGCGACTGGTCGAACGCGGCGTTTTTTCTCTGCATGGGCGCGCTGTCGAAAGAAGGCGTGACCGTCGAGGGGCTGAATTTGCAGTCCTCGCAGGGGGACAGGGGCGTGTTGGACGTTCTGCGCGCGTTTGGCGCGGAAGTCGCCGAACATGGCGACGCCGTGACCGTTAAAAACGGTAAACTGCGCGGCGTGACGATCGACGCATCTCCCATCCCCGATCTCATCCCCGTGCTGAGCGTTGTCGCGTCGGTCGCGGAGGGGAAGACGCGGGTCGAAAACGCCTACCGTCTGCGCCTCAAGGAGTCCGACCGCCTCGCGAGCACGGCAAATTTGCTGCGCGCGCTCGGCGGACAGGTGGGGGAGAAGGAGGACGGACTTGTCATCACGGGCGTTCCCGCGCTGCACGGCGGGGAAGTCGAAACGCAGAATGACCACCGCCTTGCAATGTCCGCCGCCACAGCCGCCTGCGCCGCGACAGGTGAGATCACAGTCGATAACGACGGCTGCGTGGCAAAGTCCTATCCCCGTTTCTGGGATGACTTTGGCAGCCTGAAAGGAGAGAGCCTATGAGCAGCACCTACGGTGAAAATCTGCGCCTGACGATTTTCGGTCAGTCGCATTCCCCGGCCATCGGCGTGACGGTCGAGGGCATTCCGGCAGGCGAGAAAATCGATCTGGACGAGCTCCAGCGCTTTTTGAATCGCCGCGCGCCGGGCAAAAACGCCTGGTCGACGCCGCGCAAGGAGGCCGATGCGCCGGAGATCCTCTCCGGGCTTGTGAACGGCCACACCTGCGGCGCGCCGCTCACGGCGATCATCCGCAACACGAATACAAGGTCGCAGGACTATGAAAATCTTGCCCTCACGCCGCGCCCCGGTCACGCCGACTACACCGCCGAGGTCAAATACGGCGGCTATCAGGACCGCGCGGGCGGCGGACATTTTTCGGGCAGACTCACCGCGCCGCTGTGCATCGCAGGCGGCATCTGCCTGCAAATACTTGCGCGCGAAGGAATCACGGTCGTGAGCCGCATCGCCTCCATTGCGGGCATTTCTGACGAAGGTGAGCTGACGAGCGCGACTGCGGACAAGGAGTTCCCCGTCGTCAGCGATGCGCGCGGCGCGCAGATGCGAGAGGCCATCGCAGCGGCACGCGAAGCGGGCGACAGCGTCGGCGGCGTCATCGAATGTGCGGTTTTCGGCGCGCCCGCGGGCCTTGGTGACCCGATGTTCGGCGGCATGGAAAACAGGATCGCCGCGGCGATGTTCGGCATCCCGGCGGTCAAGGGCGTGGAATTTGGCGCGGGCTTCGGCGTGTCGAAGCTGCGCGGCAGCGAGGATAACGACGCCTTCACGGTCGAAAACGGGAAAATCGTCACCGAGACGAACTGCTGCGGCGGCATCCTCGGCGGCATCACGAACGGGATGCCCATTGTGTTCCGCGCGGCCTTCAAGCCGACGCCGTCCATCGCGCGCGAGCAGCAGAGCGTCAATTTGCAGACGATGACGCCGGAAAAGATGGCCGTCACGGGCCGTCACGACCCCTGCATCGTGCCGCGCGCCGTGCCCTGCGTGGAGGCGGCGGCCGCCATCGCGGTCTATGACGCGTATCTGGCGCGCAAAAAGGAAATGAGGTAAGGGAACATGGACTTAAACGACTATCGAAAAGAGATCGACAGCATCGACGATCAGCTCATCGCGCTCTTTGCCCGACGCATGGAAACGGCTGAGAAAATCGCAGAGTATAAAAAAGCCAACGGCCTGCGCGTGCTCGACGCGCGCCGCGAGAAGGAGAAAATGCGCGCGCTTATGGACAAAACGCCGGAGGATCTGCGCGAGTATGTCTCCTCGCTCTACTCCCTTATTTTCGAGCTGAGCCGCAGCCGCCAGAGCTGTCTTCTCGGCACGAAGGGCGACCTGCCCACGAAAATTGCCGAGGCGATCGGGCATACGCCCCAGCTTTTTCCCGAGGACGCCGCCGTCGCCTGTCAGGGCGTGGAGGGCGCGTATTCCGAGCAGGCTTGCGAGCGGCTCTTCAAGCGCCCGAGCACGTTCTTTTTCAGTTCCTTTGAGGCGGTGTTCTCCGCCATTGAAAAGGGCCTCTGCCGCTACGGTGTGCTGCCGCTGGAAAACAGCACGGCGGGCAGCGTGAACGCGGTCTACGATCTGATGATGCAGCACAACTTCCGCATCGTGCGCTCCGTGCGTATCAAGGTTGACCATAATCTTCTTGCCAATCCGGGCGCGAAGCTTGAAGGCATCCGCGAGATCTACTCCCATGAGCAGGCCATCAGCCAGTGCGCGCGCTTTTTGCAGGGGCTTCCGAACGTGAAGGTCATCCGCTGCGAGAATACCGCGGTGGCGGCGCGCATGGTGGCCGAGTCCGGCCGCAGCGACGTGGCGGCGCTGTCGTCCCGCGCGTGCAGGGATCTCTACGGTCTTGACTGCCTTGCGGCGTCCGTGCAGGATCAGGGCAATAACTTCACGCGCTTTATCTGCATTGCGAAAGACCTCGAGATCTATCCCGGGGCGGACCGCACGAGCCTGATGATGGTGCTGCCGCACCATCCCGGCTCGCTGTATAAGGTGCTCTCGCGCTTCAACGCGCTCGGCGTGAACATGAACAAGCTCGAGAGCCGCCCAATGCCGGACCGCAACTTTGAGTTCATGTTTTACTTCGACCTCGAGACCTCGGTCTATTCCCCGCAGTTCACGCAGCTCATGGGCGAGCTGCCGGAGCTGTGCGAGGAGTTCACCTATCTCGGCTCCTACAGTGAGGTGGTCTGAATGAAGCGCTGCGGATTACTTGGCGAAAAGCTGGGCCACAGCTATTCGCCCGCCATTCACGCGGAGCTGGCGGATTATGAATACCGGCTCTATGAGGTCGCGCCCGAAAAGCTCGGCGAATTCCTGACGGGCGGCAGCTTTGACGGCATGAACGTCACCATTCCCTATAAAAAGGCCGTCATCCCGTACTGCGCAGAGCTCTCGCCTATCGCGCAAAAGCTCCAGAGCGTGAATGTGCTGGTCAGAAGAGAGGACGGCACGCTGTACGGCGACAATGCCGATGCCTACGGCTTTGCCGGCATGGTGAAGGCGAGCGGCATTGCCGTTGCGGGAAAAAAGACGCTCGTGCTCGGCTCCGGCGGGGCCTCTGCGACGGTCTGCGCCGTGCTCGAGGAGATGGGCGCGCGCAGCGTGACCATCATCTCCCGCAAGGGCGAGGACAATTACAACAATCTGGACCGCCACGCAGATGCGGAGGTCATCGTGAACACCACGCCCGTCGGGATGTATCCGAGCTGCGGCGTGTCGCCGGTCGATCTGTCGCATTTCCCGAAGCTCGAGGGCGTGCTGGATATCGTCTACAACCCCGCGCGTACAGCGCTTGTCCTGCAGGCGGAAAAGCTCGGCATTCCTTATATGAGCGGGCTCTACATGCTCGTCGTGCAAGCTAAGCGCACGGCGGAGGTCTTTGAAAACCGCGACATCCCCGACAGCGAGACCGAGCGCATCTGGAAAAAGCTGAGCCTTGAGATGCAGAACATCGTGCTCGTCGGCATGCCCGGCAGCGGCAAGAGCACCGTTGCCGCGCGCCTTGCTGAGAAGCTTGACCGCATCGCGCTTGACAGCGACGCCGAGATCGAAGAGAAAAACGGTATGAGCTGTGCCCAGCTCATCGAAAAGCACGGCGAGGCGGAATTCCGAGAGCTCGAGAGCGAGGCCATCGCAGACCTTGGCAAGCGCTCGGGCGCGGTCATCGCCACGGGCGGCGGCTGCGTGACGCGGGAGGAAAATTACGACCTCCTGCACCAGAACGGCATTATCTTCTGGCTGGGGCGCGACGTGGACAAGCTGCCGCGCGAGGGGCGTCCGCTTTCCGCGGGCGACCTTGCGGCGCTGTACGACAGACGCAGGGCGTGCTACGAACGCTTTGCCGACCATGTCATCGACAACAACGGCACGGTGGAGCAAACCGTGCAGGCGATCCTTGATATTTTGCAGCACTAAGAGGCGAAGCCCCCGCTGTGACAGCTTTTGTCACAGCGGGGGCTTTTTTTCATGTAAGTATCACGGTGCGGAACGGTCTGCTTGCTGTGCGAGCGCTTCTTCATAGCATCTTGCGCAGCGCCGCCAGTCGATCACGCGCACGCGCAGGGCGAGCGATTCCTCGCTGCACGGTACCACCGGCGCGGTGAGATCGAGCAGCACCGTGCCGAAGGCGATATCGGGATCCTTTGTGCCGGTGAGCCGGAGTGCGCCGTCTGCCATCAGCGAGAGCAGGACACGGCCGCCGCAGGCGCGGCGCAGCGCGTGCGTGAGCACGCGCTCGAAATCCTCCGGTCCGCCAAAATCGCGCGTAATTGCAGCTTCTAACTGATTCAAAATAGACCACCTCGCTCCACGCTATGCAAAAGCAGGGCGGGGCAGAACAAAAAAGCGGAAGGACCCGAGTCCTTCCGCTTTGCGCGCAATGGAAGCGTTAAATATGGACGACCTTCAGCTCGCTGGCCTCGAAGAGGCCAAGGCGCTTGCTGACGTTGACATACACCTGCGGGTCGCCGCTCGTGCAGATGATGAACTTGCCCTTTTTCTGCGGGTTGAGCGCGTTCTGCTCGGCGAGATAGGCCTTGACGGCGTTCGCCTGCTCGAGCGCGGGGTTGATGAGGTGCATTTCGGGGTAGCACTCGCGGAAGTTTTCCTCCACGATGGGGTAATGCGTGCAGCCGAGGATCAGGTTTTCGACCTTTTCGCGCGCGAGGATGTTATCCACCTGCGTACGGATCTCGGTGTTGATGTCGTGCTGGTTGAAGTCGCCGCGGTCAACGAGTGCCGCGAGCAGGGGAGAGCCCTTGCCGACGACTTTGCACTCGGGATCACCCTCATGGATGAGCTCGGCGTACTTGCCGGAGGCAACAGTGAACTCCGTCGCGATGAGGCCGACGCTCTTGAGATGCTCGCGCAGGACGTATTTGGCAGCTTCTTCCACGATGCTGATGATCTTGTAGTCGAAGCAGGGGCGCAGGCGGTCGGCGAGGGTGGAGATGGTATTGCAGGCGATGGCGGTGCACTTGACGCCGTTGTCGCCGAGGAATTGGAGCATATTGCGGCTGAGCTCGAAGATCTGATCGGAAGTCTTATTGCCATAGGGACAGTTGGCGCTGTCACCAAAGTAAATGATATCTTCGCCGGGGAGAATGCGCTGAAGCTCGCGCACGACGGTCAGCCCGCCAATGCCGCTGTCCATCACACCGATGGGGCTGTTTGCGTTCAACATGGTTGAAAGCCTCCTTCTTTTTACTGCGAATATTGTAACACATGAATAAAGAAATGCAAGCAAAATCTCAAAAGGACGTTTTTTTGCGAAAAAAGAGGAAAAGCATTGCAATTTCTCATGCGGCTGATTAAAATACTAACTGGTGAGAGTTGGGTATTTCTGCCCTGACGCATGGAAATGCGTCGTGAACGAAGGATGAGAGAGGATTCAAAACGATATGACGATCTTTAACATCTTTACCCTCTTCGGCGGCCTCGCGCTGTTCCTGTACGGTATGCGTCTGATGGGCGACGGGCTGAAGAGAGGCTCCTCCGATGCATTCAAAAGCGCAATGGAAAAGGTGACGAACAACCCGCTGGTCGGCTTTCTGCTGGGCCTCGGCGTGACGGCGGTCATCCAGAGCTCTACGGCGACCATTGTGCTTACCTCAGGCCTCGTCGGTGCGGGCATCATGTCGCTGCACCAGTCCATCGGCGTCATCCTGGGCGCGAACGTCGGTACGACCGTGACGGGACAGATCATCCGTCTTCTCGACGTGAACGCGTCGGAGACGTCGCTTCTGAACTTCTTCAAGCCCTCGACGCTGGCGCCGCTGGCCGCAATCATCGGCATTATTTTCCTGATGGCGGTCAAGAGCCGCAAGTCCGATACCATCGGCTCGATCGCAATGGGCTTCGGCATTCTCTTTACCGGACTTCTCAGCATGACGGCAGCGGTCAGCCCGCTGTCGGAGTCCGAGAGCTTTGCCAATATGTTCTATCAGCTCTCCGGCCAGCCGGTGCTCGGCTTCCTGCTGGGCGCGGGCGTTGCCTTCCTGCTGCAGAGTTCATCGGCCACCATCGGCATTCTGCAGGCCATCTCCACGACCGGCGCGCTGACATTTTCGTCCGTTTACGCCATCATCATCGGCGTCAACATCGGCGACTGCGTCACGACCGCCATCGTTTGCTCCATCGGCTCCAAGGCTGACGCCAAGCGCACGGGCGTGATCCATATCCTCTTTAACGTCGCGGGCTCGATCCTCATTATTGTGGGATTGATGCTCCTGCACGGCTTCGGCGTGCTCGACCCGCTGTGGGACAAGGTCCTTACCTCCGGCGGCATTGCGAACGTGCACACGGTGTTCCGCCTGATCTCGGCCATCGTGCTGCTGCCGGTCTGCGGGCAGTTTGAAAAGCTCTCGCGCAAGCTCGTCAAGGACGATGTGCAGCTTGGCGAAAACGTGGACCACGAGCTTTCCCTGCTCGATGAAAAGTTCTTCACCTCCCCCGCCATCGCCCTCTCGGGCGCGGGCGAGGCCATCACGACCATGGCGCGCCTGGCCCGCACGGGCGTGATGAGCGCGATGAATGTGCTCGACAAGTACGACCGCCATTCGATCAATGTCATCAACGAGAATGAAGAGCATATCGACAAGCTCGCCGACCATGTGGACAATTATCTCATCCGCCTTTCTCCCCATGTGCCGACGGGCCACGCGAACGACCTTCTGAACTATTACATCCAGTGCTTCGGCGAGTTTGAGCGCATCGGCGACCACGCCGTGAACCTGACGGAGAACGCGCAGGAGTTCATCGAGCGCAATGCGAGCCTGTCGCCGGTGGCGCATCAGGAGCTTGCGGTGCTCAGGGAGGCGCTCGGTGAGATCCTCGACTACACCTACAGCGCTTTCGGCGCGACGGACTACGAGGCCGCGCGCAAGATCGAGCCGGTCGAGGAGGTCGTGGATGACCTCGTTGCCACGCTGCGCTCCAATCACATCCGCCGCGTGCGCGACGGCCAGTGCACGGTGTATGCAGGTCTTACCTTCCTCGATATCCTTGTCAATGTGGAGCGTATTGCCGACCAGTGCTCGAATGTCGGCGTTTTTACGCTCTCGATGTTCGATAAGCACATCATGAACAATCACCACGACTATATCCACGAGCTGCATCAGGGCAAGGACCCGGTCTTCAACCGCGCCTATCAGGAGACGCACGACAAATACTTCGGCGAGCTGAAGCGCATCGAGCAAGGCAAATGAGAAGCCGGTCATAACGATTGAAAGCATGAAAAGGGTGAGGCCTCTTGTATAAGAGACCGCGCCCTTTTGTTATATGCTGAGGAGATGCGCTGCCCGCGGGAAGGCGGGTCAGCGCTTGCCCTGCTTTTTTGCGCGCAGATACAGTACCGCCTCGACCACTCCCCCGCCGACGGCGAGGGCCTTGTCCGAGATCGTCGTGCAGTATTCCGGCTTGCAGCGCGGGTCGACATCGCCGGACTTCATCCCCTTCTTAACGGGCACGCCATCGTCCAGCACGCCGCGCAGCACACCGCTGATGGTGCACTTCATCGGCTGACCCTCGACAAAGCCGATGGTCTCGCCCTCCTCGACCATGTCGCCGATGCGGTGGACGGCAGTGAAAATGCCGTCGCACGGCGCGCGCAGCACGCGCTCGCCCGCAAAGCCGCCGATGAGGCCGGGAATGTTCGTGTTCGGCAGCGCGCTGCCGGAGTAGATGACGCGCCCAAGCGTGTGGCCGCGCATCGTCTCCACGACCGCGTGGCAGTCCTCCCCCGCCGTAAAGCCGGGGCCGACGCCCACGACGATGGGCGCGTCCGAAAGGCGTGTGCCGAGGTTGCGCTTTGCTAAAATCGCGTCCACGAGCGCATCGGGCGCAAGTTCCTCGCGGCAGCGGCAGGCAGGGTCTGCAAGGACGGGGATGACCCCCTCGCGCAAGAGCTTTTTTGCCTGTGCCGCGTCCTCTGCGCGCACAGCGCGCAGACCCTCGACCGTCGTCTCCCCGTGAACGATGGCGTCAGAAAACGCCACCGTGCGGCGGATGGCCGTCGGGCGGGCGAGATCGGTCATCACCACGTCGATCCCGCAGCGCCACAATCTCATGGCCGCGCCGCTCGCGATGTCTCCCGCGCCGCGGATCAATGCAAGCATACATACACCCCCTGATGCAGACTGCCCGCGATGACCGGGCAGGAAAATTCATTTGCCATGGCCTGCGCCGCTTCATAATCGGCGGCAGACTCCACCTTGTTGATATAAACGCGGTCGCCGTAACCCTCGGCGTTGACGACGCGCGCGGCGAGCTGCGGCGTGACGACCGTCTCCTCATCCACGCCCGCGAGCTGCGCGTAGAGCGCGCTGCGGTGGCAGGTCTCGCGGATGGTTTTGCCGACGCCGTCGATGCCGATGACCATGATGACACGCTGCGCCTCCTCCGGGATCACCGGCTCATGGGAAGCGTGCGCCTTGAGCGGCAGGCGCTTGGCACCGTCCGCCTCGACAAGCACAAAATCCGCAAGCTGCGCCAGCGCACCCATTGAGAGCCGCGGCGCGCAGAGCTTGCCGCTCTCCGCCTGCGAGGCGACGCAGACGATGCTCGACCGCTCCATTGCTGCCGAAACGGCAGCCTCGTTAGCGTCCAGCAGCGTTTCATACTGCTCCGGGCGGCAGATGTGCGTTGTGGTCGTGATAATGACCTTACCCTTTTTCGAAAGCTCCCCGGCGAGCGTTTCCATCAGCGTCGTCTTTCCGCCGCCGCCGATGATGGCCGTCACGCCGCGGCCGACGTGCAAAAGCGGTGCGATCTGCATATACGCACCCTCAGTGCCGCTGTCCGGCGAGGCGCGCGCGGTGCTCGATCATCTCCGCCGCGATGCTGATGGCGATCTCCTCCGGCGTCTCAGCCAGAATCGGAAGGCCGATGGGCGCGTGGACGCGCGCGATGTCTGTCTCGGTATAGCCGTCGCCCTTGAGGCGCTCGCGCGTCTTGGCGACCTTTGTGCGGCTGCCGATGCAGCCGATATAGGTCGCATCGCTCCCCAGCACCTGGGAGAGGATCTCATAGTCTGCCTGATGGCCCGGCGTCATCACGACGGCATAGTCGTTCGCCGTGAGCGCCACCTTGCCGGAAATATCGGAAAAGCTGCCGAAGATGACCTCGCTCGCCATGGGATAGTTTTCTTTCTTCGCAAGCTCCTCGCGGTTGTCGTACATCACCACGCGGAAGCCCACCGTCGCCAGCACCGGCACGAGCGCGCGGCCCACATGGCCGCCGCCGAAGATATACACGCTGCCCGCGTGGCACAGCGGCTCGACATAAATGCCGTCTTTCCACACGGCCTTGGCGGAAAAGTAGTCCGCCTTGTCCTGCGGGATCTCCTCGCGCGTGACAACGTGGAACTCGTTCACGCCGTCGCCGTCAAGAGACAGCAGCAGCCAGAGGTCGACGTCCCTGTCGAGCATTTCGCGCCAGCGCTTGAGCACCGCGATATCCGCCGCCTGCTCGGGCGCGAAGAACTGGAAGTAGACCGTGACCGCGCCGCCGCAGATCATGCCCGTGCTGGCCACCTCACTCGGGTGCAGGTTGTAGGACTTGAGCTCGTTGCTGCCACCGTTTTTGAGCGCGTCCTGCGCGCGCTGGATGCTCAGCCGCTCCACCGCGCCGCCGCCGATCGTGCCGAGCACGCGGCCATCTTCAAAGACGGCCATCTTCGCGCCCGCGCCGCGCGGCACAGAGCCCGAGGATGCCAGAATGCTGCTCAGCACCACACGCTCGCCGCGCGCAAGGGCGGCAAGCATCGCATCGAGCAGCTTCTTCATGCCAAATCACTATCCTTTCAAAAGTATCACGCTTTGCATTGATTATAGCAAAGCTGCCCCACAAATGCAATGCGCGAAGCACCGTTTTTCCGTATTCGGTCGAAAAAAGCGCGCGGCGCGAAAAGACGGACGCAAAAAGGGAGAGCCCCTCCCGTGCGAGAGAGCCTCTCCCTGTCAGGTCCTTTCCCGGACCGGCTTTTCAGCGGTGCTTATACACGCGGCGGTTGTCGAGCGCGAAGATGCGCGGGCTGAATTCACCGGCGGTCAGCGGCGCAAGCGCCTCGCGGTAAATTTCCATGCGGCTGTCGATCTGGTCGATGAGCGAGAGGAGCTCCGCCTCCGCGCACTGGGGCAGCACCGCCGCGCCGAACTGAGGCTCGCCGTGATGCGAAAGCAGAAGATGCTGCAAAAGCATCGACTTTTCCTCCGGGATGCCGAGCGCGGCGGCGGCCTCGCCCACCTCCTGTGCGCCCATGACAAGGTGGCCGAGAAGCTGGCCCTTGGTGGAGTAATCCGTCACAAGGCCGAGCTCGGAGAAGGTGAACTCCTGCTCCTTGCCGAAGTCGTGCAGCAGCGTGCCGGCAAGCAGCAGGCTGCGGTCCACGGTGTCTGCGTACTGCGCGGCAAGGAAATCGGCCAGACGCAGCATATTGTATGTGTGCATCAGAAGGCCGGAGAGAAAGCTGTGGTGCACGCTCTTGGCGGCAGGAATGGTGCGGAAGGCCGCCTTATGGCGGCGCAGCATCTCCTCGCACACGGCGCGGTGATCCGGGTCCTCGATGGAGGCGACAAGGCGCTCAATGTCGGCGTAAGCGCCGTCGCGGTCGATGGGGGCGACGCTCACAAGGCGCGAGACGTCCACATGGTCGTCGTCCGCTGCCAGGCGGAGCTTGTCGACCGTGATCTGCAGGGCGCCGCGGTAGTCCGACACGCTGCCGCGAATTTTGATGGCCTTGCCCACGTCGCGCTCACCGATGGGACCAGTGTAGTCCCAGACCTTGGCCTCGATCGTGCCGCTCTCGTCGGCGAGCACGGCGGTCAGGAACGGCTTGCCGGTGGCCGTCACCTTGGAGAAGGCGGATTTGAGCAGGTAGAAGCCCTCGACGTCAATGCCGCGCGCCATGCGCGCGATGGGCAGATCGTATTCCATCGTGATATCCTCTTTTCTGCCCGCCTTTGGCGGGCGGTTCTTTTGATCTCAAGACTGCATTATAGCACACTTGCCGGCGGCGCGCACGTATTTTTCACGCTTTTCCCGCGCGCTCGAGCCAATCTTTCCCCTCGGTAAAGCGCGCGACGAGAAACGACACCACGTAGTCGCCCGCGGAGTTGATCATCGTCGCGGGCGGGTCGACAAGGTTGCCGATCGTCACGGCAATGGGGTAGGCGATGGCCATCTGCGAAGGGAAAAAGAGCGTGCAGATGATGTACTCGCCGATGTATCCGCCGCCTGGGATGCCGCTCATGGCGACCGAGCTGAACACGGCGACGAGCAGGATTTTAACGATGAGCCCCGCGCCCTCAAAGGGGATGCCGAACACGCCGAAGAGAAACGCGATCTTCAGCACGCAGCTAAAGCACGAGCCGTCCATGTGCATCGTCGCGCCGAGGGGAAGCACGAGGTCGGAGATATCGCGCGGCACGCCGCTGTCCTCCGCGGCCTCCAGGTTGGTCGGAATGGTCGCGACGGATGAGCAGGTGCCGAGCGCCGTGACCGCGGGACGCAGAATGTGCCGCCGCATGACGGCAATGCCCGCTTTCCCGCCGCCAAGGTAGGCGTAGAGCGGAAAGGCGAGGAGCGCGTAGGCAAGGCAGAGCGGATAGTAGACGAGCATCGCACGGCCATAGGCCGCGGTGATCTGCGCGCCGTAGGTCGCGACAAGCGAGGCGAAGAAGCCAAAAAACGCAGCAGGCGCGTAATAGGAGATGAGCGAGACGACCTTCAGGAGGCAATTCGTCATATCCTGCAGGACGCGCGCCGTCAGGCAGTCCGCGCCGCCGCTTAGGTTCACGCCGAAGCCGATGAGAATAGAGAAGACGATGAGCGGCAGCATCGCGCGGCGGGAGAGAAGCGCGGCGAAGTCTTCGACCGTGAAGAAGTTGACGAGCAGCTCCGCAACGCTCGCCTGCGCGTCGACCGTGCCGGCCACTGCGTCCGCCCACGGCTCGAGCACCGGGGGATAGAGGCGCATCACGGCGACCATGATGATCGCGGCGATGAGGCCTGTGACGATGAAGACGAGAAGTGTGGTCCCCATGATCTTCCCCGCGCGCTTGGGGCTTTTCATGCAGGCGATGGAGCTTGCGAGCGAGCAGAACACGAGCGGCACGACGATGCAGAACATTAGGTTGATGAAGATGGTGCCGAGCGGCGCGAGACACGTCGCCCCCGGCCACAGCGCGCCCAGCACGCACCCGAGCACGATGGCGAGCAGCATCGCGCTCATAAAGCCGTAGGTGCGGAAAAAGGAACGAGACATAGAATTCCTCCCTTAAAAATTTGCGTTCAACACATTATACCGGGAGGACTTGGACCAATATGCAGAAAAAGAGCGCATCCTTTCGGATGCGCCCCTGACTTTCGAAAAAGCGGCTCCGCCGCTTTTTCGAAAGCCTTGTGCAGTTACTCCAATTCGAATGCGCCGGTGTAGAGCTGGTAGTAAGTGCCCTTTTCCGCGATCAGCTTTTCGTGGCTGCCGCGCTCGATGATGCGGCCGTGGTCGAGGACCATGATAACGTCGGAGTTCTTGACGGTGGAGAGGCGGTGCGCGATGACGAACACCGTGCGGCCCTCCATGAGCTTATCCATGCCGCGCTGGACGATGGCCTCGGTGCGCGTGTCGATGGACGACGTCGCCTCGTCGAGGATCATGACCGGCGGGTCGGCGACCGCCGCGCGAGCGATGGAGATGAGCTGGCGCTGGCCCTGCGAGAGATTTGCGCCGTTGTTGGCGAGCTCCGTCGCGTAGCCCTGCGGGAGTCTCGTGATGAAGTCGTCTGCACCGGCGAGCTTCGCCGCGGCGATGCACTCTTCATCCGTTGCATCGAGCTTGCCGTAACGGATGTTGTCCATCACCGTGCCGGTGAAGAGGTTCACGTCCTGCAGGACGATGCCGAGACTGCGGCGCAGGTCGGCCTTTTTGATCTTGCTGACGTCGATGCCGTCGTAGAGGATCTGGCCGTCCGCAATGTCATAGAAGCGGTTGATGAGGTTGGTGATGGTCGTCTTGCCCGCGCCCGTCGCGCCGACGAAGGCGACCTTCTGGCCGGGCTCGGCGTAGACGGACACGTCGTGCAGGACCTCTTTGTTCGGCTCGTAGCCGAAGTCCACGTCGATGAGACGCACATCGCCGCGCAGCGCGCGATAGCCGACCTTGCCGTTGTCATTGGGGTTCTTCCACGCCCAGTGGCCGGTGTGCGTGTCGCTCTCGGTCATGGTGCCGTCGGGGGCGATATTCGCGTCGACGAGCGTGACGAAGCCGTCATCCGTCTCGGGCTTTTCATCGATGAGGGAGAAGACGCGCTGCGCGCCCGCGCCCGCCATGACGATGGAGTTGATCTGCTGGGAGAGCTGGTTGACGTTGCCGGTGAACTGCTTGGTCATGTTGAGGAAGGGAACAAGAATGGAGATATCCAGCACCTTGCCGGAGAGACTGACGTTCGGCAGGCCGATGAGCAGGAACACGCCGCCCACCAGGGCGAGAGCAACGTAAAGCAAATTGCCGATGTTGCCGATGATGGGGCCAAGCACGCTTGCGTAGGCGTGGGCGCGGTAGCTGTCCTCAAAGAGGGCATTGTTGATCTCATCGAACTCCTCGATGGAGCGCTGCTCGTGGCAGAAGACCTTGACGACCTTCTGGCCCGTCATCGTCTCCTGAATGAAGCCCTCAGTCTTGGCGACGGCCTTCTGCTGGCGTAGGAAGAACTTGGCGCTGCCGCCGCCAACGCGCTTGGTGACGATGACCATCAGCACGATGCCGAGGACCAGCACCAGTGTGAGCCAGAGACTGAAGTAGAGCATGATGGCGAATACGACCAGCACGATCGCGCCCGACTGGAGGAAGGCGGGGATGGCCTCGGACACGAGCTGGCGCAGCGTGTCGATATCGTTGGTGTAGAAGCTCATGATATCGCCGTGCTGATGGGTGTCAAAGTAGCGGATGGGAAGGTCCTGCATCCCGCCGAACATCTCCTGACGGAGCTTGTTGAGAAAGCCCTGCGTCATATAGGCCATGAGCTGCTTTTGAACAAGGATGGCGAGGATGGAGAGGACATACAGCACGATGAGCAGTGTCAGGATGGGCTTGAGCTCGGCCTGCGCCGCGGCCCAGTCGCGCGAAACATACCACTTTTCGATGACCTGAATGACGTTCTGTGTGAAAAGCGAGGGGATGGAGGACACGATGGACGAAAACAGGATGCACGCGAACGTGATGGGGGCGAGCACAGGGTAGTAGGAGAACAGCTTTTTCACCGTGCGCTTCAGCATAGCAAGGTTTGCGGCGCCGGCATTGGGCCCGCGGCCGGTGTCGATGGGCTTACGCTTCATCCTGCTCACCTCCGTTCGTCTGGGATTCATAGACCTCGCGGTAGATCGCGCTCGAGGCAAGGAGCTGCTCGTGCGTGCCCATGTCCGCGATGCGGCCGTTGTCCATCACCAGGATGAGATCGGCATCCTGCACGGACGCGACGCGCTGGGCGATGATGATCTTGGTCGTTTCGGGGATATAGGTGCGGAAGCCCTCGCGGATGAGCGCGTCGGTGCGCGTGTCGACCGCGGAGGTCGAGTCGTCGAGAATGAGGATTTTCGGCTTTTTCAGCAGCGCGCGGGCGATGCAGAGGCGCTGCTTCTGCCCGCCGGAGACGTTTGTGCCGCCCTGCTCGATGTAGGTGTCGTACCCGTCGGGGAAGGAGCGGATGAATTCGTCCGCCTGTGCGAGCCTGCACGCCTCGACCATCTCGTCATCGGTGGCATTCTCGTTGCCCCAGCGCAGGTTATCCTTGATGGTGCCGGAGAAGAGAACGTTCTTTTGCAGCACCACGCTGACTTTGCCGCGCAGGGCGTCAAGGTCGTAATTGCGCACATCCATGCCGCCGACCTTGACGCTGCCTTCGGTTGCGTCGTACAGGCGCGGGATGAGCTGCACGAGGGTCGATTTGCTCGAGCCCGTGCCGCCGAGAATGCCGACGGTCTGACCGGATCTGATGTGCAGATCGATGCCCTGCAGGGCAAACTTCTTTGCCTGCGCGGAGTATTTGAAGCTGACGTTTTCAAAGTCGATCGAGCCGTCCTTGACCTCCGTGACGGGGGAGGCGGGGTCGGTGAGCGCGGGCTGCTCCCGCAGCACCTCGCAGATACGCACGAACGACTCGTAGGACATTGTGAGCATGACATAGATCATCGAGATCATCATCAGCGACATGAGAATCTGCATCCCGTAGGTCAGCATGGCAGAGAGCTGGCCGACGTCGATCGTCGTGCCGCCGCCCGTGATGATGAGCTTCGAGCCGACATAGAGCACGAAGACCATGTTAAAGTACACGCAGAACTGCATCAAGGGCGTGTTGAGCGCGACGACGCGCTCGGCGTAGGTGAAGTCCTTGGCAATATCGCCCGAGGCGGCGGCGAACTTCTTCTTTTCGTATTCCTCGCGGGCAAAGCCCTTGACCACGCGCATCGCGCGCACATTTTCCTCCACGGATTCGTTGAGTCGGTCATATTTGCGGAAGACTGCGCGGAAGGCGGGCATTGCCTTGCGCGCGATGAGAAGAAGCCCGACGACGAGCAGCGGGATAACGATGACGAAGGTCGTCGCGAGCGCGCCGCCCATGATATAGGCCATGATGATGGCGAAGAGGAACATCAGCGGGGCGCGCACGGCGATGCGGATGCACACCATGAAGGCCATCTGCACGTTGTTGACGTCGGTCGTCATGCGCGTGACGAGCGAGGCGGAGGAGAATTTGTCGATATTCTCAAAGGCAAAGCTCTGCACGCGGGTAAAGACGTCGTGACGGACATTTTTGGCAAAGCCCGCGCTCGCGCGCGAGCCGAACAGACCGCCTGCCGCGCCGCAGCCGAGCGACACGAGCGCCATCAGAATGAGCACGAGGCCCACGCGCACGATGCCGCCGAGCTCTGCGCCGGCCTTGACCTCGTTGATGAGGTTTGCGGTGAAAAACGGAATGAGCACTTCGATCGCCACCTCGCCGACCATGCACACAAGCGTCAGGATGGTGGGCTTTCTGTACTCGCGGATGCAGCCCATGAGCTGCCGGATCATGTTCATTGGCAATGCTCTCCTTTCCCGGGGGGACAGGGAGGAAGCTTTCCCTGTGCGATGAGGTGCTCGCGCTGCTCCTCAAAGGTGTCGTGGATGGTGCGCAGCGCGTCGCAGAAGCGCTCGCGCTTGCCGCTTTCAAGCTGGTCGAAGAATTCGCGGAACTCCGCCGCGTCCTTTTCAAGAAAGCTCATCACGTATTCGTCGGCCTTCGTCGTGGCGCGCAGGCGGATGACCCGGCGGTCATCCGGGTCGCTCAGCCGCTCGGCAAAGCCGCCGTCGACCAGCTTGTCGACGAGCTTGCTCATCTGCTGCTTGGGCATACGGGCAAAGTTTGACAGCTCCGTCATCGTCATCGTGCGCTCGCTGCGGCGCAGGGACTGGATGCAGTAATACATATCGAGGCTCACGCCGTCGTTGAGCATCCGCTTGAACGGGCGGGCAAACCAGTAGTGCCAGGCGGGGATGGTGTCGAGCAGGAGCTCCTGTATCTCGTTGGTCTGCATGAGATTCTCCTTTCCTCAAAATGGTTAGATAGTCAATCTAAATTGACTATTGCAATAAATTGACAGTGATTAGGATACAACAGTTAAAAACGAAATGCAAGAGGGAAAATGTGCAGATCGCGACAAAAAAGCGGCGGCACGCGGCCGCCGCTTTTTGTCAGAGATCATTGCTTGAGCGTTACATTGTTTCTTATGGTGCGTTCGCTTCGGGGACGATTCGTCAGGCTTTGCAGCACGGCGCCGATCTGCCCCTCGGCGGCCTCGACCTCGGCATGGAACGCGCGGGCGGAGACGCGCAGCGCCCCGTGGCCGAGGATGATGACCTGCTCGGGGCCGTCCGACGTTGCCACGCGCACGCGCCGCTCGCGGCGCAGCTCGTAGGTCGCGCGCTCAATGTAGGTGTCGGCGGTCTCGGCCTCCTTCGTATAGACGACCTTGACGCCGTGCACCGTCTGCACGCTGCCGGGATTGCCCTTGACCTTGTAGGCGTCGAACACTGCGATGACGCGGCACTTGCGAAAGCCCTGAAAGTTTGCCAGAATGTCGATGAGCGCGCTGCGCGCGGCGGCAATATCCTGCGCGGCGAGCGCGGAGAGCTCATCCCACGCAAAGATGATGTTGTAGCCGTCGACGAGCAAATATTCCGTCTCCTCCGAGTGAATCGTGACGTCGTAGTGGTCGGAAAGCGATGTGCGCGCGGGCTTTTTCGCCGGCTCAAAGGCGCGGCGCTCGACCTTGCCGTAGGTGCGCTCGAAGATATCCTGCAATTCCCTGTCCGCGGCATATGCGCCGCCCGCGCCGACGCCGCGGCGGGCAGCGGGTGTACTTTCTTCCTCGCGCGCTTCCTCGCCGAGGCGGAGGCCGCTGTCGCAGTGGACGCGCTGCGGGACCTCGTCCCAAGGAACGGTGACGCTGCCGCCGTGGTCACAGAATACGGAGGACGAGGGATTCTCCGTGTCGCGCTCGGCATCGTAGCCGAGCGCGGTGACGACGGTGTCCTGCTCCCGGCAGGCCTCATAGCCGTGAACGGTGCAGCTCAGCTGCCCGCGCCCGCGCGTGTAGGCCGCGACGCTCTCGCAGTAGTTGCGCATGGAGGAAACCGGCGCTTTGCCTGTGATGACCGAGCCGCCGTGGAGCGGCTGCGGCGTGTTGAACGTGCCGTCCATGCGCTGAATGTCGCTCATCGCGCGGCCGACGCACTCATCCGGCAGTTCGAGCGTAAAATCGTAGTACGGCTCGAGCAGCACGTTTTCCGCCTGCATCAGCCCCTGCCGCACGGCGCGGTAGGTCGCCTGTCGGAAGTCGCCGCCCTCGGTGTGCTTCAGGTGCGCCCGGCCCGCGACGAGCGTAAATTTCACGTCCGTCAGCGGCGAGCCGGTCAGCACGCCTGCGTGCTCGCGCTCCAGAAGGTGCGTGAAGATGAGCCTCTGCCAGTTGAGATCGAGTACATCCGTCGGGACGGTACTCGCAAGCTGCACGCCCGTCCCGCGCGGCAGCGGCTCGATGAGGAGCTGTACCTCCGCGTAGTGGCGCAGGGGCTCGAAATGCCCCATGCCGAGCACGGGCGCGGCGATGGTCTCGCGGTAGACGATACTGCCTTCGCCGAAGCTGACGGCAAGGCCAAAACGGTCTGAGATCAGGCGGCGGAGGATCTCAAGCTGAATCTTGCCCATGAGCTGGACGTGGATCTGAGCGCTGCGTTCGTCCCAGACGATGCGCAGCATCGGGTCCTCCTCCTCAAGCTCGCGGAGTTTCGCGAGCGCGCTGTGCGCGTCCGCGCCGTCGGGCAGGATGAGCTGATAGGTCAGCACCGGCTGCAGGAGCGGCGCGGACGCCTCGGCCTCGGCGCCGAGGCCGAGACCGACATAGCTGTGGCTCAGGCCCGTGACGGCGATGACGCTGCCCGCGCCCGCCTCCTCGAGCGCACGGAACTTGACGCCGGAGTAGAGGCGCAGCTGATCGGCCTTTTCGCTGTAGGCGCGGCCCTGTGCTTCATAGGAGAGCGGGGCTTTTACGCGCAGCGACCCGCCCGTGACCTTCAGCCACGTCAGGCGCGCGCCCTGCGCGTCGCGTGAGATCTTGAAGACCCTTGCGCCGAAGGTATCGGGATAGTCCGGCTCCAGCGTGAACGCATCGAGCGCGGCGAGCAGCTCCTCCACGCCCTGCATTTTAAGCGCTGAGCCGAAAAAGCAGGGGAAGACGGCGCGCTGCTCGACCATGTCGGCAATGCAGGCGTCCGTGACGGCCCCGTGCTCGAGCAGCTGCTCGAGCGCCGTCTCGCCGCAGAGGGCGAGCGCCTCGTCGCGCTCGCTCACAGGGGCGGAAAAGTCGACACATTCCGCGCTCAGCGCCGCTGTGAGCTGAGTCATCAGGGCGCTTTTGTCCGCGCCCGCGAGGTCCATCTTGTTGATGAACAGGAACGTCGGCACGCTGTAGCGCTCGAGCAGCCGCCAGAGCGTGCGCGTGTGGCTTTGCACACCGTCGCTGCCGCTGATGACGAGCACCGCGTAATCGAGGACGGAGAGCGTGCGCTCCATCTCGGCGGAAAAGTCGACATGGCCGGGGGTGTCGAGCAGCGTGATCTCGGTTGCTCCGGCGGTGAGCATGGCCTGCTTGGAAAAAATGGTGATGCCGCGCTCACGCTCGAGTGCGTCGGTATCGAGAAAGGCGTCGCCGTGGTCGACGCGGCCGAGCTTTCGCAGCGCGCCGGAAGCATATAAAAGCCCCTCGGAGAGGGTCGTTTTTCCGGAGTCGACGTGGGCGAGGACGCCGATGCAAATATGTTTCATATCGAAAACCACTTTCTGCGTTTGCTGTCGTAATTCTTCTATTATGGCAGATTTTCGGGGAGTGTTCAACGATGATTTTTTCCCTTTCGCGTGCGGCGGGAGCGGTGGCGTAAAGAATACAAAAAAGCAGCACGGCCTTTTGACTTCTGACGGTCAAAAAACGGTGCTGCTTTGCTGCTTGGTGCGGGTGAGAGTGTCAAGCCCATATTCTCGCCGAATCGGCTATCCGGCTAAAGCAGGAACGAAAGTGGTCCAACCGGTACCGCCCCGCAGCGCGGCATCATTTTCATCTGAGAGGGTGAACAAGTAAACGGGCTGGTGGAATCCCTTGCTGTCGGTTATATATTCGAGCTTGCAGTCAGTGACTCGCACTTGCCGTGGAGACAAATAGTTGAACATGGGCACATCACGCCAAGAGAACCGCCCGGCACAAAGGCGCTCATACGCCTCTTGGGAAGAGATAACCGCAGCATTTCCATGAAGGGTGCTGACAGAAAGATGGTTGTCTACCTGGTAGAGGATACCGCCCTCTGCCACCCAGCAGACCAATTCACCATTGGTAAGCACATCGTCTTCTACTACACATTCTGCCCGAAAAGCGTACCTTCCCTCGCTCTCGTCCACGGCGACAAAGCTGGCCGCATCGGGGATCTCGATACCCAACTTATCCAGAGCGGCACGAAGGTCGTCCTCTGTGATCGCTCCGCCCTTTCCGCTGTATCGTAGTTCGCTGTCCACGCGGTAATCTGTGTACTCATAGGAGCGGTCTTTGTAAGTTACCCACAGGGCATAGGTTTGGTGGTCAGAATAGACGGCGGTATTGTCATAGTAATCCACGTCAGGAGTGCCAAATCTGATTTCAGCCCCTTGCCGCCCAATAAACTCTACTGCAAAAGCGTCGCTGCTTTCTATGGTGAACGGTTCCGTCCAGTACACCCCAGACGGCCCCGGCTCATCAGATAGTGAACACTCCTGCACCCATTCTATTCCCTTGGTGTTGGCGGCGTAAATCGGAGCATCCGCAAGATTGCCGTAGGGCTGGAAATGATAGGTGAGGAACACACCGGCCAGAGCAGCGATGGACAGAAGGGGAAGAATGGCATAGGCTCCGGCGGTTTTCCATTGTTTTCTCACCAAGCTGACGAACAGCATGCAAAAGCAGTACCCCAGCATAGCCCCCAAAACATTGCATATCAAATCGTCCACATCGGTCTGTCCACGACCAAGGACATACTGAAGCAGCTCGATCACAAGAGATGTGCCGACCCCGGCGGTCAGCATCCAAAACCACCGTTGGAAATGCTTTGCTGCAAGAGGAAGCAGTACGCCCAGTGGAAGGAACATAGCGATGTTCAACAAAGGGTTTAGCCAGATCTGCAGAGTAAAGTTATTCCACGCCTCCCAAAACGCCATAAAAGGAAGGAACTGGACGCCCATTCGCATACCATCCATACGGTTCATTAAAGTGATGGCAGCAAGCCCGCCCAAGTAGCACAACAGAAGGAGAACAACTACGGCTCGCCCTTTCGGAAAACATTTTCCTTCTCGGCGGCACTTCAGATCCAGCATAACAAGAATCACTGCACCTGCCGCCAAGCCGATCAAAGCGAGGGGGATTGCATTTCGAAAATAATAAAAAATGGTTCCGATAAAGTCGTGCACGATAAACTTTCCTCCTTCAATAAAATCGTATGCGAGCGAAGAAACACGCCGAAAGGCGCACAACGCCGCCGCGGCGCAGCGTTTCTAATGCCTGCGAGGATGCAAAAATGGTGGATATTTGGCTGCGATGCAAAGATATTGTAGCAGGACGGCTAAAGAAAAGCAATGCTCCGAACCCATCGCCGATTGTAAACAGGCTCGGATCATATTGGCTTGGCTCGTGTTGACGGAAGATGCGCCGTTTCAACGCCCTTGCTTTCACCAAGTTGAAGCCCTGTGCAGCGGGCTCAATTTGGCAGGGAAGAGCAAGGCGGCGGAAAGCGTACTTTTATAAAAAAACACCGGAGCAAAGCTTGCTTTGCTCCGGTGTGGTGCGGGCATGGGGACTTGAACCCCAACGCCTTGCGGCACGAGAACCTAAAGGTGATGTCACCTCAGTGAAAGATTTTCAGAGCCCTCCGTATCATAAGGGAAGGGCATCTTTTCCAACGCTTCAAAAGATATTTCGGTCGTGACCGGCCGAATACCTGCTAAATCATAGCACACTCTGACGGAAAAGTATAGCATGATTATAGCTTGCTGAGAAAATATCATGTGCATGGATAAATTTCGTGATTATAAACGCAATAGCAGTAGCCTTTTTGCTATTGTAGCGCAATCGACAGCATGATACAAAAACATATTCTTTTTGCTCTTGATTTCTTTCTGATAGTTATTATAATAATTGTTAGAAGCGATTGTTAGAACGGAGGCCGTTTTATGATTGAGAATAAGACCACGGAGTTTAAGCGCGAATATGTGGACGACATCAAATATGCTATAGTTGCCTTTGCAAATACGGATGGCGGAAAGATTTATATTGGCGTGAATGATGATGGAAGTGTCCGTGGTATTGAAAACACCGATGCAGTCATGCTTCGGATCACAAATATGATTCGAGATTCCATTCGTCCGGATGTTACCATGTTTACTGAGTGTGCCATCGAAACCATCGAAGAAAAGCCTGTTGTGGTTTTGACAGTGCAGCGAGGTACTGCCCGTCCCTATTACCTCGCAGGGAAGGGCATCCGCCCAGAGGGCGTGTATGTTCGCCAGAGCGCATCCTCTGTTCCGGCTTCTGAGACAGCCATACTGAATATGATTAAGGAGACCAGCGGTGACCGTTACGAGGATGCTCGTTCCATCAATCAGCAGTTGACCTTTGAAAAAGCAGAGAGTTATTTTGCAAAGCGCAGTCTTCCTTTCGGAGATCAGCAGAAGCGAACGCTGAATATCATCGGCTCCGATGGTACCTACACCAACCTTGGTATGTTGCTATCTGATCAATGCGTTCACACCATCAAGCTGGCTGTATTTGATGGCAGCAAGAAAAGCGTGTTCCGTGACCGCAAGGAGTTGAGTGGCTCTTTGCTTACGCAGTTGGAGGATGCCTATTCCTACATTGATCAGTTCAACCATACCCGTGCGGAATTTGAAGGGCTGGAACGCATTGACAGGCGAGATTACCCCAGCGAAGCGTTACGCGAAGCATTGCTCAACGCCATCACCCATCGTGATTACAGCTTCAGCAGCTCCACGCTGATCAGCATCTTCGATGACCGCATTGAGTTTGTGACCATTGGCGGTCTGGTTCGCGGCCTTACTTTTGACGATATTATGCTCGGTGTATCTGCGCTCCGTAATCCAAATTTGGCCAATGTATTTTATCGGCTGAAACTAATTGAAGCTTACGGCACTGGTATTCTAAAAATTAATGAGAGCTATGCTGACTTCGCTGTAAAGCCGCAGTTTGAGGTTACAGATAACGCCTTCAAAATTACACTACCTAACATTAACTATGCAGGTGCTCGAAAAGACGTAACCGCGACAGCCCCATTGAAGGTCGCTGATAAAGCAGAACGGCGGGAAATACTGCTCCGACTGGCTGGAAAGCAAGGATATATCATTCGCAAAGATGTGGAAGCTGAGTTGAAAGTATCTCAGGCGACCGCTATTTTGATTCTGCGGGATATGGTTGAAAAAGGACTCCTGATTAAGGAGGGTTCCGGTAAACAGCAGAAGTACCGCATTGCGGAATAATGCCCGTACCGAAGTGGAGGTTAATATGTATATTGAATTAAAATGCCGTTCCTGCGGCAAGGCTTTCCACGTAGACTTTACCAACAATGAGTATGATGTAGATAAATGTCCTAAGTGTAGAAGTCATCTTATCATTAAAATGCGCCTGACTGCAAAACGCAGTCAGGCGCAAAAACACAATGTAGGAACCCCCTGTATTCATTTACAGATCAAAGGGGATATTCCATGCTTGATATCAGGAAATGGTGACATTTCCAGTGAATGTCATGATCCCGAAAAACAGCAGAAACGCAGCCCACAAAAAGCAGTAAGCTCCGCCGAAAACAGGCTTTCGGGGTCTGTTTTCAGTAATGCATTCAGGCTTAGCCGGGTCATAGTATCCGACCACCTGCCGCCCCAGATCTCGCTTGCCGGACAGCGATTGACGGCTTGAGTACCGATAGGTCGTGCCATTCACTGTGTACTCATAGGTCGGCAGATAGTACGTCTCCCGGCGCGGCCGATCACTGCCGTCCTCCTGGTGCTCCCACCTTTCAACGACCGATTCCTCAATCCATACCACCTTCATCATCGTGGTGCCTGTGTACCGCCGCACATCATCCTCGTATTCCTTCCGTGCGCCTTTCCGGCGGCGAATCCCGAGCCAGGCCGCCAGCACACCCCCGAGAAGAAAGCCGGTTCCTGCTGTGATATTCCGCGTATATTCTACGGGCCATGCCACAAGCGCTATCGCAAGAATGAAACCGATCACAATAACTTTAATACTCTTCATACGTCCTCCTTCCTGCCGCTATGGGCGGGAACTCTTTTTACGATACCGGCGGCTGGTTCTGTACCGCATCCACAAACAGAAGGGTCAGTCCGATATAAGCGGCGCAGGCTGCTGCCAGCAGGACGCAGAGGATGACGCAGACTGATTGAAGCGGTTTCCGCAAGTAACGGCGGGAGAGAAAAATCCCCGACAGCGACAGTACCAGCAGCGCCGCAGCGAGCCAAAGAGGCATACTGTCCACCTCCTTTATGCGCCGCGGAATACTTCAATCATATCCGTAAACCACCGCAGTTCACGGGCAAAGCGCTCCCGCAGCTGCGCCGGGCTTTCATGGCCTTTGCCGATGTCGAAAAAGCCGCGTCCGCTGTGAACGGCGATATACACCCTGCCGTCGGGGTTGAGATTTACAGCAAATTTACCGATGGAGGAATCCGCCAGTGCCAGGATACGCTCCATGCGGCCAGGGGTCAGGATGCGAAGGGCTGCCGCTTCATCGTCGCTGCTCAGATTGAAGCGTTTGTCGAAGACCTCGCTGCCTGTTTTAATGGTTTTGGCGCTGAACAGCTTATCCAGCCTTTCTCTCGGCCAGATGGTCAGCCATGTCGGAAATTCTTGTCCCAGCTCACACAGCATCCACTGACCGGTGTAGACAGGCTGCTCGTTCTTTTCCCACAGGCCTGTTTCCTCCCGCTGGACCTCGTTGACCTCCGTCAGCCTGACGGTACACAGCTCCGTAGTCAGGCCGCGATATGTTCCCCGGACATACCCACTGCCGCTGCAATGGGTGTGTCTGGGCAGGGGTATGTTCGTGTCCTCTGCGTCCAGAAGATGCGGCGTGGGGCTCATCTGCACGTTTTCAAGGGCGGCGCTTACGATGTCCGGTGCGATGGCATCGAAGGTCTGCTGGCTTGCCTTGTCCTTGGACTTGCCCTGCACCATCTGCCCCAAGCCAAGGATTACGCCGCCGATGACGACCAGCACAATGTTGCCGCCCAGAATGATGCCTGCGATGGCGACCACGCCGCCCACCAGCGAAAGGAGTTTTCCGCCCAATTTGCCGCCCTTGCTTTTGCGAAGCTGCTGCGACAGATGTTCATCCGTCATGTTCCTGTTTTTTTCTTCCATATTCTTCTCCTTATTCTGTCGTATCGGTCAGCACGGAGCTTTCCGTTATCAGATCCAGCAGATTGCCCATACCGGTCAGCGAGGCGATGAACCACTTGCGGATGCCGTCAATGTCCCGCAGATCCAGCTCCTCCGGAACGCCCGCAAACACATACCGGGTGTTCAGAGCCAGCGTCAGCTCGCTGTCACGGAGGACAAGACCGCACAGCTTGGCACTGTTGGAAGATGTCTCCAGCTTCTGTACCAGGTCACGAAGCTGCGGTGTGACCTGATTGTCCGCCTCCCGGCCATCTGCCGTGTGAGCGGCAAAGTGCTTCCGGAAGGCAGCAGGGTCGGTGATGTCGTCCTTCTTCCGCTCCTGGAACGTATCATTCAGGGCGATGTCCAGCGTCGGGTCACAAATGTCCTTGCCGCGGACCACGATGCCGCGGAACAGCGTCTCGGTTCGGGTCATCCAGTTGTCGTTG
>URQY01000020.1 GCA_900550165.1 uncultured Eubacteriales bacterium
ATGCTCAACCTCGCCGCCGACCTCAAGGCGAAAAAGCGCGCCGGCATCCGCGGCAATCTGCTCGCCGGCAAGAACATCGTGCTGCTGTTCGAAAAGACCTCCACCCGCACCCGCTGCGCCTTCGAGGTTGCAGCCTATGACGAAGGCGCAAGCGTCACCTTCCTCGATTCCAAGTCTTCCCAGATGGGCAAGAAGGAAACGATGGCGGACACCGCCAAGGTCCTCGGCCGCTTCTATGACGGCATCGAGTACCGCGGCTACGACCAGAAGGTCGTCGAGGGGCTCGCCGCCAACGCGGGCGTGCCCGTGTGGAACGGCCTGACGGACGTCGACCACCCGACGCAGGCGCTCGCCGATATCCTGACGCTCATGGAAAACACGAAGAAGCCCCTGAGCAAGTGCAAGCTCGTCTTCTGCGGCGACACGCGCAACAACGTCGCCTACTGCCTCATGTACATCTGCGCCAAGCTCGGCATCCACTATGTCGGCTGGGGCCCGCGCGAGCTCGCGCCCGCCGCCGACGTCGTCGCCTACTGCCGCGAGGTCGGCAAGACGACCGGCGCCATCGTCGAATACGGCGAGGATAAGGCCCTCTTAAAGGGCGCGGACGCCCTCTACACCGATATCTGGGCCTCCATGGGCGAAGAGGACAAGATCCCCGAGCGCGTCAAGCTGCTCACGCCCTACAAGGTCACGGGCGAGGTGATGAAGGCCACCGAGAATCCCGACTGCATCTTCCTGCACTGCCTGCCCTCCTTCCACGACTTCGACACCACCATGGCCGCTTCCCAGAAGGAGCTCGGCTATGATATCCGCGAGGTCACGGACGAGGTCTTCCTCTCCCCGAACTCCAAGGTCTTCGACGAGGCCGAGAACCGTATGCACACGATCAAGGCCGTCATGGTCGCCACCATCGGCAGCGTGTAAGCGCTTCAAAACAAAAAAGAATGGGAACGCGATCGCGTTCCCATTCTTTTTGCGCATTTTTTACTTTTCTAACTGCGTCCAGTCGCGGGTCTCGCGCAGCTCGGTCCACTTTTCGTACTCGGAGTTCTCCTTGTACTTGTAGTAGTGGCTGTTGGTCGCCTCCTGAATGGCCAGATAGTACCACGCCTTCTTGTCGGCGTTGTCGGTCCAGGTGGTCATGTCGGGGAGCAGATCGTCCTCGGTCTCGGGCTTGCGATTCAGCACGCGGTTGACGAGCGTCACGGTCTCGGCGCGGGTGATATTGCGCTGGGGACCGAAGGTGCCGTCGGGATAACCGTCGACCCAACCGTTGTTGTAGGCGACGCTGATCTCGTCCTTTGCCCAGTGGTTGGCGATATCGCTGAAGGCGGCGAGCGTCTTGTCGCCGTCGGTGTCAAAGCGGGCTGCGATGGCGGCGAACTCCGCGCGGGTGATGTAGGCGTTCGGGCGGAAGGTGCCGTCGGGATAGCCCGTGATGATGCCCATGGCGCCGAGCGTCGAAACGGCGTTGTTGTACCATGCGCCGGCGGCAACATCGGTGTACTTGTTGGTGCTCGTGAAGTTCTCCTCGCGCACGTCGTCGGTCAGCAGGCGGAAGAAGATGGTCGCGACCTCGGCGCGGGTGATGGCATTCTGCGGGCGGACCTGACCGTTGCCGTAGCCGACGATGTAAGCGAAGTGGTCGGTCGTGTTCAGACCGAGCGCATCGTCATCGGGAATATCGACCTTGGGCTGCTCCGGCTGGATGGGATAGTAGGGCGTGTAGTTCCTGGCAAAGGTCGCGTGAATCTTATGGGCTTCGGTCACGTTTTCAAACTTGTATTCCGTTACTGCGCCGACGCTCTTGCCGTCCACCAGCACGTCCTTGATGCAGTAGCCAGAATCGGGCGTGATGGTAAAGGTCTTGTTGCCGCCCTTGGGTACTGTGATCGTGCCCGCGGGTTCGATCGTGCCGTGCTCGTCAGCGGTTGCGGTAATGATGCGAACTTCATTGACCTTGACCTGCAACAGATGCACTCCGTCAGTTGCACCGGCGTATCCGGTACCAATACCATTATTTGCGCTGAGATAGAACAGCGTATCGTTCGTATCACCATTCACAACATGGTAACCGAACACCACTACAAGATAGTAGTCATTATAGCCCTCATAGGTGCTGCCTTCATATCTTGCGTGTTCCGCCTTTGTAATGGGAATGGTATTATGCTTGCCGTCCACATAATTAAACTGCGAGCTGCTCTGTGTGGTAGAAAAGCGCTCCGGTTCTTCCTTGCTTCTCGGGCCGTTCATAGTATTTTGTCCGTCGCCGAGCGCTACTTCATCAAACCAGTAGTACTCAAAGTAAACGTAATCCTCGTCAGTGCCCTGCTTTTCCTTCAACAGCGGGTGATCGACCTGAATACCGATCGAGTGCTCCTTGTCGTCCCCGATGGTTACGGTGAAGGGCTGGTCGGCATTGACATCTTCAGTTTTTCCGTCTACAAGGTAAGAGATCGTGGGCGCAAGCAATTCATACTTGCCGCCGCCGGAAACAGCCGTTACTTCATCTTGGTCAGCTTTCAGATTCTTTGTAACGTCCAGAACTTCGTTGTTTTCTTCGAGCTTCCAGCCGCCGCCGGTCACATATTTATATCCGGGCTTGGGATCGACAGGAGTGCCGGAACCCGGTGCTGTGGGCAGTGCATACGCACCGCTGAGTTCCCAGAATCCAGTCGTATTATCCAGCTGATACCCAAGCGGCTTGCCGTTCAGGTGCAGTTCTGTTTCATTGGCACCATCAAAGGTGATTTCGACCGGATAGGTCATTATTCTCTTTATAGCGCTCCGTGGGTTGTAGTTGTCATATACCGTCTTATTGGCGAAAACAAGCATACGGCTGCTTCCACTCCGGAAATCAAATGCTTCCTTGTGATAGCCGCTGACATCTGTACTCTTAAGCACAATCTGAGTGATGTGATCAACGCTTCCGCTTTTATAATAGAATGCTTCTTGCCCAATTTCCTTTACCGATTCCGGAATTACAACCTTAACATCATTTTTGAAGCAACCGTAGAAAGTATGTTTTCCGATTGCTGTAAGATTTGCAGGCAACTCAAAGGTTGCATCTTCATCAGAACTCTCTGTACGAATGCTTTCCATATTGGAGCACCCATAGAAGATAGAGCCAGCTGTGTACAATCCGCCGTCATTTTCAAGATTTCCGAGCACTTCCAGTGAATCCGGAAGAATGACTTCCTTCAACGCTGTACACTCATAAAATGCTCTCTTCTGAATCGCGGTAATACTTGTATTGGACAGATCAATACGAATTAAATTTTTACAACGTTGAAATGCCTGAATGCCGATAGTCGTTACCGGCGTACCGTTAATTTCCGCCGGAATGGTAACGGAAAGAGGCTTGTCCTTATTCGTGTCAAGCCACGTCTTTTCAATGCCCTTGATGACGCCATTATCAAAATCCAGATTATCCACAGGAACCTCAATCGGGGTATTTCCCGCCGCGGGTGCGGCCAGCAGCATGGGCGCATCCTCCACAGGGGCGGTCTCTTCCTCTTCCACGCCCGCAACAGGCGCCAGCACAACTTCGCCGTCTTCCGCCGTTTCGTCCGTGCCGTCTGCGGCCAGGGTGCTCACCGGCAGCAGGGACAGCATCATCACGAGCACCAGGACCCAGGTGAGAAGCCTCTTGCCAAGCTTCTTCTCAGACATAAAAAAACCTCCTTCTTGTCGTGCGACATCGAAGAAGGGGGGAAGCTGTATTTGGCAGCCGGCTGCCGTGCGGCGCGTGCGCCGTTTAGACCCTTGGCTTTGCGACACCGGCTTTCACCGGCTGTGCCTTTGTCTGTCCAGTTGCTCTTCCTCGAGCCGCACAGATAAAGCTATTTTCGAATATTTTATGTTACATATTATAGTAGGATATCACAAAAAAACAAGTAGGGATTCAAAATTTTTTTGAGATATGCAGCAATCCCGCTCGCACCGGGCGCAGAACGGAGCGGGAAGCGGCTCCCGCCGCTTCCCGCTCCCTCTTCTCTCTCATCTCTCGGTAAAAGCTTATTTGCAGTACTGTGCCAGCTCCTGCCGCAGGGCGTTCGCCTCCTGCTCGCCGCGGGCGATGATGGCCACGGAATCGTTGCCCGAGATGCACCCGAGCATCTGCGGCAGGCGCATCGCGTCGATGGCTGCGCCCGCAGCGTCGGCAAGGCCCGGCAGCGTTTTGAGCAGCACCACAATGCCCGCGCAGTCCACGCCGACGCTGCACTCATTCAAAATGAGCTGCAAGCGCCTCGTGTTGTCGATATGGTCGGCCCTGCCCGAAACGGCGTAGCGGCTGCGGCCGCCGCCGAGGGGCTCCTTATAAAGGTAGAGCTCCTTGATATCGCGCGAGACGGTCGTCTGCTTGCTCTGGATGCCGCACTCGGCCAGGCGCGCGATGAGCTCCTCCTGCGTCTCAATGTCGTACTTTTCGATCAGTTCCAGGATCTTCTCCTGTCGCTTGCTTTTCAACTCTCTTCCTCCTATCGCCGCATCCGCACGCGGCGCAAGGGCGGGCGCGTGCCGCGGAAGGGTCGTGTCTGCGGTGTGCTTACAGGTCGTCGCGGTTGACGGGGCAGGACATACAGCGCGGGCCGCCGCGTCCGCGCGACAGCTCGGCCGACGGCACGGTCAGCACATCGAGGCCGTGCTTTGCCAGCAGCTCGTTTGTCACATAGTTGCGCTCATAGGTGATGACGCGGCCCGGCGCGATGCACAGCGTGTTCGACCCGTCGTTCCACTGCTCGCGCTGCGCGGCCATCAGATCGCCGCCGCCGCAGCGGATCAGGTCGACCGCGGGCAGCTTGAGCTCGAGGGCCAGAATGTCCTTGAGCTCCTCCTTGATCGCGCCGAAGCGGAGCTCGCCGTGCTCATCGAGCGTCATTTCGTAAACGCTCAGCGGGCCCTCGATCTCGGGATGGATGGTGAACTTGTCGTAGTCGACCATCGTGAACACGGTGTCGAGGTGCATGAACGCGCGCGTTTCGGGAATGTCGAAGGCCAGTACCTTCTTAAATCCGGAGTTTTGCAGCAGGTTGCGCGCAAACGTCTCCGCGCCGGAGACCGTCGTGCGCTGCGAAAGGCCGACGGCCACGATGTCCTTCGACAGCACGAGCACGTCACCGCCCTCGATGGAGTAGCTGTCGGACAGATCGTACCACATCCTGTTGTCCGGCGCGGCAAAGTCGCGGTTGTAGAGGAACATATATTTTAAGAGCAGGCTCTCGCGCTTGCGCGCGGGGGTGTGCATCCTGTGGATGTTGATGCCCTCGCCCACGCAGGCGCCGGGGTCGCGGGTAAAGTACAGGTTCGGCATGGGGTCGGAGACGAAGGGATAGTCGTCGTCGACCAGGTCCATGAGCGACGTGGGCTGCTTGGTGGCGACCTCGCAGCGCTTGATGCCGGCGATCATCTTCGTCACCATCTGCTTGGGCGGCATATCGAGCAGCAGGCTCGTCATACTTGCGCGCAGGCCCTTGGCGTGAATTTTGCTGATGTTCAGAAAATCGTTCACGAGCTGGATCTGGCGCGCGGGGTCGGCGACGGCCTTGGCCACCTCGTCGACATAGTAGATGACCTCAACGCCGTTTTCGCGCAGGACCTCGGCAAAGCGGTCGTGCTCCTCCTGCGCGACCTTTAAGTACGGAATGTCGTCAAACAGCAGGCGCTCGAGCGTCGCGGGCGTCAGCGATTCCAGCTCCTCGCCGGGGCGGTGCAGCAACACCTTGTTGAGCTTTCCGATCTCGGAAAAGTTGTGGATGCCTGGATACATAGTCGTGCTCCCTTCCCAGGACGCCGGCGGCTCTCTCATCGACCGCCCGAACGCCCCGTCCATGATTTGTTTCCGTGCGCCGCTGCCGCGTGCAGCACAGACGCACCGCGAGTCCGTTCTCTGAATTCTGTTCCAAGTATATCCTTTTCCTATTTACTTGTGATGTATCAGCACTGTTGGCATTTCGTGTGCCAGTCATTCCTCCAGTTCTTCTTTTAGCGCTTTTTGCAATACCTCCATGCCTTGGGCGAGGCGTTCTTCGGATTCATAGGAATAATTGATGCGGATATGGTCGCGCCCGCCGTTCTTGCCCGGGTAGAAAACATGTCCCGGGATCAGCGTAACGCCCATATTATAGGCCCTGCGGATGAACTGCTTGCTGTCCACGCCGTCCGGCAGGGCGCACCAGACATATACGCCGCCTTTTGGCTTTATATATCTCACGCCGAGCGGCGCGAGCTCGTCAAGTTTTCGGCAGACAAGGTCGCGGTTTGCGCGGTAGATCTCGCGGAATTTTGCAAGCGAAGTGTAATAAATGCCGTCATCCAGATACATACCGAGCAGCTTTTGCGTCATCCAGTCCGAGGCCATCAGCCGCACGGAGACCAGATAGCTCAGCGCGCGGATAAAATCGCGGTTGCCTGTGACAAAGGCAAGGCTCAGTCCCGGGACAAACGTGAGCGAAAACGAATAGATGTAAATAACGTTGCCCATCGTGTCGAACGCCTTGATGGGCGGGGGCTTTTCCCCGTCGTAGGCGAGCTCGCTCGCCGCGTCCTCCTCGACGATCGGGATGCGGTAGCGGTTGGAGAGCTCCACGAGCTTTTTGCGCCGTTCAAGCGACAGGATATGGCCCGTGGGGTCATGATAGCTCGAATTGACAAAGATGAGGCGCGGCTTTATGTGCGTAAGCAGCTTTTCGAGCACCTCGCAGTTCATACCGTCCGCATCGATGGGAACGCTCAGGATCTTTGCGCCCGCGAGCTCCATCACACGGTACATATCGGGGTGCACGGGCTCCTCCATCACAACGCTGTCACCCGGCTTGACCAGCAGCGTCACGATGAAGTCAAGTGCCTGGTTCGTCTCCGACAAAACCTGAATTTCGCCCGATGACGCCTTTACCCCCTTCGTACTGAGGAAAGCCACGAGCTTTTGCCGCAGAAACTTATCGCCCTTGTAGGGGCTGAAAAAATACTGGCATGGGCCGCTGCCCGTGACGAGCGCCGCAATATCCTGCGCCACGCGCTCGGACGAAAACACCTCGCGCGAGGCGACACCGCTGCCGAGGGAATAGTGGCTTTCATCCGTAAAGCGCTGAAACAGGTCGTCAAACGTCTTTTCCATGTCAAGGTACTTGTCTGCCACCTCGCTGACCCAGTTGACGCGCCCGCCCTGCGCATTTTCGCCGCTTTCCTCTTCCGCGGCCGTCTTGTCAACGCCCGCCGCGGTCACGACATAGCCCACGCCCTGGCGCGACTCGATCCACGCGTCGCTCTTGAGCTCGCTGTAGGCCTTGACGACCGTGTTGCGGTGCACATCTAAAATCTGTGCGAGGGCACGCTCGCTTGGCAGCGTGCTGGCCCTCGGCAGCGCGCCGCTGATGATCTGCGCTTTGATCTGCTCGGCGATCTGCAAATACACCGGCACCTTCGCATCCTTATCGATCTTGATCGTCATAGGGGCTCTTCTCCCTTTTCCGCGGCGGCCGGTCTCTCACCTCCGGCACATCTTGCAGTCTCTGCCGCAGTTCTCTCATGCTCTCTTTTGTATTTTATCACAACTTTTCATGATTTGTACAGACATTTTTGTGCATCTGCGCTAAATTCTTAAAAATATAAGGTGAAGGGCGTCCTTTCGGACGCTCTTCACCCTTTCGGTTGGGACTATGAGCAGAATAGGATGTTCCTTTTTGCCTTAAAACAGCAGGTGTGCGATCGGGCAGACAATGAGCAGGCTGATGATGGTGCGCTCAAGGAAGATCACAAACAGCTCCCAGATGTTGAGAGGAAGCTTGGAGCCGAGGATCAGACCGCCGACCTCAGAGAGGTAGAGGACCTGCGTGACGGAGACGACAGCGACGATGAATCTGGCCATCTCGCTGGTGCACTCCGCGATCAGGACGGCGGGGGTGAGCATGTCGGTGAAGCCGACGATCATCGTGGAGGCAACAGCGTCCGCCTCGGGGACCTGAAGAAGCTGGAGCAGCGGGCGGAACGGGATGCCGAGCCATTCAAAGATCGGCGTGTAGTTGGCAAGGATCAGAGCGACAGTACCGATGGCCATGACGGAGGGCAGAACGCCGAACCACATGCTGCAGGCGTTCTTGGCGCCGCTCTTGAAGAATTCACCGATACCCTTGTGCTCGGCAACGCGCTTCATGGCGAGGTCCATGCCGTACTCAACGTTGCTCTTGTAGCCCTCGGGGAGGGTGTCGGGAGCGGCCTTGCCTTCGACTAAGTACGTGTTGGGCTTTTTGCGCAGGGGGTAGAGATACGGGCAGATGATGGCGCAGACGATACCGACGAAGCAGACGATGAGGTAGTAGACGCCGAAGTAATCGAGCAGCCCCACCGTATTGAGAACGACGAGGGTAAACGTGATGGAAACAGCGGAGAACAGCGTGGCGATGATGCTCGCTTCCTTGGCGTTGTAGTAGCCGCCCTCATACTGGTTGCAGGTCAGCATAACGCCGAGCGTACCGTCGCCGATCCAGGAGGTGATGCAGTCGACCGCCGCGCGGCCGGGAACCTTGAAGAGGGGACGCATGATCTTGGTGAGCAGCGCGCCGACGAATTCGAGCAGACCGAAGTCGAGCAGCAGCGGCAGCAGCAGCGCCGCGATGACGAAGATGATAACGAGCGTGGTGAGCAGGTCATAGAGGACAAAACCGCCCTGACCGCCGCCGGTGATCATACCGATGAGACCCACGCCGTCCTCGCCGACACCCAGATAGGTGAGCCACACGAAGATGACCGCGAGCACGCGGAGCACGACCCAGATGGGTTTGCAGGCGAAGCATTCCTTCATGATGTCGCTATTCATAATGAATTTGGGTTTTGCCAGCGCAATGAGGGACATCACCGCGGAAACGGTGAGGATCAGCACGCACAGCAGCGGCAGGAAGCCGCCGATGTAGCCCGAGATGATGTCGGCCAGGATCTTGACCACAACGGTCCAATCGCCGTCAGCATTCTTCACCGGGATCATAAACAGGATGATACCAGTGATCGACGGGATGATGAATAATGCTTTCAGTTTCGCGTTACTTTTGGTTTCCATTCTCTCTCCTCCTTCATATTTGAGTCTCTCCGGCAGGCATTCCCTCTCACGGCCGCCGCCGGATAAGTTACTCTTAACACATACTTTAACCTATTTTATGGACAACGCAAGTACCAGCAAGACCTTCTATTTGTATACCAGTAATAAAATTCTACATTTTGTCATCTGCTTTTTTGTAGAACTTTACGGCTATTCGCGTCTTCTTTGCACTTTTCAGCGCGACAACTGCGAAAAAGACAGGTCGAGGGCGCGTGACCGCGCCCTCTTTTCTCTTTTTTCACGATTGCAAGTTCTCAAGCTCCGACTTGCCGATCGCCATGCGTTTCCACTCTTCCGGCAGCCCCGGCGCGATCATCGGAAAAAGGTTTTCCGTGTCTGCCGTCGGCTGGATATTATAGGTGCCGTACTTGTTGATGAGATCAGCGCAGTCGCTGGGCTGACCGAAGCGCGCTTTGAGCATCGGCGTCATGTCGCGCGGAAGTCCCACGTCCTTGCGTTTCATTGAGAAGATCACCTCCGGACGTAGTATGTCCGGAGGCGGTCGTTCTCTTGCGTTTTCTTATGCGCGCAGTGATGCGGGATACACGCCCGCATCGTGCAGCTTTTTAAGCTCTTTCTGCACCATTTCCTTATCCTCGTGGTAGGTCATGCCGAACCAGCGCGCGCTCGATCTCAGCACGGAGACGGTGAGCTCGCCGCGGTCGATGAGCTGACCGATCAGGCTCGGCAGCAGGCACTCTCTTTTGATCTCGCCATCCGGCAGGGCGCGGAGGAAGTCCTTGAAGTACTCGTCGAGCTTTTCAAAGAGCCAGGGCGTAAAGCCCCAGAAGTTCATCGACACCGGCGTCTCCGGCGCGTAGACCGGGCCGTCGCCGTTTTCCTGAATATCGCGGATCTTGCCGTCATCGCAGGGCTTTAAGTGGAAGGTCTCCACCACGCGGTCGAGCATCCCCTGCTCGTTCACGTGGCACACGCCGCGCGTGACTGTGCCGTGCTCGCTCACGGTGTTGCAGAGGTCATAGCCGACCATCGTGCCCTCGCCGCTCGCGGCGAGCTTCCCGAGCTCTTCATAGATGGTCCTGAACGCGTCCACGCCATAATAGTCGTCGGCGTTGATGACGACGAAGGGCTCTTTCACGCAGTCCCGCGCGCACAGCAGCGCGTGCACCGTGCCAAACGGCTTGACGCGCTCTTCGGGTACTTTGTAAAAAGAGGGAACGCTCGAAAAGTCCTGATAGGCGTAGCACACCTCGACCTTTTCGCCCTCCGCCGTTTTGCGCTCTGCAAGGCGCTTGCCGACCAGGTCCTCCATCAAATCGCGCATCTCGGGCTTGATGATGAAGACCACCTTCGTAAAGCCCGCGCGCAGCGCGTCGAAAACGGAATATTCCATCAGGATCTCCCCGTTCGGGCCGATCCCGTCCACCTGCTTGCTGCCGCCGTAGCGCGAGCCCATGCCCGCCGCCATAATGACCAGCGCTGCCTTCATAACAATAAAACTCCTCTCGATCTTCTCTGATGTGTTCAAAGGGTTCCTGCTTCCTTTCATCATAGCCCATCCCGCGGGGCATTGCAACCCACTTTTCCTCTCTTGTCTTTTGCCGCAAAGCTGATATACTGAAATCTACATTCCGCTGCGAGGTGTTTTTTTATGGACACGTTCCTTCACGCCGTCGCGTCCGTCACCATCATCCTGCTGCTGACGGCCACGGGCTACTTCTGCGCGCGCATGGGCTGGATGAGCCCGCAGGCCAAGCGTTTTATCAGCAAGTTCACCATGTCTGTCGCCATCCCCTGTATGTGCGTCTACGGGCTGACTAACAACCTGACGCACGAGCTGCTCGCAGGCTCGCTCGGCTTTCTGCTCGTGCCGCTTCTTTCCACGGTCGGCGCGTTCCTGCTGTCGCTGCTTGTCGGCAGGCTCCTGAAGCTGCCGCACAGGAAGCTCGGCGTCTTTATGATGATGTGCTCGGTGTCGAACGCCATCTTCATCGGCCTTCCGATGTGCACCGAGCTCTTCGGCGAAGCCTGCACGCCCTATGTCATGCTCTACTATCTTGTCAACACGAGCTTTGTCCAGCTCGTCGGCCTGTCGCTCGTGCGCTGGTCGGGCGAGGGCGGCGGCTTTGACAAGCGGATGATCAAAAAGTTCCTGACCACCCCCGCCGTCATCGGCGTTCTTGTGAGCTTTGTGCTCGTCTTTACGGGCGTTTCCCTCCCGCCGCTCGTGATGAGCTACTGCAAATATATGAACAACCTCGTCACGCCGCTGGCGCTGCTGCTCACGGGGTATATCATCTATGAGATCGGGCTCAAAAATCTGAAGCTCGACCGCGACCTTGCCATCATGCTGCTCTTCCGCTTCCTGCTCGTGCCTGGCGTGTCGTTCGCGCTGTGCGAGCTCTTCGGCGTCGCGGGTCTTGGGCGCAGCGTGCTCCTTGTCGAAACCGCCATGCCGGTCGTGACGCAGACGGTCGTCGCCGCCGCGGACTACGGCGCGGACGAGCAGTTCGCCGCGCAGGGCGCGGCGCTCTCCACGCTCGCCTGCTTTGTCGTCATTCCTGTTTTAATGCTGATCCTGTAAAAAATGCCCGCGCCGTTGGCGCGGGCATTTTTCTATCTTCAGCCGCCGAGCAGCGCGGATAACCCGCCGGTTTTCAGCTCGTCTTTGTAGTACCTGAGTTCATCGCCGATGAGCTCGTCGAGCACCCGCATCCCCAGCACCTCCACGGGCGCCTTGTCGTCCGTCAGGATGCAGCTTCCGCCCTCATAGGGCGTGAGCTTCGAGTAGACCGTGCGCATCATATCGGCATAGTCGCTGTCCTTGAGCTTTGCGATGCTGCACAGGAACGTTTCCTCCCAGTTGTCCGTGTCCGTGCAGAAGACCTCGGTATTCGTGTTGCCCTTCACGGGCGCGGAGACGGTGTACTTGAAAACGCTCGCCATCGTATCGCAGAGGTATTCGTTGATCGAGCCGTTCTCCGCGGACGTCATGTTGAGGTTCACCACCATCACGCCGTTCGGCTTCAAATGGCGCTGCACCTCCGTGAAAAATTCGACGCTCGAGAGCTGGAACGGGATGGTGATATCCTGATAGGCGTCGACCATGATGACGTCGAACCGCTCCTCGCTCGCGGCGAGATACGCGCGCCCGTCCTCGACCGCAACCGTCACGCTGTCGGGCAGGCCGAAGTAGTCTGAGGCAATGCCGGCGATCTTTTCGTCGATCTCCGCGCCCTGCACGCTCGCGCCGGGGAAGTAGCGTGCGCAGTAGCTCGCGTACGTGCCCGAGCCCATGCCGAGGATCATCACGCTGCGGCCTTCATTGTCCGTGCCGTCCATCCCCGCCATGCAGGGCGCGGCGAGCGCGTAGTCATAGTACATGCCCGTCAGCGCGTCGCCCTTGACCTGCACGCTCTGCACGCCGAAGAGGACGTTCGTCGAGAGCGTCGTGCGCTTCGCGTCGTCCTTGACCTGCAAATAGTTGTAGATGGACTCGTCCTCAAGCGTGATGTCGCTCTGCCAGAAGGCGAAGCTGTAAGACGGCAGGGCAAAGCACAGTCCAGCGATCAAAAGGACGGAGACGATCCCCGGCACGCTCTTTTTCTTCTCGAACACGAAGTACGCGATGCCGATGGCCGCGAGCACGCCGGAGAAGATGAGGAACGTCGCCGCCGTGCCGACGGCGGGAATGGTCACAAACGTCGGCACGAAGGTGCCAATGATGCTGCCAATCGTGTTGAGCGCGTTGAGCCGGCCCACCGTCTTGCCCGTGTCGTCGAGATTATCGACCGTAAAGCGCGTGAGCGACGGCGTGACGGTGCCGAGCAGCACGCAGGGGAACGCGAAGATCACAAGGCACGCCGCGAGCGCCGCCCAGACGAGGAAGTTCTTCGTCACAAAAAGCGCCAGCAACAGCGAGATGCCCGCGATCAGGTACCGCCCCACAAACGGGATGAGCGCGATCCAGATGGCCGCGAGGATGAGGCGGCGGTAGAGCCTGTCCGGTGTCGCGCTCCGGTCGGCGAGCTTGCCGCCCCAGACGTTGCCGATCGCCATCGCGATCATAATGACGCCGATGATCACGGTCCACACGATCTGCGACGAGCTGAAATACGGCGCCATGAGCCTGCTCGCGCCGAGCTCGACCGCCATAACGGACATTCCCGAGAAAAATTCGGTCAGGTATAAAAAGTATTTGCTGCGGATGAGTTTATTTTCCATGCAGGGCCTCCCTGTCGCTTCAGTCTGCGCCGTCTCCGGCGCGGTCAGGGCGATTATAGCACGCTCCCGCTCCGGCGCGCAATGTTTTTGCCGCATATTCATTCCTCCCGCGCATATTCCCCTTTGGGGCGCATATAGATGGAGCAACATGAGTCAGGAGTGTTGCTGCATGAAGGGAAATATGGAAGAACGAGCCCGCACGCTGGCGGCCTACATCATCGAAAACCGCGCCACCGTGCGCGCCGCGGCGAAGAAGTACGGCGTGAGCAAATCCACCGTCCACAAGGACCTGCAGGACCGTCTGCCCCAATTTGACCGCTGCCTGTACCTTCAGGTCAAGGAGGTGCTCGACGAGAACAAGGCCCAGCGGCACATCCGCGGCGGCATGGCCACGCGAAAAAAATACAAGGGCATCTGAAACCTTTTTCGCGATTTTTCGTCTATAGGATACAGGCGTTCTGTCCGGGCGATGAAAATTTCTCTTGCATCCGTCCGCCACACAGGGTAGAATGCTGTTATTGTCAACCAAAAGAAAACAGAACGGAGCAATGAGATGAGAAAACAGGACTATTACGAGCCCTACTTTGATGACGTGCCGCGCCGCAGGAAAAATACCAAAAAACAGAAAAAGAAAAAGTCCGGCAGCCGGGGCGAGCGCGCGGTCGTGACGCTTCTGTCGCTTCTTTTTCTGACTGTGGCGGTCGTGGCGGCGGTCAAATATGTCGTGCGCGCACCGGAGCCGGTCACGGATGACCCCGCCGGCACGCAGACCGGGCAGGACAGCGCGCAGGATGCGGATGCCAATGCCATCCAGACCATCTCCAACGGCAAGGAACGCAAAAAATATTGCTACACCATCCTTGTATACGGCGTGGACAACGACGCCGGCGGCAGCGACACGAATATGCTCATGCGCTTTGACGCGGAGAACAAGAAGATCGACGTCGTCAGTCTCCCGCGCGACTCGCTGATGAGCAACGGCCACAAGCTCAATTACGCCTACAACAATGGCGGCACGGAGCTGCTGAGAAGCGAAGTGGAGGACCTTCTGGGCATTCCCGTGGACTTTTATGTTTCCGTCGACCTGAAAGGCTTCATCTCGCTTGTCGATCAGATCGGCGGCGTGGAATTCGATGTGCCCTGCGATATGGACTATGACGACCCCTATCAGGACCTTCACATCCACTTCAAGGCCGGGCTCCAGAAGCTGAACGGCCAGCAGGCCATGGAGGTCGTGCGCTTCCGCCACAACAACGACAACACCGGCTACGGCGGGCGGCAGGACCTGGGCCGCATCGAGACCCAGCAGGCATTTCTGAAGACGGTCGCGCAGAAGCTGATGAAGCTGGAAAACGTGCCCGCGATGGCGGAGACGTTCCTCAAATACGTCAAGACCGACCTAACGCTCGGCAACCTCGTCTGGCTTGCCAACGAAGCGCTCTCCATGGGCGGCATGGACGCCATCAGCTTTGCCACCCTGCCCGGCGACGGCACAGGCTGGTACAAGGGGATGTCGGTCTATGCGCTCGACCCCGAGCAGGTGCTCGCGATGACCAACTCGATGCTCAACCCCTATGCTGCCGATATCACCGCGGACGAGCAGAACATCATCGTTCCCTAACGCCCCGCGCAGATTCCGAGAATGTGAGAAAGAGAGAAAAGACGCCATGAAGTTCCGCTTTGCGCTGCTCATCGCAGCGCTCACGCTTGCACTGAGCATCAGCGCCTTTGCCTACAGCGAAGAGTCCCCGCAGGAAAACGCCGCCCCCGCACAGGATAAGACGGCGACCGACGAGTCCTCCTCCCCCTTTGTGCCGCTGCGCGCCTATGAAGGGCAGTTCGGCGACGTGACGGACGGCGACTGGTTTGCCCCTTCGGTCATCTCGGCCTATGAATACGGGCTTTTGAGCGGCCGCGGCGAAAATGCCTTTGCGCCGGGCGGCAATGTGACGATCGCCGAGCTGCTGACCGTCGCCGCGCGCCTGCACGCCATCTATACGACCGGCAGCGACGCCGTCATCCCCGCCGCCGGAGCAAACGAGAGCTGGTATCAGCCCTACGTTGACTATCTCAAAGCAGAAAAGCTGCTTGACACGAGCTTTGAGGGCTTCTACCTCCTGCCCGCCTCGCGCGCGCAGATGGCAGGTATCTTCGCCTTCGCCCTGCCGTCGGAGTGGTACGAGGAGAGCAACGCCGAGCTGGTCACCTCCGCTTACGCGAGCGGCGACTTCATCACCGACGTGACGACCAAAACGCCGTACCGCAGCGAGATCCTGCTGATGTACCGCCGGGGACTGCTCGCCGGCATGGATGAAGCCGGCAGCTTCTATCCCGACCGCAGCGTGAGCCGCGCGGAGATCGCGTCGCTTCTGACGCGCGTGGTCGAGCTGGAGACGCGCCTGACGCTCACCTGGACGGTCGCCCCCTATCATTCCGCCAAGGGCGCGACGCTCGCAGGCCTTGTCAAGGCCCCGCAGAAAACGTCTCTCCCGACATCAGCCAAGGACACCGCCGCCATCGACGCGCTCGTGCGCGATATGCTCGCGCGCGGCGAGCACACCATCACACTCCAATACGCCAAGGCGCTCACCGCCGCCACCGCAAGCGCGCTGACGCAGGCATTCACCTCCTGCGTGAAGACCTATTGCGAGCAGATGTATAACGCCGTTTCCTGCAAGGCGTACTCCACGGGCAAGGTCGTGCTCACCTTCTCCTCCACCGCCTGCACGGACGCGCAGCTCGAGACCTACCGCGCCAAAACGCTCGCCGCGGCCATCCGGGTGCACGACTCTCTCTGGGAGAGCGGCGAGCTGAGCTATGACATGACCCAGTACGAGATCGCAAAGGTCTATTTCCAATGGCTGTGCGACCACTGCCGCTATGACGACAAGGCGGGCGACGATTCGCTCAGCCACCTCGCCTACGGCGCGCTGGTCGACGGTCTTGCCGTGTGCGACGGCTACACGGGCGCTTACAATCTGCTCTTGAAGCTCGAGGGCATCGACTGCACCGCCCTTTTCAACGACAGCCATATCTGGACCGTTGCCGGGCTCGACGGCCGCCGGTACCACATCGACGTCACCTGGGGCGACCAGTACGGCCGCACGGATCTGCGCTACTTCGGCATGAGCGCCGAGCAGTCGCGCAAATACCACCCCTGGACGGAGAAAAAGTAAAATCGCTATCTTCCGCAAGCAGCAGGCGGCGTGACTTGCGTCACGCCGCCTGCTTTTTTCTCTTCCCTGCCCATAAAAGCGGCGGGAGACCGGGCAAAAATCAGGGAATAGTGGCAAAAAGCGGCGGATAGCGCAATTTTTTATAAATGCCTATTGACACGGTAGGAATTACGCGTTACAATTCCTATCTACAAGGTAGGCATTTGAAGGAAAGGGGGCGCTGCTCATGATGATCTCCTCCCGGGGGCGCTATGCGCTGCGGGCCATGCTCGACATGGCGGAGCACGGCGGCGGAGAATGGCTGCGGCTCAGCGATATCGCCCAGCGCCAGCAGCTCTCCAAAAAATATCTGGAAAGCATCATGGCATCCCTGAGCCGGGCGGAGCTGGTCGAGAGCGCCGTGGGCAAAGCGGGCGGCTACCGCCTGACCCGTTCGCCGGAGGATTACCCCGTGGGCGAGATTTTGCGGGCGGTGGAGGGAAATCTGTCGCCGATTGCGTGCCAGTCTGAGGACGGCTCCGGCTGCGGCGCTTCCTGCGACTGCGACGCGCGGCTTTTCTGGCAGGGGCTGGAGGACCAGATCAATACCTATATCGACAATCATACGCTGGCGCAGTTCCTGCGCGCAAATGAAAAAACACCGGCCGTCCTGAACGGCACGGAAAGAAGATAAGGTGGTTCAATATGAGTAAGGCACTTTTAGAGATTCAGAACCTGCACGTGCGGGTCGAGGAAAAGGAAATTCTTCACGGCGTAGACCTGACCGTGGGACAGGACGAGACCCATGTTCTCATGGGGCCGAACGGCACCGGCAAGTCGACGCTCGGCTACGCCATCACCGGCAACCCGGCCTACAGCGTCACCGCAGGCTCGATCGTATTCGACGGTGAGGATATCACCGCGCTCCCCGTCAACGAGCGGGCGAAAAAGGGCATCTTCCTGTCCTTCCAAAACCCGCTGGAGGTCCCCGGCGTGACGCTGAGCGCATTCATCCGCAGCGCGCTGGAGCAGAAGACCGGCGACCGACTGCGCCTGTGGGACTTCAAGAAAAAGCTCAAGGAGACCATGGCCCTTTTGAACATGGACGAGAGCTATGCCGAACGTGATCTGAACGTGGGCTTCTCTGGCGGTGAGAAGAAAAAGGCCGAAATTCTGCAAATGCTGATGCTCGAGCCGAAGCTCGCCATTCTGGACGAGACCGACTCCGGCCTCGATGTCGACGCGGTGCGCACCGTCAGCGAGGGCGTGCGGCTCTTCCGCGAGCGGACGCACGGTTCGCTTCTCATCATCACCCACTCCACCCGCATTTTAGAAGCGCTCCATGTGGACGCGGCCCACGTGATGGAGGAGGGCATCATCGTCCGCAACGGCGGCGCCGAGCTGGTGGACGAGATCAACGAAAAGGGCTTCGGCAGCCTGAAGGAAGACTGAAGCAGGAGGCTCCCGACATGGCAGATTTGAAAGAAAAGACCTATGTGGAGGACGTGGACCGCAGCGTCTACGACATTCGGGACAAAGAGAACGACGCCTACCGCATGGAGTCCGGCCTGACGCCGGAGATCGTCGAAAAGCTCTCCAAGGAAAAGGACGACCCCGTATGGATGCAGCAGTTCCGCCTCGAATCCCTCCAGATCTACAATGAAATGAATATCCCCAACTGGGGTCCGTCGATCGAGGGCCTCGATATGGATCATATCGCGACCTACGTCCGTCCAAACACTAAGATGCGTAACGACTGGAAGGACGTGCCGGAGGACATCAAGGAGACCTTCGAGCGCCTTGGCATCCCGCAGGCGGAGAGAAAATCCCTCGCCGGTGTGGGCGCGCAGTACGACTCCGAGCTCGTCTACCACAATGTCAAGGATTCTGTGGCGGCCGAGGGCGTTGTTTACACCGACATGGAGAGCGCCATGAAGGGCGAATACGCCGACATGGTGCGCAAATATTTCATGAAGCTCGTGACGCCCCACGATCACAAGTTCGCGGCGCTCCACGGCGCGGTGTGGTCCGGCGGCTCGTTTGTGTATGTGCCCAAGGGCGTGCACCTCTCGATCCCCCTACAATCCTACTTCCGGCTCAACGCCAAGGGAGCCGGTCAGTTTGAACACACGCTCATCATCGTGGACGAGGGCGCGAGCCTGCACTTTATCGAGGGCTGCTCCGCGCCGAAGTACAACGTGGCAAATCTCCACGCCGGCTGCGTGGAGCTGTACGTCAAGAAGGGGGCCAAGCTCCGCTACTCCACCATCGAGAACTGGTCCAAGAATATGTACAACCTGAACACCAAGCGTGCGCTGGTGGAAGAGGGCGGCACCATCGAGTGGATCTCCGGCTCCTTCGGCTCCCACGTGGGCTGCCTGTACCCCATGAGCATCTTAAAGGGTGACAATTCCCGCATGGAGTTCACCGGCGTCACGTTTGCCGGCGCGGGGCAGAACCTCGACACCGGCGCAAAGGTCGTCCATGTGGGTAAAAATACAAGCTCCTACATGAACACCCGCTCGATCAGCAAGAGCGGCGGCATCAGCACCTTCCGCAGCAGTGTGGTCGTCGAAAAGGGCGCCAAAGGCGCCAAGTCCGCCGTGTCGTGCCAGTCGCTGATGCTGGATTCCGAGTCCCGCTCCGACACCATCCCCGCCATGGACATCCGCACAAAGGACGCGGCCATCGGCCACGAGGCCAAGATCGGCGCGATCAGCAACGAGGCGGTCTTCTATCTGATGAGCCGCGGCATGAGCGAGGAGGATGCCCGCGCGATGATCGTCAGCGGCTTTGCCGACAATGTCTCCAAGGAACTGCCGGTGGAGTACGCGGTGGAAATGAACAACCTCATCCGGCTCGAGATGAAGGGCAGCATTGGCTGAAAGGAGTTTGGATATGAGTGAGACAATTTTGATCAATCGGCTCCCGACCCGCACCTGGAACCGGCTGGGCGTGAACGAAACGGTCCTCGCCTGGGGCGAGGCCGATCATTTGGAAAGCGAACCGATTACCGCCGCCGGTCAGACCGAGCACCTTGACATTTCGGGCAGCGGCGAGCGCAGCGAAAAAACGGTGGATATCCACGCACCCGCGGGACAGACCGTCACCGTGTTTGAAACGCTGAAGGCGGAAAAGAGCCTTTTGGTGCGCACGGCGCTCCACGTTGAAAAGGACGCAAAGGTGCGGCTCGTGCAGATTCAGAATGCGGCACAGGGCTCGCTTCTCCGTCTGGAGACGAGCGGCGAATGCGCCGAAAACGGGCAGATCGAGCTGATCCAGGTCCTGCTGGGCCGCGGCGATGTGTACAGCGACGGTCATTTCGAGCTGAACGGAGACGGCGCGGGCTTCATGGCCGGCATCGGCTATCTGGGCCAGAAGCAGCAGACCGTGGACATGAATCTTGTGGTGAATCATTGGGGTCAGAAGACCGCCAGTGAGATCAGCGCCGCCGGTGCGCTGAAGGACGACGCACAGAAGATCTTCCGCGGGACCATCGACTTTAAGAAGGGCTCTGCGGGCTCCGTCGGCAGCGAGCAGGAGACGGTTCTGATGCTGGGCGACGGCGTTGTGAATAAGACGGTGCCGCTCATCCTGTGCGCGGAGGAAAACGTCGTCGGCAACCACGGCGCGACCATCGGCGAGCTGGATGAGGACACGCTGTTCTACTTTGAAAGCCGCGGCATTTCCGCGGCAGAAGCGGAAAACATCATGGCCCGCGCCGCCATCGAGCGGCTGGCCCGCACAGTCGGGGATGAAACGGCACAGGCCGCGATCCTTGCCGAGCTCGAGGAGGTGCTGTAAGATGGCAAATGCATACCGGGATGATTTCCCCCTGCTCAAAAGTCAGGATGTCGCGTATTTAGACAACGCCGCGACAGCGCAGCGCCCGCAGTGCGTGCTGGACGCTGTGATGGCATTCTACCGCTCGCAGAACGCCAACCCGCTGCGCGGTCTCTATCCGCTGAGCATTGCCGCGACGGAGGCCTATGAAAACGCGCGCGAGGCTGTTCGGGCGTTCCTGAACGCGAAGAGCGCCCGCGAGATCATCTTCACCCGAAACACCACCGAGAGCATCAATCTGGCGGCTTACAGCTACGGCCTTTCCCGCGTGAAGGCCGGGGACGAGGTGCTCGTGTCCATCATGGAGCACCACAGCAACCTGCTGCCCTGGCAGATGGTCTGCCGCCAGACCGGTGCGACCCTCAAATTCATGGAATGCGAGATGGACGGCACGCTGGATCTGAACAAGGTCGAGCCGCTCATCACGCCGAAAACGAAGATCGTGGCCTGCACGCACGTTTCCAACGTCTTAGGCAGGGTGAATCCCATCCGCGAGCTCGCGGCGCTGGCGCACCGTGTCGGCGCGGTGATGGTCGTCGACGGCGCACAGAGCACGCCGCATATCCCGGTGGACGTGCAGGCGCTGGACGCGGATTTCTTTGCCTTTTCGGGACATAAGGTCTACGGCCCCATGGGGATTGGCGTCCTCTACGGCCGCGAGGACCTGCTGAACGCTATGCCGCCGTTTCTCACCGGCGGCGAGATGATCGAATCCGTCACCCGCGAGGGCGCGGTCTTTGCCGAGCTGCCGCACAAGTTCGAGGCCGGTACGGTCAACGCGGCGGACGCCGTGGGTCTGCACGCGGCCATCGACTATGTCGGAAATATCGGCTTTGCGCAGATGCACGAGCGCGAGGTCGCCCTGACCCGCCGCGCGATGGACGCGATGCGTGAGCTGCCGCACGTCCATGTGCTGGGCTCTGAGGACCCCGAGGAGCACTGCGGCATCATCACCTTTACGGTGGACGGCGTCCACCCGCACGACATCAGCGAGATCCTTGCGAGCGACGGCGTCGCCATCCGCGCGGGGCACCACTGCGCGCAGCCGCTGCTGGCCTATCTGAAGCATCCGTCCACCGCGCGGGCAAGCCTTGCGTTTTACAACACAGAATCCGAGGTCGACCGGCTGCTCGGCAGCATTTCCACGCTAAGGGAGCGAATGGGTTATGGAAAATAGAAGCTTTTACAACGAAATTCTCACCGAGCACAACCTGCATCCGGAGTTCAAGCACGACTTACAGGACGCCGATATCGTGCTCGAGGGCGTGAATCCGAGCTGCGGCGACGACATTTTCCTCAAGCTGAAGCTGGACGGCGATGTGATCGCGGACGGCGCGTTTGTCGGCGACGGCTGCGCCATCTCGCAGGCCTCGGCAGATATCATGCTGGACATGATCGTCGGCAAAAAGAAGGAGGACGCGCTGAAGCTCGGCAGCACCTTCATGAAAATGATCCAGGGCGAAGCGTCGGAGGACGAGATCGACAGTCTGGAGGAGGCATCGGCTCTCCGCGATATCGCCCATATGCCCGCGCGCGTCAAATGCGCGGTGCTGGGCTGGCGCACGCTCAAGGAGGCTCTGCTGGACGGTCCCGAGCAGGAATGAGTGCATCCGTCCGCCGTCTATTCTTAATAAGAATGCAAAAAACAACGGGTATCCGGTCCTTGCCGGATACCCGTTTTCCTTTTTCAGATCTCAAATGACTGCCCCTCGCGCGTGATGTGCGCGATGACGTCCGCTTCGTCCGGATGCGCGGCGACATAGCGATCGATGACCCCGTACTTTTTCCACATATGCATCGGAAAAACGTGCCGCACCGTCACGTTCTTCAAAAGGTACTCGATGCCGAGGCCCTCGCTCCCCTCGCCCAGCCGCGGGTCAAGCGGCGCCATCGCCGCCGTGATCTCGGGCGCGATGTTATTATCCGTCGCCTCGTTGCGCACGGCGGAGGCGAGCTTTTCAATGGCCGCATGGTAGTGGACGGTCATGTTGTTGCAGTAAGCCTTGCCCTCGCTCTCCCAGTTCCACCAGTTGAGGTCGCCCCCGTGGTAGACCATCTTCCCCTCGCAGCGCAGGAGATACGCGTTGCCGATGTCCGTCGACTTGATGGCGCGGATGCTCATATCCTCGCCCGCGACGTCGGTGAGCAGGATGCTGTCAGGCCGCAGGACCGTCGTGCGGGCAAAGGCCGCATCGGAGATGTTCAGCCATTGCCGCTTGCGCTCGGTGAGGCGCGTGTCGCGCGAGACGAAAAAGCGCACATCGGGATACTGCTCCAAAAGGCCGAACACCTTCGCGTCGAAGTGGTCCTCGTGGCTGTGGCTCGCGAAGACGAGCAGCGGCTTGTCTGGGTTCAGCTCCGGCAGCTCGCCCGTGTAGTCGGGCTCGTAGGTGTAGTCAAAGAGCGTATAGAACTTGTCCCATTCGACAAGAAACGCGCTGTGGGCAATAAAGGTAACGGTCATCGGTTTCTCCTTTCACTCCGGAGGATGGAAGCTTGCCTGTAGGATTATAGCAGACGCGCGGCGGGCGCGCAAGGGAAAAGGCTTTTCAAAACCGCGCGGGTATGGTAAAATATAAAAACTTATCTCATTCCCCGCACGAAAGGAGCCGCGCGATGCTGAAAAAAGCCTATGTCGAGATCACAAACTGCTGCAACCTCGCCTGCTCCTTCTGCCCCAAGACGAAGCGCGCGCCGCGCACGATGTCGGTTTTCGAATTCGACCTCGTCCTCTCGCGGCTCAAGGGGTACGTGCAGTATGTCTACCTCCACGTGATGGGAGAGCCGCTGCTGCACCCCGAATTGCCGGCACTTTTTGCTCTCGCGGCGGCGCGGGATATGAAGGTCTGCATCACGACGAACGGCACGCTGCTCCAAAAGCGTGCAGACGAGCTGCTTGCCGCCAAAAGCCTGCACAAGATCAGCGTCTCGCTCCACAGCTTTGAGGGGAACGACGGCGCGGACGAGCAGGAGCTTGCGTACTTGACGCAGGTGTGGGATTTTGCCGTAAAAGCCGCCGAAAAGGGCGTCATCGTCGCGCTGCGCCTCTGGAACGACGGCGGCGCGGATGCGCGCAACGGCGAAATTCTCGACTTTCTGCACGCGCGCACAGAGGAAAGCTGGCCCGAGATGAGAAACGGCAGCTTCCTCCTGCGCGAGCGGCTGTATTTAGAGCGTGCGGGCAAGTTCGACTGGCCCGACCTTTCGGCAGGCGAGTCCGGCGCGCAGTTCTGCTACGGCCTGCGCGACCAGCTCGGCGTGCTTGTCGACGGCACGGTCGTGCCCTGCTGCCTCGATCATGAGGGCGATGTGGCGCTGGGGAACCTCTTCACCCAGCCGCTTGACGAAATTCTGAATTCCCCGCGCGCGATCGCGCTGCGCGAGGGCTTTTCGCAGCGAAAGCCCGCCGAAGAGCTCTGCCGCCGCTGCGGTTTTGCCGCGCGCTTCAATAAATAAGACTTATGAGAGAACACTGGGAAAATTTAACTGCGATGACCGCGCCGCTCCTTGCGTGGTATGATTTGAACGGCCGCACGCTGCCGTGGCGCAGCATCGTCACGCCGTACCGCACGTGGGTCTCGGAGATCATGCTCCAGCAGACGCGCGTCAGCGCGGTCATCCCCTACTTTGAGCGCTTTATGGCAGAGCTGCCCGACGCCGCGGCGTTAGCCACCGTGCCGGAGGAACGGCTCTTGAAGCTCTGGGAGGGGCTCGGCTACTACTCGCGGGCGCGGAATCTTCAAAAGGCGGCAAAGGTCATCGTCTCGGACTTTGGCGGCGAGTTGCCGCGCACTTGTGCAAGTCTCAAAACGCTCCCCGGCATCGGCGACTACACCGCCGCCGCCATCGCCTCGATCAACTTCGGCGAGCCGGTCGCCGCGGTGGACGGGAACCTGCTGCGCGTCGCCGCGCGCGTCAGCGGCTGCGCCGACGACATTATGGACGCCAAGGTGCGCAAGCAGTTCACGGCGCATCTCAACGAAGCCATCGACCCGGCGCGTCCGGGCGCATACAACCAGGCGATGATGGACCTCGGCGCGACGGTATGCCTGCCGAACGGCGCGCCGAGGTGCGGCATCTGCCCCGCGCGTACCGTGTGCGCGGCCTACAAAAACGGCCTCACCGAAGTCCTTCCCGTGCGCGCGAAGAAAAAATCGCGCAGGGTCGAGGAACGCACGGTGCTGCTGCTCTTTCAGGATGGCAGAATCGCGCTGCGAAAGCGGCCGGACACGGGGCTTCTTGCCGGTCTCTGGGAATACCCGAACCTTCCCGAGAGCCTTGACGAGGCGGGCGCTCTGCTCGCGCTCGCGCAGCTGGGGCTTACGGCTGAATCCATCGCCCCCGCCGGCAGCGCCAAGCACATCTTCACCCACATCGAGTGGGATATGAAGGGCTATTTTGCCGCAGTGACGGGCGAAAATAATGAGCTTTTCTGGGCGGACGCAAGCGCATTCGACGATGCCGCCATCCCCACCGCATTCAAGAAATTTGCCGCGCTCGTTCGCGCGCGGCTGCAATAAGAGAGGGAGAACAACGACCATGGCACAGCTTTACTTCAAATACGGCGCGATGGGCTCAAGCAAGACGGCCAACGCGCTGATGACGCGTTTCAACTACGAAGAGCGCGGACAGAAGACGCTGCTCTGCAAGCCCCAGCTCGACACGCGCGACGGCGACCACATGGTGCACTCGCGCATCGGCTTAGAGTACCCCTGCGCTTACTTCCACGAGATGCGCGCGATGAGCGAGGAAGAGCTCAAGGAAAACGCCTGCATCATCGTCGACGAGGCGCAGTTCCTGACGAAGGAGGAAGTGCTCTATCTCGTCCACCTCGTCGACGACTGCGGCATTCCCGTCATCTGCTACGGGCTGCGCGCCGACTTCAAGGGCGACCTTTTCCCCGGCAGCTACGAGCTGCTCGTCATGGCCGACAAGTTAGAAGAGGTCAAGACCATCTGCTGGTGCGGCAAAAAGGCCGCGTTCAACGCGCGCTTTGACGCGCAGGGCCATATCGTCAAGCAGGGTGCGCAGGTCGTCATCGGTGCGAACGACCAATACATCGGCCTCTGCCGCAAGCACTGGATGCTCGGCGACCTCGGCCCCGACTTCAACGGTCAGGGCACGGGCGACTGATGCGCTGCGAGATCTGCCCCCGCCGCTGCAATGCTGAGCGCACGGCGGAGAAAGCGGGCGGCGTCTGCCGCATGCCCGCGGGCTTAGTCGTCGCGCGCGCGATGCTGCACCTCTGGGAAGAACCCGTGCTCAGCGGAAAAAACGGCGCGGGCTGCATTTTCTTTTCCGGCTGCAACTTAGGCTGCGTCTTCTGCCAGAACGGGCGCATCAGCCACGAGAACTTCGGCAGGGTCATCACGCCCGCGCGCCTGCGCGAGATCATGGAGGACCTCATTGCACAGGGCGCGCACTGCATCGACCTTGTCACGCCCACGCACTTCACCCCCTGGGTGCTCGAAGCGCTGGATACGCCGCTTCCCGTCCCCGTCGTGTGGAACAGCGGCGGCTACGAGCGCGTGGAAACGCTTAAGTCACTTGAGGGCAAGGTGCAGATCTATCTGCCCGACCTAAAATACGCCATGGAAAAGCCCGCGCGTGAGCTTTCCGCCGCGCCGGACTACTTTGAAGTCGCCGCCGCAGCCATCGACGAGATGGTCCGTCAGGTCGGGCCGTACAAAATCGGCGAGGATGGGCTGATGCGCTCCGGCGTCATATTGCGCCACCTCGTCCTGCCGGGTCAGATGGAGAACACCAAGCGCGTCATCGACTATGTCTCCACGCACTTTCCGCCAAAGACCGTGCTCTTTTCGCTCATGAGCCAGTATACACCGCAGAGCGGCGCGACCGGCGCGCTCGCGCGGCGCCTCAATGAGCGCGAATACCGCACGGCGGTGCAATATATGCGCGACTGCGGCCTGACGGACGGTTTTTGTCAGGAGCTATCGAGCGCGAAAGAGGAATACACGCCTGCATTCGACCTACAGGGGGTATAAAATGGCAAATCAGCTCAACTGCCTGCGCTGCGGTGAAGGAATGAATTTCCTCTGCCGCGAAAAAATGCAGCTCGGTCAGACCAGCTGGCTGCTCGGCGACCTGCCCAACCTCGTTGCGGGCGCGATGGAGGTCGAAATTTACGCCTGCCCCAAATGCGGCAAGCTTGAATTCTTTCAGCCCGGCAGCGACAAATTCGCAGGTACGGCGGACGAGGCAAAGACCGGCTCCGGCTATCTCCCGCCCGATGCGCCGGGCGGTCTGCCGCGCAAAAAGTGTCCCGTCTGTGGGGCGGTGCTCGACTTTGACTATGGCCGCTGCCCGTACTGTGAGCACGAATTCTGATAGCAAATTGTAATATTCTTTCTCATCAATACAAGGAGGACTCAATATGGAGCGTGTCAGCAAGCGGAATTACTATCTGGACATTGCGCAGACGGTGCTCGAACGCGCGACCTGCCTGCGCCGCGTGTACGGCGCGATCATCGTCAAAAACGACGAGATCATCTCCACGGGCTACAACGGCGCGCCGCGCGGACGCAAGAACTGCGTCGACCTCGGCTACTGCACGCGCGAGCAGCTCAAGGTCCCGCGCGGCGAGCGCTACGAGCTCTGCCGCAGCGTTCACGCCGAGGCGAACGCCATCATCTCCGCCCAGCGGCGCGACATGGTCGGCGCGACGATCTATTTAGTCGGGCGCGACGCGCGCAGCGGCGCGCTGCTGCACGATGCAACGAGCTGCCCTATGTGCCGCCGCATGATCATCAACGCGGGGCTTGACGAGGTCGTCATCCGCCGCACGGAAACCGAATTCGACATCGTTCCCGTGCAGAAATGGATCGACGAGGACGATTCTTTGTAAAATCCTTGCAAATACCGCCATAACGGTGGTAGACTATATCTAATTACGCCCCGCTTTCATTCGGCGCGGGCAGAAAAGAGGAAAGCACCAATGGACAAGAAGAGATTCTATATCACCACCCCCATCTATTACCCTTCCGATAAGCTCCACATCGGCCACACCTACTGCACCGTGGCGACCGACGCGATGGCGCGCTACAAGCGTCTGACTGGCTACGACGTGATGTTCCTGACCGGAACGGACGAGCACGGCCAGAAGATCGAGGACAAAGCGCGCGACGCGGGCGTGACCCCGCAGCAGTTCGTTGACAACATCGTCTGCGGCGAAAAGGGCATTCTCGACCTGTGGAAGCTCATGAATATTTCGAACGACCGCTTCATCCGCACGACGGACGACTACCATGTCGAAGCCATCCAGAAGATCTTCAAGAAGATGCACGACAACGGCGACATCTACAAGGGCACCTACAAGGGCAAGTACTGCAAGCCCTGCGAGAGCTTCTGGACGGAGAGCCAGCTCGTTGACGGCAAGTGCCCCGACTGCGGCCGCGACGTGGAGGACGCCGAGGAAGAGGCCTACTTCTTCAAGCTTTCCAAGTACGCCGACCGTGTGCAGCACCTGCTTGAGGACACCGACTTTCTCCAGCCCGCCTCTCGCGTCAACGAGATGGTCAACAACTTCATCAAGCCCGGCCTTGAAGACCTCTGCGTCTCCCGCACGAGCTTCACCTGGGGCATCCCCGTGGACTTTGACCCCGGCCACGTCGTCTACGTCTGGGTCGACGCGCTCTTCAACTACTGCACGGCGCTCGGCTTTATGAACGAGAAGTACGACGATTATGACAAGTTCTGGCCCGCCGACGTGCACTTTGTCGGCAAGGAGATCGTCCGCTTCCACTCCATCATCTGGCCCGCGATGCTCATGAGCATGGGCATGCCGCTCCCCAAGCACGTCTACGGCCACGGCTGGCTCGTCATGGACGGCGGCAAGATGAGTAAGTCCAAGGGCAACGTCGTTGACCCGTATGTGCTCGCCGAGCGCTTCGGCGTGGACGCGCTGCGCTTCTTCCTGCTGCGCACGTTCCCGTTCGGCTCGGACGGCAACTTCTCGAATGAGCTGCTCATCAACACCATCAACGTTGACCTTGCCAACGACCTCGGCAACCTCGTTTCCCGCACGACCGCCATGGTCGAAAAGTACTTCGGCGGCACGCTGCCCGAGGACCGTCAGTCTGACAGCCTCGACGACGAGCTCATTGCCCAGCTCTCGGCGCTGCGCGGCAAGTATGAAGCCGAGATGGAGAAATTTCAGTTCCAGAACGCGCTCGAGCTCATCTTCAAGTGCATCCAGCGCGCCAACAAGTATATCGACGAGACCGCACCCTGGGCGCTCGCCAAGGACGAGGCCAACAAGCCCCGCCTCGCTTCCGTCATGTATAACCTCCTCGAGAGCATCCGCATCTGCACGGTGCTGCTCACCCCGTTCATCCCCGATTCCTGCGAGAAGATCTTCGCGCAGATCGGCGCGTGCGAGTGCTGCCGCGATTGGGACAGCGCCGCAAAGTGGGGCAGCCTGAGCGCCACCGTCACCGTCCACAAGGGCGAGGCCATCTTCCCGCGCGTCGACGCGCAGAAGGCGCTCGAAGAGCTCGAGGCCATTCAGGAGGCGCAGAAGAAGGCCGCGCTGCCCGCGATGGAGTTCGAACCGATGGTCGAGGAAAAGGTCGACTTCGACACGTTCTGCAAGTCCGACTTCCGCGCCGTCAAGGTCAAGGCCTGCGAAGCGGTCAAGAAGAGCGAGAAGCTGCTGCGCTTCACGCTTGACGACGGCACCGGCACCGACCGTCAGATCCTCTCCGGCATCCACAAGTTCTACGAGCCGGAGGAGCTTGTCGGCAAGACGCTCGTTGCCATCGTCAACCTGCCCCCGCGCAAGATGATGGGGCTTGAGAGCTGCGGTATGCTGCTCTCCGCCGTCCACACCGAAAAGGGCGAGGAGGTCCTCAACCTCATCATGGTGGACGACAAGATCCCCGCGGGCGCAAAGCTCTGCTGAATTATAAAGGGGGATACCCCTTTCAGTTCCTCACCTGCGATGGGGACGCGGTGTCAAAGGGGGTATTCTCTTTCCGAAGAGAATACCCCCTTTAGATCCCCCAGAGAAA
>URQY01000021.1 GCA_900550165.1 uncultured Eubacteriales bacterium
GTCTAAGGGAGGGATATCTCTTTTTCAAAAAGAGATACCCCTCCCTTGTCCGTGCAGCGCCGGCGGCGCTGCATTATGTATGCCTCTTCTGCGGATAAGGCGTCCTCTCCTCGGTGAGTCCCACGAGGTAATCCACGCTCGTGTGGTAAAACCGCGCGAGCCGAATGAGCACATCGCTTGGGACATCCCGTTTTCCTGTCTCGTAATTGGAATAGCAGACCTGCGAGCAGCTCAGATAGTCGGCCAGACGCTGCTGCGTCAGATCGCTGTCTTCTCTCAGGTCTCGAATGCGCCGATACATTTTACTTTCCTCCATCCAGGATCTATGTTTAGATTCTGTCAAGAAGTATACGTAAAACGAAATGTTATATTGCATGATATAACAAAATGTTATATCGTTTTTAATGGGTGATCGAAAATGACAGATTACAAGGCAATGTACCTGCTCCTCTTCAACGCGATCACAGACGCGCTGGAGAAAATAGAGGAGCAGAACTATGGCGAAGCCTACGAGCTCCTCATCGCCGCACAGCAGAAGGCGGAGGATATCTACATCGTCTCGGACGACGAGTAACGGCATATGCGCAAAAAGCGGAGAGACGAACATCTCTCCGCTTTTCTTTGCCGTATTGCCGCTTTTACCGATGCGGGTCCAACCAACCGGGCTTTTCCTGCTCGACCGGCGGCTCGGTCGTTGTGCCTGGGTCGGTCGCAGTCCCCGGATCGGTGGTCGTACCGGGGTCAACCGGTGTTGTCGGGTCAGTCGGCGTGGTCGTGCCGGGGTCAACGGGCGTCGTCGGGTCGGTCGGCGTGGTCGTGCCGGGATCGACAGGTGTGGTCGTCCCCGGGTCCACCGGCGTGGTCGCCGCGGACTTGCCGACAAGCACGATGCGGTCGCGCGCCTTATAGTTGCTGCTGGCCTCAAAGGTCGAGGAAATCAGCTTGCCGTCGCCGGAATAGACGTTGCGATAGGTCTTGACCTTGTAGCCGGTGTAGGCGGTCTGCTCGACCTTGCGTTCGCCGGGCGCGAGCTCGTCGGTCTCGACGATCTGCTCAGAGAACGGGATGGTCTCGAGCACGTCGGTCTTGATCTTCACGTAGGTGTCGTCCACCTTTGTCCCGAGCAGCGAGATCTTCAGGTAATTCTTGCCGCCGCTCTCGTAATACTCGGCGACCACCTTGATGGGGTAATTCGTATTGTTGCGGAACTCAAACTCAGGTCCGCCCTGCGCGACCGTCGCGTCGAGGCCGAGGCCGATATAATCGGAGGCAAAGCCGTGATTCGTGCGCTGCACGATCTCAAGATTGGCGTAGAGCGCGGCAGCATAGAGCGTAGAGCTCGCCTGGCACGCGCCGCCGCCGACCATGTCGACGGTCTTGCCCTGCAAATAGCCCGGTGCGGTGCTGTAGCCGTTCGCCGCGGTGAAGGGCGTGACGAGCGGGCCGTACTTCATCGTCTCGCCCGCGTTCATGATATAGCCGTTGATGCGCGAGGCCGTCAGCTTGACATTTGCGCGGCGGCCGGACGCGCCGCCGACCTTCGTCGTGTAAGAGCTGAGCACATCGCGGAACAGGACCTTTTGGAGCTGCTCCGCCGTCACATCCGGCGCCTGGACCGTCGCATTGGGCAGCTCGACCGTCTGCCCCGCCGCAGCCGTGTCATAGGCGGATTCAAGGTCAGAAAGCGTAAATTCCACGCCCGCGTGACCCGGCGTGACCGCGCCGGTCTCCTTATCATACGTCGCGTTGACCTTCTGCCCGATGACGGCCTCGCGCTGCGCGCTCAGATTGACCTCCTGCGCGGGGATCACGTCGTAAACGCCGCCCTCGCTCGCAGGCTCAAGCACGATCTCGGACGGGTCGCCGCCGCTCAGATAAGCGCCGTTCAAATACACGCTGATCTGATCCTTCGCTGTATCGGTCGCGGCGCGGCCGTCCATCGGCTTCGTGACGCTGACCTTACCGTCCTCGGTCACGTTGATGGCAAATTCCACCGGCGCACACTCGATCTCGCTGCACACCCGCGAGGCCAGCCCGTCAAGCTGCTCGGACGAATAGACCATGCTCACCGTCGCCGCAGCGTCCTGCGGCTTGAAGAGCGCGCGCAGGTACTTCGCACCCGCGGTCAGAAAGCTGTCATTGCAGCCATAGACGTTATAGATGTGCTTGGCGAGGCCGTCGAAGTCGACATACTCCGGCATCTCGTCGAGCGATACGTGCGCGACCTCCGTGCCGTCCGGCAGGACAAAGTCGACGCCCGCGCCCTTCGCCTGTGCGACGCTCGCTTTGAGCTGCTCGGCGACCTGCTGCTCGGTCATCCCGCCGTAGTTGGTATCGCCCATCATCACGTTGGGGTAAATCTTGTGGCTGGCCGACGCCCACACGCCGAGGCCCAAGTACGCCGCCACAAGCATACCCGCGACGATGCCGACGACCTTGCCGGCCTTGCCCGATGTTTCACGTGGAACGCGCGGCGGCTTCTCCGCGCGGGGCGCTTTCGGCGCTTTTTCAGCCTTTTCCGGCTGCATCAGGCGCTTGCCGCCCTTTCTTCTCTTCTTTTCCTCAAAAGCGCCGTTCACTTCTTCCATGCTTGGCTCCTCCCTGCTTCTTCCGATCTTACCGGCGGGCACTGCCATACCGGTTGTTTCAGTATAGCACAGTTTATGAGAAAAAGAATCACAAATTGATGACAATTTTACGGGGTTATCCGGCTTCTTTTGCACGTTTTGGGATGCGGATGGTCAGGAGAATGCCGTCCTCGGTGTCCTCGCGCCGCACGTCGGCCTGCACGCCCGCGCGCTGCATCACATCGACCGAGCGGCGGATGGTATTCAGAAAAATGCGCACATCCTTGATGATATAGGTCGGCACGCGCGGCGGCGAGGTCTTCTGCTTCACCTTGATGAGCCGCTCGATATACGCCTCGCTCTGCGCCACATTGTAGCCGCGCGCAATGATGGTGCGCAGCGCCTGCAATCGGTCCTCCTCGTCCGCAAGGCGCAGCAGCGCGCGGGCGTGGCGCTCGGAGAGCCCCTTTTCGCGCAGCAGGCGCGTGCAGTCCGGCGACAGGCGCAGCAGCCGCAGCTTGTTGGCGACGGCGGACTGCGATTTCCCCAGCTTCTCCGCCGCCTGCTCCTGCGAGAGGCCGTAGGCAGCGATGAGCTGCGCGATGGCCGCGGCCTCCTCCAGATAGTGCAGGTCGCGGCGCTGGAGATTTTCGATCAGCGCGAGCAGCGCGCTCTCCTCCTCGCTCGATCTCGCCAGCAGGCACGGCACCTCGCGCAGTCCCGCCAGCATTGCCGCGCGCAGGCGACGCTCCCCCGCGATGAGCTCGTAGCCCTTCTCCGTGCGGCGGACGGTCAGCGGCTGCAAAATGCCGTAGCGCCGGATGCTTTCGCTCAGCTCGTGCAGCGCGCCCTCGTCGAAGTCGCGGCGCGGCTGGTGGGGATTGGGATGCAGCGTGTCCGTGGGCAGGTACATCACGCGCGGTGACAGAAGCGGTTTTCTCTCGGTCATTTCCATGGATTTCCCCTCCTTTTTCCCCATTTTAAGCACTTCACAGTGCAAAAGAAGGCGAAATCCGCCGCAAACGCAAAAAAATCGCACCCATGGGTGCGATTTTCCTTTGATTTCTTTATTTCCCGTGCCGCTTGACGTGCATACGGCTCACCGCGCGGGCCATACGCGCCATGACAAGGGCGCGCTCCTTCTCGCTCTGCTTTTCGTGCAGCGCAGCCTCGGATTCCGCGGCGATCTGCTCGGCGCGGTGAAGGTCGATCTCCTCGGGCCGCTCGATGGTATCGACCAGCACGAGCGCCTCGTTATTCTCCATCTTGAGCATTCCCTCGGACACGGCGGCGACCTGCTCCCTGCCGTCCTCGCCGCGCAGGATCAGCTTGCCGGGGATGATGGCGATGACGACGTTCTCATGCAGGGCCATCAGGCCGTAGAGACCGTCGATGGTCGGCACCATGAGCGACTGGCACAGCCCGTCGTAAAACGTCCGCTCGGCGGCCAGGATACGGAGGCGGAAGGTCCTCATCACACATTCCCGCCTTCCATCTGCTTCGCCTTGGCAAGCGCATCGTCGAGCGTGCCGACGTTGTAGAAGGCCATCTCGGGGTAGCTGTCCATCTCGCCGGAGAGGATGGCCTCGAAGCCGCGCAGCGTCTCCTCGAGCGGGACGTACACACCCGGAAGGCCGGTGAACTTTTCGGCAACAAAGGTCGGCTGGGCAAGGAAGCGCTGGATCTTTCTCGCGCGGTTGACCGTGAGCTTATCCGCGTCGCTGAGCTCCTCCATGCCGAGGATGGCGATGATATCCTGCAATTCGCGGTATTTCTGCAAGGTCGCCTGCACGCCGCGCGCAATGCGGTAGTGCCGCTCGCCCACGATGTCCTCCTCGAGGATGCGGGACGAGGACTCCAGCGGGTCGACCGCGGGATATAAACCCTGCTCGGCGATCTTACGGCTCAGCACCGTCGTCGCGTCGAGATGGGAGAATGTCGTCGCCGGGGCGGGGTCGGTCAGGTCGTCCGCGGGAACGTAGACCGCCTGCACGGACGTGATCGAGCCGCTCTTGGTGGAGGTGATGCGCTCCTGCAGCTCGCCCATTTCGTTGGCAAGCGTCGGCTGATAGCCGACGGCGGAGGGCATACGGCCAAGCAGGGTCGAGACCTCGCTGCCCGCCTGCACAAAGCGGAAGATATTGTCGATGAAGAGCAGCACGTCGCGGTGCTCCTCGTCGCGGAAGTATTCGGCCATCGTCAGGCCCGACAGCGCCACGCGCATACGAACGCCCGGCGCCTCGTTCATCTGGCCGAAGACGAGCGCGGTCTTGTCGATAACGCCGCTCTCGTGCATCTCGTTCCAGAGGTCGTTCCCCTCGCGGCTGCGCTCGCCGACACCGGTAAAGATCGAGTAGCCGCCGTGCTCCACGGCGATATTGTGGATGAGCTCCTGGATGAGCACCGTCTTGCCGACGCCCGCGCCGCCGAAAAGACCGATCTTGCCGCCGCGCGGATAGGGCTCCAGCAGGTCGATGACCTTGATGCCGGTCTCCAGAATGTCGACGCTGGGGTTCTGCTCGTCGAAGGCGGGGGGCTTTCTGTGGATGCTGCGGCGCGGCTCTGCCTCGCCGATGGGCTCGCCGCCGTCGATGGGCTCGCCGAAAACGTTGAAAAGCCTGCCGAGCGTGCACTTGCCGACCGGCACGCGCAGGCTCTCGCCATCGCTCACAACGTCCATGCCGCGCGCAAGGCCCTCGCTGCCGGTGAGCATGATGCAGCGCACCGTCTCGTCGCTCAGATGCTGCGCGACCTCCATCACACAGCGCCTGCCGTCAAGCGTAACGGTGAGCGCCTCGCGGATACGCGGCAGCGTGCCGCGCGGAAAGCGCACATCCACCACGCTGCCGGCCACCTGAATGATCTTACCCGTGCGCATGATGCTGCGCCCCCTTTCCGGAATGGTTCTTTTTGCTTCTCACGCCGGCGGAGACCTCGGTGATCTCGCTCGTGATGGCGCTCTGCCGCTCGTGGTTGTATTCGAGCTGAAGGTCGCGCAGCAGGTCCTCCTCGTTCTGGTTGGCGGCGTCCATAGCCTCGGCGCGGGCGTTCTGCTCGGCGCAGAAGCTGTCGACCATCGCCGAATAGAGGAAGCCCGTGAGATACGCGGGCACGACCTTGGCCAGCACCTCCTCGGGCGAGGGCTCGTAGCGCATGGCGCTCTCCCCCTCCACCCCCTCGGGCACGGCGACCTCGTTTTTAAGCGGCAGCAGGCGCGCCGTGCGCACGTGCATCTCAACGCCGCTGAAATCGGTGTAGATCATGAAGAGCTTTGTGATCTCCCCGCGGTCGAAGAGGTCCAGCAGCATCGCCGTGATCTCTCTTGCGCGGCGGAGCGTGGGACTCTGCGCGTTGTAGTGAAAGCTCTCCTCCACCGGCACATGATGGGCCGAGAAGAAGTGCCGTCCGTTGCCGCCTACCACGAAAAGGCGGCTGTTCGGATGCTTGTCAAGACGCCGCAGCGTCTCCTGAATGACGTTCTGATTGTAGGCGCCCGCAAGACCGCGGTCCGCCGTGATGACCAGATAGGCATAGGTGCCCGGCTGGTCCATATCGTCGGCGTCGCCGTTATAAAAGTAAGGACTCGCGATCGTACCCGCGCGGCGGAAGATCTGCTCGATCTCACCCGAGATCGCGTCGAAAAACGGGCGCGTTTTGGCAAGGTCTTCCTTCGCCCGCCGCATCTTGGTCGAGGCGATGAGATACATCGCGTTCGTCACCTTCTGCGTGCTTCGGACGCTCTCGATATGCTCGCGGATCTCCTTCATGCCTGACATGGCGGCTTCACCTCACTTTAAGCGCCGAAGGTCTCCTGCACGAATTCCTTCGCGCACTCGATGATGAGCGACTGCTGCTCGTCGCTGAGCTGCCCGCTCTGCTGGATGACGCTGCACAGCGCCCCCTGCGTCTCGCGGAAATGCTGCAAAAGGCGCGGCAGAAAATCGTCGAGCTTCTCCGCGGGAATGTCCTGAAACACGTGGCCCAGGCCCGCGACGAGCAGGATGACCTGCTCGCACTGCTCGTAAGGGTGGTACTGCTTCTGCCGCAGCATCCGCGTAACGCCCTGCCCGTAGGCCAGCAGCTTTGCGGTGGAATCGTCCAGATCGCTCGCAAACTGGGTAAAGGTCTCCATCTCGCGGTACTGCGAAAGGTCGAGTCGGATGGTCTTGGCCGCCTTCTTCATCGCCTTGGTCTGCGCGTCGCCGCCCACACGGGAGACCGACAGTCCGACGTTGACCGCCGGGCGCTGACCGGCGAAGAACAGGCGCGTTTCCAGAATGAGCTGGCCGTCGGTGATGGAGATGACGTTCGTCGGGATATAGGCCGACACGTCGCCGCCCTGCGTTTCGATGATGGGCAGCGCCGTGATGCTGCCGCCGCCCTTCTCCTCGCTCAGGTGCGCCGCGCGCTCCAACAGGCGGGAGTGCAGATAGAATACGTCGCCGGGATAGGCCTCGCGGCCGGGGGAGCGCTCCAGCAGCAGGCTCATCGCGCGGTACGCGATGGCGTGCTTGGAAAGGTCATCGTAGACGATGAGCACGTCGCGCCCCTTGTTCATAAAGTATTCGCCCATGGCGCAGCCCGCGTAGGGCGCGACATACTGCATGGGCGGAGCATCGCTCGCGGGTGCGTTGACGATGATGGTATAGTCCATCGCGCCGTGCGCCTCGAGCGTCTTTTTGAGCTGTGCGACGGAGCTCGCCTTCTGCCCGATGGCAACATAGATGCAGATGACATCCTTGCCCTTCTGGTTGACGATCGTGTCGAGCGCGATGGCGGTCTTGCCGGTCTGACGGTCGCCGATGATGAGCTCGCGCTGGCCGCGGCCGATGGGAAACATCGAGTCGATGCACAGAATGCCCGTTTCCAGCGGCGTATCGACGCTCTGGCGGTCGATGATGCCGGGGGCGGGGCTCTCCACCGCGCGGTAGCCGTCGGCGCGGATATCGCCGCCGCCGTCCACAGGCATACCGAGGGCGTTGACCACGCGGCCGAGGAATTCCTCTCCCACGGGAACGCCCGCCGTGCGGCCCGTGCGCCGCACGGTGCTGCCGGCGCTGACGAGCGCGTCGTCGTCAAACAGGATGCAGCCGACGCTCTCCTCCGAGAGGTCCTGCACCATGCCGCGCACGCCGCCGTCGAAGAGCAGCACCTCGCCGTAAGCGGCGCTCGCCAAGCCGTCCACACGGGCGATGCCGTCGCCGACGGTCAGCACGGTGCCGACCTCCTGCGCCATGGCCTTCGGCGTCCAGGAGAGGATCGTCTCCTTCAAGAGCGGGATGATGTTGCCGTTGCTGTGCGGCACCTTCGTGAGCGTATCCTTGAGCTGCTGGAAGCGGCCGTTGACGCTCCAGTCGTAAATATCGTCGCCGACCTCCATGCGGAAGCCGCCGGGGAACGCGTCGCTCTGCTGCCAGCTCAGCTCGACGCCCGGGCCGTATTTTTTTTCAAGGAAGGCGAGAAAGCGCGTTCGCTGCGCTTCATCGGGCGGTACGGCGGCGTAGAGCAGCGCCGTTGTGACAACTGCGGTCTCACTCATCGCCGCCACCTCTTTCCGCAGCGCTGAGGAACTGGTCGTAGGCCTCCGCAGCGCTGGACTTCAGCACGAGCTTTTCGGTCGCGGCGCTCACGAGGTTCGAGATCTCGTCCTGCGCCTGCGCCATGGTCTTGTCATATTCGGCTGCGGCATTTACACGGGCGTTTTTCAGGATGGTCTCCGCCTCGGCGCTCGCCTGCGCGCGGGCGGCATCCGCCTCCTGCTGCATGGCCTGCATAGCCTTCTCGCGGCGGTCGCGGATCTCCGTCTCCACGCCCTTGAGCTTTTCTTCATAGCCCGCGCGGGTCTGCTCGGCCTGCGCGAGGTGTTCCTTCGCCTCCGCATCCATCTTTTCATACTGCGCGCGGCGGCCGTCCATATAGCTCTTGACGGGCTTATAGAGCAGGAAGTACAGCGCGCCGAACAGGATGACGAAGTTCAGCGCGTGCAGCACGATCTGCTGGATGTTGATATTGAGCGGCATATCAGTCGCCTCCTTTGCCGGAGTGATCGGTCATCAAAGCACAAAGATGATCAGAATGGCCACGATCAGCGCATAAATGATGACCGTTTCGATGAACACAAGGCCCATCATCATCGAGGTGCGGATGGGGCCTGCGGCCTCGGGCTGGCGGGCGATCGCCTCGGTCGTGCGGGAAATGGAAATGCCCATGCCCAGCGCACCGCCAAGGCACGCAATGCCGATCATCACGCCTGCGGCCATGGCCTTGTTGGACGTGACGTCCGCCTCGCTCATCGTTTCCTGCGCCGCGGCGTCGGGCGCGGAGGCGTCCTCGCTGTTGGCGGCGAGGGCCGGAACGGACAGGGCAAGGAGCACGAACAGCAGCGCGAACAGCGCCGCGAATTTTTTCATGGTTTTCATGGCAAATTACCTCTTTCTTCAGATGACCGCTTTGCCGCGGGCCTTCTTGACTTTCTTGATCTTCGGTTTTTTCTCATGCTTTTCCGTCGATTCCCCGTAGAAGGTGGAGACGAGCATTGTTAAAACATACGCCTGAATGAGCGCGTGCAGCAGCGTGAACAGAACGCCCACGATGACCGGCAGCACAAAGGAAAGCGCCGTGTAGTGGTACACGAGCTCCGTGACGAGCGCGCCGGAAAGGAGCGCGCCGAACAGTCGGAAGCTCATCGAGATGGGCAGCGAAAAATCCTTCAGCGCGTGCAGCATCCCGCCCGGTCCCGCGGCGATGAGGCCGCCGAAGAGGATGACGCCGTAGCTCATCAGGCCCATGGCGATGGCGCCGTTGATATCCGAGAGCGGCGCGGGAAGGCTCACAGACGCCCCGCCGGTCGTCACGGTCTGAATGCCCAGCAGCTCAAAGAGCGTGCCGACAAAGATGTAAGTACCCGCCGTAAAGATATACGCGCTCAGGAATCGATTGCGGTGGGGGCTGCTGCCCTCAGCCAGGCCGTCGAACAGGCTCACGAGCTGCTCGAGCAGCAGCTGGAGCTTTCCCGGAATGACGGTGAACCTCGGGATGACGAATATCCTGCAGATCAGCGCGAACACGATCAGAATGCCCGTGACCACGTAGGCGGAAATGAGCCCCGGATTGACCTCGAGCCCGAACAGAGCGATCTTGAAGCGCTCGTGCAGCACCGCATCGCGCATCACCTCCTGAATGGAGCCGCCCTCTTCGCCGGACGGCGCCAGGATCGCGAGGATCAGCAAGGCTATCACAATGGCCGCGAACACGAGCAGCTCCCGCGTCCGCTTCTTTTTATCCACGTTATCCTACCTCCTTCTCTCCTCTGCCACCCCGCCGGTATTCCCCTGCAAAAGGCAGGGCGGTCCACAATCTCATAATCCACATTTATATCACTTGGCCGTTTAGAATACAAGTCCGGACGGGCAACGCTTTGCATCTTTTCGACTTTTTAACACAATCCCTTTTTTCGTGCGGTTTTCGTAAAAAACGGGCGCGGCGAAGAAGGAAGCGTTCCTCCCCTCTCCGCCGCGCGGCCGCTATCAAGGCTGAATAATGCTCTTTTGCATCACAGGACAAATATAATAAGGATTGCCACGATGAGCGCGTAAATGATGACCGTTTCGATGAACACAAGGCCCATCATCATCGAGGTGCGGATCTGCCCCGCCGCCTCGGGCTGCTCGGCGATGTTGCTCGTCGCCTTCGAGATCGCGCGCGCCATACCAAGCGCACCGCCGAGGCACGCCACGGCGATGAGCCCCGCCGACGTCCAGGCCTTGCGGATCTTGACGGCATTCTCGTTGTCGGTCTCCTCCGCCGTCACTTCCGCGGGCTCGCTGTCCGCGGCCATGGCCGGAACAGATGCCACGCACAGCAGTGCCAGCAGCGCCAGGATCGTAAAAAGTCGCTTCATGCTTTGCTCCTTAACAAACCGTGTCCGTTTCTTTGCGAAATCTTTATAAAGACATAATATACCATTGGCAGGCAGGATTGCAAGCACTTTTTTATACATTGCTGCAAAAAAGAAGCGCTCCGGGTATCCCGGAGCGCTTCCTCTGTTATTTTCGCTTCTGCCGGCGGATATCCTCGCCGAAAAAGAGCAGCAGTTGGTACTCCCCCTGCAGGCGCGAGAGCACCGGCGCGCCATAGCGCCGACCGATCTCATCGGGCCGCAGATTGGTGGAGATGACGGTCTTCTTCCCCGTGATGAGGCGGGTGTTGACGATCTGGTAGATGGCGCTCTGGACGAAGCTCGTCATCAGCTCCGTGCCGAGGTCGTCGAGGATCAGAAGGTCGCAGCTGAGCGCGCGGCTCACGGCGCCATCGTTCTCCTCGTCCGTCTCGCGGCCGAACTTCTGCGCCTCGAAGCGCGCGAAGATGTGCCCCGCCGTGTCGTAGACCACGCTGTGGCCGCTTGCGCTTACGACGCGCGCGATGGACGCGGACAGGAACGTTTTCCCCAGCCCCGTGCCGCCCGAGAGCAGGAGATTGCCGCTCTTGGGGGAAAACTCGTGCGCATAGTCCTGGCATACGTCGTACACGCGCTCCATGTTTGCGCGCGGCGAGATGCCGAGCTCGCTGTCGGGCAGCGGCGAATAGTAGTCAAAATCAAAGGTCTCAAAGCTCTGTGAGCCGAGGTCTAAAAGGCCCGAGAGCTCCTTGTTCTGCTCGCGCACATAGTAGGAGCGGAGGCAGGCGCACACCTCGCTGCCGAGAAAGCCCGTGTCGCCGCAGCGCGGGCAGGCGGGCTTTTCCTCAAGATAGTCGTCCGGAAGGCCCATCTGCGCGAGCAGCAGGCGCTTTTCCTGCTGCAAATTGAGGTTTTCCTCCCGCAGCGCTTCGATGGCCGGGCGCGGGTCCGCGCCGCGGCGCAGGCCCGAGGCGATGATCTTCGCCATCGTGTGCGACAGCTCCCGGTCGATCTCCCCGATGCGCGGGCACTTTGTGTATACCGCGCGCTCACGCGCGCGGAAATTCTCCGCGCGCCGCTGCTTGTCCTCGTCAAAGCGCGCCAGCGCGCGGCGCATCAGCCGGCCATCGTAAGACATCCTTCTCCCCCGCTTTCGTTACTGATTCAAATATTCCTTCATCCAGGCGTTGCCGCCGGTGGTGTTCTTCTTCGGCTTGCTCTGCTCCTTGACGTTCTCGGCCCTGACCTCGGCAAGCGTGTGCAGGCCCTTTTCGTGCCAGCGCTTCAGGATGCCGTTGCAGTATGGCCAGCGGAACTCATGGCAATGCAGGATCGTGCGGTCGTAGGCCTCGGCCACGGTCTCGGCCGGAAAGCCCATCTCCGCCCACGCGGAGAGATATTTTTCCTCGCTCGGCGCGCTCGCGCGGCCCGCCATTTGCAGCGCCGCCATGTACTCGGGGTATTTTGAGCGCATGGTCTGTTCGCGCTTCATGTACTCCCCCGCCTTTTCGATGGAAAAGAGCTCCTTGCGCGCCCAGACGTAGCCCTCTTTTTCGATCTCGCGCATATTGGGCAGCCGCCCCTCGCCGAACTGCTGCTCCTTTTTGCCGATGCAGTAGTTCACCAGCGTGTAGACAACGTCCGCGGGCAGGCCGAGGTTTTCGTACAGTCCCAGCAGCTTCTTGACCGACGGGATGGAGAGCGGCCCGAGCTTGTGCTCCACCTCGCGCAGAAGGCAGGCAAAGCGCCCGTCGCCTTCCAGCTTGCGCATGATGTCCTCGCGCGTGTAGTCGGGCATCTCCTGCGTCTGCGGCGGCTCGGGCGGGAGCGCGGCCTTCTTCTCCGGCGCGCCGACGAGCTGCATCTCGTAGAGCGCCTGCTCTGCCGCGCGGACGCGCTTTTCGTCCCAACTGAGCATTTTGGCGAGCTTTTCCGCCTCTGCCGCGCCGTGCGAGTGCAGGATGGCGAGGTACAGCAACGCCGCGTCGCCGTTGCCGCCGCCGATGAGCCGCCTGAGCGCCGCCGCCGAGAGGGTGATGCTCTCTTCCTCTTTCAGATGCAGCACGTAGCCTGCCATGCTCCCCGCCTCCTTTCGCGCATTTTCGATTTTCCTATTCTACATGAAATTTTCCCGTTCGTAAACATGAATTTTTTTGCTTCCCCCTTTTCACATTTTCACTCTCGTGTTATACTGTTAGGGACTATATGGGTGGAAATTGCCCTTTTCTGTGCAACAGCGAAAAAGAAAGGAGCACACAGATCATGGAAAACCGTATCACGATCTCCATTTGCGAGGAAGAATACACATTCGTAGCCGAGGAAGCCCCCTCCTATATGCAGAAGGTCGGCTCCTACGTCAACGACAAGATGACCGAGCTGCTCGACGCCGCCAAGGTCGGCCGCACGGACGCCGCCGTGCTCACGGCCGTGAACATCACCGATGAGCTCTTCAAGGAGCGTGAGGCAGGCGACGCGCTGCGCCGCCAGGTCAAGCAGTACCTCGACGAGGCCAGCCAAGCCAAGAGCGAGGTCAGCGAGCTCAAGCGCGAGATCTTCAAGCTTCAGCAGCAGAAGAAGTAAGCCTTGACGACCGAGCTGTTGGCCCCCGCAGGCGGGCAGGAAGCGCTCGTCGCCGCCGTGCAGAGCGGCGCGGACGCCGTTTATATGGGCTTTGGCGCGTTCAACGCGCGCCGCAGCGCGAGGAACTTTTCCGATGAGGAATTCCGCGCGGCGGTTTCTTATTGCCATCTGCGGGGCGTGAAGGTCTATCTGACGCTCAACACGCTCGTCACCGACCGCGAGCTGCCGCTGCTCGTCGAAGAGGCGCGCATCGCGTCGGAATGCGGCGTGGACGCGATTTTGGTGCAGGACTGGGGCGTTCTCGATACGCTTCGCGCCCTCATCCCCGATGTGCCGCTGCACGCCTCGACGCAGATGAGCCTGCACACGCTCTCGGGCGTGACGGAGGCGACCCGGCTCGGCATGACGCGCGCGGTGCTCGCGCGCGAGCTGAACCGCGAGGAGATCGCCGAGATCTGCGAGAAGAGCCCCATCGAGATCGAAACCTTTGTCCACGGCGCGTTGTGTATGTGCTACAGCGGCCAGTGCGAGATGTCCGCCGTCATCGGGCGGCGCAGCGGCAACCGCGGCGCCTGCGCCCAGCCCTGCCGCCTGCCCTACGGCTTCGATGGCAAGGCAAGCGGGCACCCGCTGAGCTTAAAGGACGCAAATCTCGCGCCCTTTGTGCCGGAGATGCAGGATATGGGCGTCGCGTGCCTGAAGATCGAAGGGCGCATGAAGCGCCCGGAATATGTCGCCGCCGTGACGGAGATCTACGCGCATCTCCTGCGCGAGCATCGCGCGCCGACGAAGGACGAGCAGAAAAAGCTCGCCCTCGCCTTCTCGCGCGACGGCTTCACCGAGGGGTATTACCTCGGCGCGCGTGGGCGCGAGATGTTCGGCACGCGGCCGGAAAACGCAAAATGGCCGGAGGACTGGTTTGGGGAGCTGCGCGCCCGCTATGAAAAGGAAGACCTGCAGCTCGTGCCGCTCACGTTCGACTGCATCATCCGCGCGGGAGAGCCGATGCGCCTCCGCGCCGAGGACGCGGACGGCCACGCGCTCACCGTCACCGGAAATGTGCCCGAGGCGGCGCGAAACCGCGCGCTCACGGCGGAAGAGGTGGAAGCACGCCTCAAAAAAACCGGCGGCACGGCGTTTACGGTCGATTTTTGCGCGGTCACGCTGGACGATGGCCTCGCCGTCAGCGCGGGCGCGCTCAACGCGCTGCGCCGCGAGGCGCTCTCGCAGATGGAAGCGCAGCGCACCGCCGTGCCCGCGCGCCGCGCATTCGACTTTGTTCCGCCGGAGAAGATCAAAAACAGCGCGGACAAGCCGCTCCTGACCGTTTCCATTCACAAGGCGGAGCAGTTGAGCGAGGCGCTCGTTTCGCTCGCCCCCGCGCGCGTCTATCTCCCCGTTGAGCTGCTGCCCCAGCTTAACCTGGCGCCCTATCGCGGCAGGACGGAGTTTTTCGCGCTCTTGCCGCGCATCTACCGCACGCAGGACGAGCCTATTTTGCGCGCGCTGCTCGAAGACGGCGTCAAAAAGGGCGTCACAGGCGTGTCGATCGGCAACCTCGGCCACCTGCCGCTCGTGCGCGGGCTTGCTCTTTCGCTGCACGGCGGCTGGCCGCTGAATATCTACAACTCCGCCGCGCTTTCTTTCTGGAAGAAGGAGGGCCTTTCGAGCGCCTGCGCTTCCTTCGAGCTGCGCGACGCGCAGCTCCGCGATCTGAGCAAGTGCCTCCCGTGTGAGGCCATCGTCTACGGCCGTCTTCCCCTGATGATCACGGAAAACTGCCTGAATGCGAACGAGCTCGGCTGCCGATACTTTAAGGACCGGCCCGCGTCCGTGCCGTGCGACGGCGCGTGCGCAACTGCCCCGGAACTGACCGACCGGCGCGGCGAGCGCTTCCCCGTGCTGCGCGCATGGGACTGCCGCAGCGAGATCGAGAACGGAAAAATTCTCTATCTCGCGGACAAAGCGCATGACTGGCAGAGCCTTGGCCTGCGCTATGCCTGCCTGCGCTTCACGACGGAAAACCCCGAAGAATGCGTGCGGATGCTGCGCGCGTACCGGGGCGAGGCGGTCGAAGCGCCGGAGAATATCACCCGTGGTCTCTTCTATCGCGGCGCAGAATAAATCCTTTTCGTATTTTTTCTTTTTGATTATACTATTTATTATCAATTTGTGAGGCAATATCATGGCAATCGTTTTGGCATCTCAGTCCCCGCGCCGGCAGGAGCTTTTGCAGCGCATCGGCGTGGAGGACTTCCGTACGCTCTCGCTCGACATCGACGAGAGCTATCCCGCCGGTCTCTCTCCCGAGGACACGGTGCGCTACATCGCCGGCAAGAAATCCGACGCGGCCGCCGCGCTCTGCGCGCCCGACGATCTCATCATCACGGCGGACACGATGGTCTTTCTCGGCAGCGACCGGCTCGGCAAGCCGCGCGATGAGGAGGACGCCTTCCGGATGCTGCGCGAGCTTGCGGGCAACCGTCACACGGTCTGCACCGGCGTCAGCCTTCGCAGGGGCGCGCAGTACGAGTCCTTCGCCGTGTCGACGGGCGTTACCTTCCGCCGGGCATCGGACGACGAGATCCGCGCCTACATCAAAACCGGCGAGCCGATGGACAAGGCCGGCGCCTACGGCGTGCAGAGCCGCGGCGCGCTCTTCGTCGAGCGCATCGACGGCGACTTTTTCAACGTCATGGGCCTTCCTGTCGAGCAGCTCGGCCTTGCGCTCGCGCGCTCCGGCGTGAAGCTGCTGTGACCTCTCCCCTGCCCTACGATCGAAAGGAGGGTAAGCCTTGAAAGAATTTTTCCGTCAGCACGGGCTGCGCATTCTGGCCGTCGCAGCGGCGGTCGCTGTGCTTTTGAGTGTGCTGACCTATTTTTCCTCCACCTCCTCGGTGCTGGAAAACATCGCGGGCGTGCTGACCTCGCCCTTCCGCGCCGCGGCCACCGCCGTGAGCGATTGGGCCGCCGACAAGCGGCAGTATTACGAGGATGTGACCGCCCTCAAGGAGGAAAACGCCGCGCTCAAAAAGGAGATCGCGGATCTGCGCGCCCAGCAGCGCCAGGCACAGGCGGACAGCGAGGAAAATAAGCTGTTCCGTAAGCTCCTGAAATTGCAGGAGCAGCGGCGCGACTTCACCTTCGTCTCCGCCGCGGTCCTTGCCCACGGCGAGAGCAACTGGACCTCCTCCCTATCGCTCAGCCACGGCACGGATTCCGACATTGCCGTGGGCGACTGCGTGGTGAGCGCCGAGGGCTATCTCGTCGGCGTCGTGTCCGAGGTCGGGCTCAACTGGTCGACGGTGCTGACCGTCATCGACACGGACACCGAGCTCGGCGCGCGCATCTTCCGCACCGGGGAAACGGCCGTCGCCGAGGGCGACTTTTCCCTCATGGGCGAGGGAAAGCTCAAGCTCTCCTATCTCACATCGGACGACGAGGTGCTCACGGGCGACCAGATCGTCACCTCCGGTCTCGGCGGGTACTATCCCAGCGGCCTTGTCATCGGCGCGGTTGAGTCGGTGCAGACCGGCGACGACGGCCTTGCCCGCTACGCCGTCCTCACCCCCATGGTCGACTTTGACGCGCTGACCGAGGTCTTCGTCATCGTCGACTACGATATCGTCGAATAAGGGGGCAGCGCATGAACGTAACGCAGACGACCGCCCTCAAATGGACATTTTACGCGCTCGCGGCGCTGCTGCTCTGCTTTTTCAAAAGGGTCCTGCTCGGCTCGGTGAGCGTCTGGGGCGTGCTCCCCTTTTTGCCGCCGGTGCTGCTCGCGGTCATGGCCTCGTTCGAGCAACCGAAGGCCGCGGTGCTCTCGGGCATCGTGTTCGGCGCGCTGTGCGATCTTGTGCTGCCGGCAAGCCTTCCCTGCCTTTACACGCTCGCCTTCACCGCCGCCGCGCTGCTCATCTCCACGCTTTTGAGCAATCTCCTGCAGCAGGGCTTTGCCCGCGCGCTGCTCGCGACGGTGCTGGCTTTCCTTGTCACCGATCTTTTGCAGGCCCTTGCGCTGCTGCCGCGCAGCGGTATGAGCGCTCTCCTGCCGATGCTGCACCTCTTTGCGAAGGAAACGGCGCTCTCGTGCCTGCTGCTTCTGCCGAGCTACCCGCTGCTGCGCGCGGTGCACCGTCTCTTTGCCGACTGAAGTCCCGTTTTTCCCGTTTTTTCCCCTGTTTTCCCCACTCCGCTCGGAAAGGAGCGATCAAAATGGACCCCAAACGCTTTACCCGCCGCCTGATCGCGCTCGGCGCGGCGATGTTCCTCGTTGCGCTCGTCTTTGTCGTCACGCTCTTTGACGCGCAGATCGTCCACGGCGACGACTATCTCGCCAAATCCATCCGCACGAACGCCAAGGTCGAGACCGTCAAGGGCACGCGCGGCGTCATCACCGACCGCAACGGCAAGGTGCTCGTATCCAATCGCGCGGTCTACACGCTGAATTTCGACTCATCGCTCGTCTCGTCCGACGAGCTGAACGACGCGCTGCTGCGCCTCATCGAGCTGATGCACGCGCAGGGCGTCGAGATCCGGGATATTCTCCCCCTTTCGCAGGAGGCGCCCTACGTCTATGACACGGCAAAAGGCGGCGTCCGGGCGCTCGTCAAATACCTCGTCTCGCTCAAATGGATGGACGAAAAGAACGTGGACGAGGACGGCCTGCCCACGAGCATCACCGGCCCTGCGCTCTATCTGCGCCTTTGCAGCGAATACGACGTCAGCGAAGCGCTGCCCGACGACACGGCGCGCACGCTTGTGGGACTGCGCTATGCGCTCGCCTCCGCCAGGCTGAACGGCTCGACGGTCTTTGAATTTGCGAGCGACGTGGACGTTGCGCTCATCTCGCTCATCAAGGACGGCTCCTACGCCGGCGTGCAGGTGGACACCTCCTCCGTGCGCGTTTACGAGACCGATTACGCCGCCCACGTGCTCGGCTACACCGGCAGCATCGAGGACTGGGACGATTACAAGGACAAGGACGGCTACACGCTTGCGAGCATCGTCGGCAAGTCCGGCGCGGAGAGCGCATTTGAAGAATACCTTCACGGCAGCGACGGCAAGCGCCTTGTGACCTTCAACGACTCCGGCAAGGTGACCGGCGAGCTCTACTCCGTGGAGCCGAAGCCCGGCTCCACGGTGGCGCTGACCATTGATATCGACTTTCAGGAGGATGTGGAGCAGGCGCTGGAAAGCACCGTCACCGCGATGACAAAGGCCGACGGCATCGACCGCGGCGCGGCGGTCGCGGTCGTGCAGGTCGGCACGGGCGATGTGCTGGCGCTTGCCTCGTACCCCACCTATTCCCTCTCCACCTTCCGCGACGAGATCGCCGCGCTCACGAGCGACACGATGCAGCCGATGTGGAACCGCGCCACACAGGGCACCTACGCCCCCGGCTCGACCCTAAAGCCCCTCACGGCCATCGCCGCGCTCGAGTCCGGCGCGACCACCGTGCGCGAAAAGCTCTACGACTCGGGCAAGTGGGTCTATCCCGGCTACTCCGCGAGCTATACCTACTGCTGGAAGCGCAGCGGCCATGGGTCCCTCAACGTGCGCGGCGCGATCATGAATTCGTGCAACTACTATTTTGCCGAAATGGGCTACCGCATGGGTATGGACACCCTGCGCAAGTATTACGCGGACTTCGGCCTCGGCTCGCCGACGGGCATTGAGATCGGCGACGCCGCAGGCCGCCTCCCCTCCCAGAATGAGGGCGAGAATCTCGCGCCCTGGGCGGCCTTCGGCCAGGCAAACCAGCTCTATACGCCGCTCCAGCTCGCCAACTACATCGCGACGCTCTCCGGCGGCGGCGACCGCTACGCGACGCACTTGCTCAAAAACGTGCGCGAGAGCGGCACGGGTGCGCTCGAATACGTCTACGACGCCGAGCCCGTGCAGACGATCGCAATGAGCGAGGAAAATCTCTCCGCCGTGCTCGCCGGTATGCACGACCTCGCAACAGACGGCGCGGTATCCCAATACTTCAAGGATTGTATCGTCGACGCCGCCGCCAAGACCGGCACCATCCAGACCGGCGACACCAAAAACAACAACGGCGCGTTCGTCTGCTTCGCTCCCTACGACGACCCGCAGATTGCCGTGGCCATCGTCATCGAAAAGGGCGGCACGGGCGCGGCGCTTGCCTCCACCGCCGTGCAGGTATTGAACGCCTACTTCTCCAACGCTGCCGCCAACACGACGGTGACGGGCGAGAACACACTGCTTGGCTGAGCGCGCCGCAAGGCGCGCTTTTCCTTTTTCTCCGGGCCGCCTTTGGCGGCGGAAAGGAATGTTATGTCAACTTCTTGGTTTGACCCCCGCGACCCCCACTGCAAATCGCCCTTCGGCGCGGTGCCGTGCGGCACGCGCGTGCAGCTCTGCCTGCGGCCCGAAGCGGGCGCGGCGGTCACGCGCTGCGAGCTGCTCGCCCACGCGGAATTTGCCGATACCTGGACCGCGACCGAACTTTCCCCTGCGCAGGAATGCGGCAACGCGGTCTTTCGCGGGGAGTATTCTGCGCCGCGGGACGCGGACCTTGTGTGGTATCACTTCCGCCTGACGTGGGCCGACGGCGGCATGAGCTGCTGCGGAAAATCAGGCCTCTGCGCATGGGACACGGTCGAGCCCTGGCAGCTCACAGTCTACGATGACACGCACAAAACGCCCGAATGGTTCGGCCGCGGCGTGACGTATCAGATCTTCCCCGACCGCTTCCATCGCGCAAAAAAGCGAGAGATCGCAGGCCGCCTTGTCGGGCCGCGCACGCTGCACGAGCAGTGGGACGAAGCGCCCGAATACCGCCCGAATGAACAGGGCGAGATCACTTGCAGCGACTTTTTCGGCGGCGACCTCGCGGGCATCACGGAAAAGCTCGACTATCTCTCCTCTCTCGGCGTGACGACACTCTACCTCTGCCCGATCTTCGAAGCTTCCACCAACCACCGCTACGACACGGCCTGCTACGAGCGCATCGACCCCCTGCTCGGCACGGAGGAGGATTTCCGCACGCTCTGCGAAAGGGCGCGCGAGCGCGGCATCCGCGTGCTGCTCGACGGCGTTTTCAACCACACGGGGCGAAAAAGCGTCTATTTTAACGCTGACGGCTTTTATCCCTCGCTCGGCGCGGCGCAGGGTGAGCAGTCCCCCTACTACCGCTGGTACAGCTTCCACTCCTTCCCTGATGATTACGACGCATGGTGGGGCATCAAGAACCTCCCCGCCGTCAACGAAACAGAGCAAAGTTATGTTGACTACATCATCGGGGGTGAACACTCGATCATCCGCCGCTGGCTGCGTGCGGGCGCGTCCGGCTGGCGGCTGGACGTTGCCGACGAACTGCCCGACGAATTCATCGCGCGCATCCGCCGCGCCATTGAGGAGGAGCGTCCCGACGGTTATCTGCTCGGCGAGGTCTGGGAGGACGGCACGACGAAGGTCGCCTACTCCAAGCGCCGCAAGTACCTGCTGGGACGCGAAACGCACGGCCTCATGAACTACCCCTTCCGTACGGCCTTGCTCGATTTCCTGCGCGGCGGCGACTCCGCGGTCTTCCGCGAGCGCATGGAAGAATTACGCGAGCACTATCCCGCGCCCGCCTACTACGGCGCGATGAACTTCCTCTCCACCCACGATACTCCAAGGCTTTTGACCCTTCTGGGCCATGAGGGTAACGCGCCCGCGACGCGCGATGAACGCGCGGCCTATCGGCTCAGCGACGAGGAGCTTGTACGCGGCACGGCGCTGTTGAAGCTCGCGGCGCTCATCCTCTATACCTTCCCCGGCTCGCCGATGCTCTACTACGGCGACGAGGCCGGGATGCAGGGCTTTGAAGACCCCTTCAACCGCGGCCCTTACCCTTGGGGACACGAGGACGCGGCGCTCCTGCGCTATTTCCGTCAGCTCGGCGCGCTGCGAAAGGCGCACGAGGCCTTGCAGCGCGGCACGATCGACTACTGCGCGGCGCAGGGGCGCGTGCTGGCCTTCCGCCGCGCATCGAACAGCGAAAAATGTATCATGGCGGTCAACGCGGGTGAGCAGTCCGCCGCCCTCACTCTGCCGTGGGATGCGCCCCTCGCGCAGGACGCGCTCACGCGTCAGTCCTTCTTCTGCTGCGACGGCGTGCTCCGCCTGACGCTCGAGCCTTACGGCGCGGTGCTGCTCGTCGAGCCGGAAAACTGACCCTCTGTTTCACGTGAAACACTGTTTTGAATGCCATGGTAAAGGCCAATGCCTTTACCATGGCGTTTTCGCGTCCCGTCCCCCATTCCCCTATGATCTGGCATATCTGCACTCAAAGCAGACGTAAAGGGCCGCGCCTTGTCATGTTTCACGTGAAACAAATTTCGTAAAATTGCTCGTTTTCTGTTGAAATCGAACGGGTTTGTGTTATACTAAGCAAGAATGAAAATGGTTATTTGTATCCGGAACTAAGGTAGGTGTTCTTTTGGCTAAGATCGTTGCGATCGTCAATCAGAAGGGCGGCGTCGGCAAGACGACGACCTGCGTGAATCTGACGTCATCATTGAAAGAAAAGGGAAAGCGCGTCCTGCTGTGCGATTTTGACCCGCAGGCCAACTCCACCTCCGGCATGGGCGTGGACAAGACCAGCGCGCGCAGCGTGTATGACGTACTCATCAACGGCGCGGATGTGACGGCCAGCGTCTCGCACACGCGCTACGGCGACGTGCTGCCGTCTTCCAAGGCGCTTGCGGGCGCGGGCATCGAGATGATCGACCGCCCGAACCGCGAATTCCTGCTCAAGCAGGCGCTCGACATCCTCTCCCCCAACTATGACTTCATCCTCATCGACTGCCCGCCCTCGCTCGAACTGCTGACGGTCAACGCCCTCTGCGCGGCAAATTCGCTCATCGTGCCCGTGCAGGGCGAATACTTCGCCCTCGAGGGGCTTTCCGACCTGATGCATACCGTGCGCATGGTGCGCCGTAACCTCAACCCCGGCCTTGAGCTGGAAGGCGTGCTGCTGACGATGTTCGACGGGCGCACGAATCTTGCCCTCCAGGTGGCCGAGGAGGTCAAGCGCTACTTCCCCGGCAAGGTGTACGCCACCGTCATCCCGCGCAATGTGCGCCTTTCCGAGGCACCGAGCCACGGCAAGCCCATCAACTACTACGACCGTGTCTCGCGCGGCGCGGAGGCCTACAGCAACCTCGCCAATGAGTTTTTGAAGCAGAACAAATGATACATTAAAATATAAAGGGCGTTTTCCGCTCTTTCACCCCCGCAGAAAGGAGATGTTCCCATGGCAAACGCAAACCGAGGGCTCGGCAAGGGTCTGGGCGCGCTGCTGGGCGACGCCGCCCTGCACGCCGACACGTCCGACAGCCTCTACCTCCCCATTTCAAAGATCGAGCCCTACGCCAATCAGCCGCGCCATCACTTTGACGAAGACGCTTTGCAGGACCTTGCGGATTCCATCCGCGAGCACGGCATCATCCAGCCGCTGACGGTCCGACGCCTTTCTTCCGGCTACTATCAGATCATCGCCGGCGAGCGCCGCTGGCGCGCCGCGCGCATCGCAGGCCTGCACGAGGTCCCCGCCATCGTCATCGAGGCGGACGACCGCAAAATGACCGAGCTTTCGCTCATTGAAAACCTACAGCGCGAGGACCTCGACCCCATCGAAGAGGCCGAGGGCTACAAAACGCTGATGGACAGCTACCAGCTCACGCAGGAGGAGGCCGCCGAGCGCGTGGGCAAGTCCCGCTCCGCCGTGGCAAACAGCCTGCGGCTGCTGGGTCTCTGCCCGGAGGTGCGCGAAATGCTGCAAAACAGCGTGCTTTCCGGCGGCCATGCCCGCGCGCTGCTGCCGCTCAAGGCAGACCTCCAGCTTGAGGCTGCAAAGCTCGTCGCCGCGCAGGGACTGAGCGTCCGCCAGACGGAGGCGCTCGCCAAGCGCCTTGGCAGCACAAAGGAAGAAAAAAAGCGCACGAACGAGGAGATCATGGCCGAAAGCTACGGCCGCCTTGCCGCGCAGGAACTGAGCGACAAGATCGGCCGCACCTGCCGCATCGTTTCGGGCAAGAAGAAGGGGCGCATCGAGCTGGACTACTACGGCATGGACGATCTGAACGACCTGCTCGAAGCGCTTGCCGCCATCAAGCGCAGAAAGAACGGAGGCGAATAACCATGTCCGATTTGATTCACGAGGGCCCCAAGGACCCGAACAAGGCGCCCGTGCCCGGTGAAGAAAAGCCCACCACCGAGCGCGAGCGCATGAAAAAGGTGTATACCTACGTCGCTGTGCTCTTCTGCGTGGCTTTTCTGCTGATCTTATGGACTTTTCTGATGAATCAGCGCAGCAGCAGGGAGATCCGCGATGAGATCAGGAGCGGCAACAACACGCTGCAAAGCACGCTCGAGGAAAACGATACACTCGAAGCGCGCGTCGATGAGCTGGAAACGCAGCTCGCCGCCGCAGAGGAGGACAGCAAGGCGCTCAACGAAACCGTCAGTCTCCAGTCCGACCAACTGCGCGCGCTCGACTGGCTGCTCGAGATCGAGCAGGCCTATGGTGCGAAGGACTATGATACGGCAAAGGAGAACATCCGCGCGTTTGAAAAGGACGGCGCATCGAAATATCTTCCCGAAAAGCCGCTGCGCACCGGCATTTCCGGCGACGATGCCCCCTCCCCCGCCGCGCGCTATCAGTCCATCGTGGACGAGCTGTTCCCGGACGGTGTGAACTGAATATTCAGTCCGCCGTTTACTTTACAACGATAATGAGGTAAATTATTATGCTGGATATGAAATTCCTGCGGGAAAATCCCGATCTGGTCAAGGAAAACATCAAAAAGAAGTTTCAGGACGAAAAGCTCCCCCTCGTTGACGAAGTCATCGCGCTGGACGCTGCGAACCGCGCCGCCATCACCGAGGCGAGCGAGCTGCGCGCCAGCCGCAACGCCCTCTCCAAGCAGATCGGTATGCTGATGGGTCAGGCGAAGAAGGACCCGAGCAAGCTCGAAGAAGCCGAAAAGATCAAGGCGACCGTCAAGCAGAACGCCGACCGTCTCGCGGAGCTCGAAAAGCTCGAGGAAGAGTACGAGCAGAAGATCCACAAGATCATGCTCCTCATCCCGAACATCATCGATCCCAGCGTGCCCATCGGTCCGGACGACAGCCACAATGTCGAGGTCGAGCGCTTCGGTGAGCCGAAGGTGCCCGAATTCGACATCCCCTACCACACGCAGATCATGGAGAGCTTCGACGGCGTCGACATGGACGCGGCGGGCCGCGTCTCCGGCGCGGGCTTCTACTACCTGCTCGGCGACATTGCGCGCCTGCACGAGGGCGTGCTCGCCTACGCGCGCGACTTTATGATCGACAAGGGCTTCACGTTCTGCATCCCGCCGTTCATGATCCACGGCAACGTGGTCGAGGGCGTCATGAGCCAGAACGACATGGACGCCATGATGTATAAGATTGAGGGCGAGGACCTCTACCTCATCGGCACGAGCGAGCACTCGATGGTCGGCCGCTTCATCGGCGAGATCCTGCCCGAAAGCAGCCTCCCCCAGACGCTGACGTCCTACTCCCCCTGCTTCCGCAAGGAGAAGGGCTCCCACGGCATTGAAGAGCGCGGCGTGTACCGCATCCACCAGTTCGAAAAGCAGGAGATGATCGTCGTCTGCAAGCCCGAGGAGAGCATGGACTGGTACAACAAGATGTGGAAGTGGAGCGTCGAGCTGTTCCGCTCGATGGACATTCCCGTCCGCCAGCTCGAATGCTGCTCCGGCGATCTCGCCGACCTCAAGGTCAAGAGCTGCGACATCGAGGCCTGGTCCCCGCGCCAGAAGAAGTATTTCGAGGTCTGCTCCTGCTCCAACCTCGGCGACGCGCAGGCCCGCCGCCTCAAGATCCGCGTCAAGGGCGAGGACGGCAAGATGTACCTGCCCCACACGCTCAACAACACCGTTGTCGCACCCCCGCGTATGCTGATTGCATTCCTTGAGAACAATCTGCAGGCCGACGGCAGCGTGCTGATTCCCAAGGTCCTCCAGCCCTACATGGGCGGCAAGGCCGTTCTCATTCCCAAAAAGTAAATCCAAGACGCAATATTATTCCGTTTTTATACGATAAGTTTTCATTTTTCGCACATTTTCAGCAAAGAGGTGCTTTCCATGAAGAAGTTTTTTGAAGAGTTCAAGGCCTTTGCCATGCGCGGCAACGTGCTCGATATGGCCGTCGGTGTTGTCATCGGCGGCGCGTTCGGCAAGATCACGAACTCTGTCGTCAACGATATCATCATGCCGCTCATCTCAATGCTGACCGGCGGCATCGACTTCTCCGCGTGGAAGTGGGTGCTCAAGGAAGCCGTCATGGAGGGCAGCAAAGTCGTCACACCCGAGGTCGCCGTGAATTACGGCAACCTCATCGCCGTCATTCTGGACTTCATCATCATCGCGTTTGCCGTGTTCTGCATGGTCAAGGCCATCAACAAGATGCACGACAAGCTCTCGAAGTCCGTCGAGCCGGAGCCCGAAAAGGAGCCCGAGCCGACGAAGGAAGAGCTGCTGCTCGCCGAGATCCGCGACCTTTTGAAGGAGCAGGGCAAATGAACGAGCTTCTCTTGCAGGGACTTTCTGAGCTGGGGCTGGATGTAAGCCGGGCGGAAACGCTCGAACGTTTCTCCTCCCTGCTGCTGGAAAAAAACGAGGTGATGAACCTCACGGCCATCACCGAGCCCGACGCCGTCGCGCAGCTCCACCTGCTCGACAGCGCGGCAATCCTGCAATTTGTCGATCTCAAGGGCAAAAAGGTCGTCGACGTCGGCACCGGCGCGGGCTTTCCCGGTATGCCGCTGCGGATTCTGGAGGATGACTTCGACCTCACGCTGCTCGACTCGCTCGGCAAGCGCGTCAAGTGGCTCTCCGAAGTCTGTGACGAATTGCAGCTCAAGCGCGTCCAATGCGTTCATGCGCGAGCGGAGGAATTCGCCATGCAGCACCGCGAGCAGTTCGACATCGCCACCTCGCGCGCCGTCGCGCAGCTTTCGATCTTATCCGAGCTGTGCCTGCCGCTCGTCAGGGTCGGCGGGCAGTTCATCGCCATGAAGAGCGTCGACACCGAGGACGAGATCACCGCAGCGAAGAGCGCCATCAGGACGCTCGGCGGCCGCATCGTCAAGGTCGAGGACTACAAGATCCCCACGAGCGATGTTGTCCACCGCCTCGTCCTCATCGAAAAGGTCTCCCCCACCCCGCGCGCCTATCCGCGCGCCTTCGCCAAGATCAAAAAAGCCCCGCTGTAACGCATTTTATTCCGCAAAAAGGAGGTATGAGCCTTGTCTCAGGTCATTGCCGTCGTGTCCGGCAAGGGCGGCACGGGAAAAACTTCATTCACGACGCTCACCGGCATGGCGCTCGCGCAGCTCGGCAAAAAGACGCTGCTGCTCGACTGTGATATCGGCCTGCGCAACCTCGACCTCTACCTCGGCGTATCGGACCGCGCGCTCATGGACTTTACGGACGTCATTTCCGGCCGCACGTCGCTCGCGCAGGCCGTCGTGCGCCACCCGCTCTACCCGAACCTGTATCTGCTCACCGCGCCTGTGAGCTTCGGCACGCGTCTTCCCAGCAGGCGCGAAATGCAGCGACTCATCGACGAGATCCGCCGCTATTTCGACTTCTGCCTCATCGACGCCGCCGCCGGCATCGGCGAAGCCTTCTCGCTCGCCACCTGCTGCGCCGACCGCGCCGTGGTCGTCACCACGAACGACCCCTCCAGCCTGCGCGACGCGCAGCGCACCGTGATGGAGCTGCACCGCTTCCCGAGCGGGCATCTGCACCTTGTCGTCAACCGCGTGCGGCGTCGGCTGCTGCAATCGCTCCACACCACCATCGACGACGCCATCGACGCGGCGGGCCTTCCGCTGCTCGGCGTCATCCCCGAAGACGACAACGTCTCGGCCGTGCTGGGCCGCGGGCTCAGCTATACGCTCAAATACCGCTCCGGCGCCATCTGCGCCTGCGAAAACATCGCCCACCGCCTGTGCGGTGAACGCGTGCGCCTGATGCGGCTTTAAGCATCGGTTCACGAAGGCAAACACGGCTCTTCCCGGTCTTCTCCGCAAAAAGCCTGCTTGCCCTTGCCGACCGACGAGACGCCGCTGAAATAGAAAATTTCACACCAGAAAGGACTGTAACAAAATATGAACATTGCCCTCATGGCACACGACAACAAAAAGGAACTGATGGTCCAGTTCTGCACGGCTTACGCCGGCATCCTGTCCCGTCACACCCTTTGCGCCACCAGCGTGACCGGTAAGATGGTCAGCGAGGCAAGCGGCCTTCCGATCCACCTGTTCATGGCGCGTATCCACGGCGGCGCGGAACAGATCGGCGCGCGCATCGCCTACAACGAGATCGATATGGTCCTCTTCTTCTGCGACCCGAGCAACCCGCAGTACAACGACAGCCTGACCTATATCACCAAGCTCTGCGACCAGAACAACATCCCCTTCGCCACCAACCTCGCCACCGCCGAAATGCTCATCATGGGTCTTTCCCGCGGCGACCTCGACTGGCGCGATATCGTCAATCCGAAGACCAAGCCCTTCACCACCTGAGCGCAAAACCGGGCATTTTCAAATACAGTTAGTAATTTTAATTTATCAATATACAATTAGGAGTGGATTTTACCATGATGCAATCCCGTACACACAACTGCGGCGAGCTTCGCGCGCAGAACGCCGGTGAGCACGTCAAGCTCGTCGGCTGGATGGAAAACGTCCGCGAGGTCGGCGGCAGCCTTGCCTTCGTCGTGCTGCGCGACTTCTACGGCACGACGCAGATCGTCGTCGAAACGAGCGAGCTGCTCGCCCAGATCAAGGGCTACAACAAAGAGAGCACCATCTCCGTCGAGGGCACCGTGCGCGAGCGCGCGAGCAAGAACCCCAATCAGCCCACCGGCGATATTGAGGTCGTGCCCGAGAAGATCGAGCTGCTCGGCCGCTGCCGCTACAACTCCCTCCCCTTCGAGGTCAACCGCAGCCGCGAGGCGGACGAGACGCAGCGCCTCAAGTACCGCTATCTCGACCTGCGCAACCCCGCCGTCAAGAAGAACATCATCCTGCGCTGCAACGTCATCGCCGCGCTGCGCAAGGCCATGATGGAGCACGACTTCCTTGAGATCACCACCCCCATCCTGACGGCCTCCTCTCCCGAGGGCGCGCGCGACTACCTCGTCCCCGCCCGCAAGCACCCCGGCAAGTTCTACGCGCTGCCGCAGGCCCCCCAGCAGTTCAAGCAGCTGCTGATGACCTCCGGCTTCGACC
>URQY01000022.1 GCA_900550165.1 uncultured Eubacteriales bacterium
TCGTAGGAGCCGGCACTTCTTTTATGTAGTTCAGCGGTAACGCTCGCGGTGGGCGGTCATGATATCGGCCAGCAGCACGCCGTTGTCGGGCGGGGTGTAGGTGATGGCGTTTGCGCCCGCGGCGATGGTTTTGCGGATGGTCTCATCCTTCGGGCCGCCGGTGGCGATGATGGGGATCTCGGGATGGCGCGCGCGGAGCGCGGCGACGAGCTGCGGCGTTTCCGCCGCGGCGGAGACGTTCAGAATGTCGACGCCCGCGGCGATGCGCGCTTCGGTGTCCTGCGTGGCGGAAACGATGGTGGCCACGACAGGAATGTCGATATGCGCCTTGATATCGCGCAGAATGTCGGCAGAGACGGGGGCGTTGAGCACGACGCCGTAGGCGCCGCAGTGCTCGGCCTCCATCGCCTGGGCGACGGAGCGCGCGCCGGACGTGAAGCCGCCGCCAACGCCGCAGAACACCGGCGTATCCGCCACGCTGATGATGGCGCGCACGATGCACGGCTGCGGCGTGAAGGGATAGACGGCGATGACCGCGTCGGCATTGCAGCTTGCGATGGTGGCAACGTCGGTGGAGAAAATGAAGGACTTGATCGTGCGTCCGAAGATACGGATACCGCTGCACTCATTGATGCACTCGGGCACCAGCAGCATGTGGTTGCGGAGCTTTCCGCTGTAGCTCGGTGTGGGCGTGGGGGTAAAATCGCTCATAGAAGCACCTTCCTTTCCGCAGGTAATGGATGACCGTGAAAAAATGATGTGGGGAATCAGTCCACATGACTGCTTGCGCGCATGGCGAGGATCGTCCGCTCGATGAGCGTGTCAAGATCCCAGCCGAGCATTTCCGCGCCGCGCTCGATGACCTCGCGCGAGCAGCCGGCGGCGAACTTTTTATCTTTATACTTCTTCTTGACGGACTTGACCTCGAGATCGCTGACGCTCTTGCTCGGGCGCATGAGCGCGACCGCACCGATAAGCCCCGTGAGCTCGTCGGTCGCGAAGAGGACCTTCTCCATCTCGTGCTGCGGCTCGGGAAGGCCATCGAAATGGAGGCCGTAGCCGTGGCTCGCGGTGGCGCGGATGAGGCGCTCGTCAAGCCCTGCTTCGCGCATGAGCTGCTGCGACTTGATGCAGTGCTCGTTGGGGTACATCTCAAAGTCAAGGTCGTGGAGAAGTCCGACGATCTCCCAGAAGTCGGCCTCGTCGCCGTAGCCGAGCTTTTCCGCGTACCAGCGCATCACGTCGGCGACGGTGTTTGCGTGCTTTAAGTGGAACTCACCTTTGTTGTAGCGCGTGAGAAGCTCCCACGCCTGGTCCTTGGTATACGCCATAAAAAGTGTTCCCTCCCTTTGACTTATGGCTGTTCGTCCGTAAAGTGAACGTGATTGAAGATGTGATCCGAGCAGAAGCAGTGGTAGCCCGCGCACTTGCTGCAATAGCGGAACTGCAGCTCGGGGTTCGTCACATCTGTGCGGCCGCACACGGCGCACTTATGGCGGAAGCCCTGCGTCTGCTGCTGGTACTGCTCCTGGCGCTGCTGATTGCGCACGGTGTTGTGGAAGTGCGAGGCCTGCCGGCTCTGGTGGCGCTCCAGTTTGAAGAAGTTTTCAAGCTCGGGCCAGAAGAAGATGACAAAGTTCAGAAGCGCCACGACCGGCAGGATGGCGTAATAGCCGACGCCGGAGGAAATGTAGCGGAAAATGTCGAAGAAGAAGTAAAATACGTCGATATAGGCGAGCCACTTCATGCGGATGGGGATGATGAACATGAAGAGCACGCGCGTATCGGGATAGAGCAGGGCGAAAGCCATGAACATGGCGAAGTTGACGTAATTCGCGCTGTAAACGGGAATGCTGTAGCCCGTGATGAGGCTGACGATGCTCGCGCCGATGACGGTGAGCAGCATACCGCTCAGATAGTAGGTCGTGAATTTCGCCGTGCCCCACTGCCGTTCGAGCGTCGAGCCGATCCAGTAGTAGAAGTAGCAGGTGATGAGAAGATAGAACGGACTCGTGCTCTCAGGGATGAGGACAAAGGTGATGAGCCGCCACACCTGCCCGTGGAGCAGGCCTGAGAGCGTATAGGAAAAGAAACTTAAAAAGTTGCCGCTCGAGAAGTTGGACAAAAGTCCCAGCACCACGTTGCCGATGACGACATAGAGCATCAGGTTGGGGATGCCAAAATTCGGGTGCAGGATACAGAAGCGGTCGATCGCGCGGTTGAGCTTGTTCAAGACGGAATACCTCACTTAGTTCACAAATAATCGAATTCAATAGTTTCAAACATTATGACACAAAGCGAGGGAAAAGTCATCAATAAACTTTGAACAAATGACCATTCCCAAACGGAATGAAGAGCAGAAATGCGGAAAGAAACGAATTCTTTCCGCATTCTTAACATGGATTCACTTGAGATCAAGCTCCGGCGGCACGTCGATCTCCTCGCCGACGTATTTGCCGTTCTTTTTCCGCTGACGGACGCACTCGGTGAGCAGATATTCGATCTGGCCGTTGACCGAGCGGAAGTCGTCCTCCGCCCAGGCAGCGATGGCGGCATAGAGCTTGGGGGACAGGCGCAGGGGCACCTGCTTTTTGGCGTTGTCGTTCATGGCAGCCTCCCAAAAAGTAGCGCGGCGCGCTTAATACAGGCTGCCGGAATTGACGACGGGCTGGGCGTCGTGGTTGCCGCACAGCACCACGAGCAGATTCGAGACCATCGCGGCCTTGCGCTCCTCGTCGAGCTCGACCGTGCCCTTTTCGGCAAGGCGCTCGAGCGCCATCTCGACCATGCCGACCGCGCCGTCGACGATCATCTTGCGCGCGTCGATGATGGCGCTGGCCTGCTGACGCTGGAGCATGACGGCTGCGATCTCGGGCGCGTAGGCAAGGTAGGTGATGCGCGCTTCCAGGATCTCAAGGCCCGCGTCGGCGACCTTGGACTGGATCTCGTCGCGGATGCGCGCGGCCACGACCTCGCTCGAGCCGCGCAGACTGCCCTCGTCGGCGTGGCCGTCGCCGGTGGTGTCGACGTTCGGGGCGATGTCGTAGGGGTAGATGCGTACGATGTTGCGCAGCGCCGCGTCGCACTGGAGGGAGAGATACTCCTTGTAGTTGTCGACATTGAAGACGGCCTTGGCCGTGTCGGTCACGCGCCACATGACGGCGATGCCGATCTCGACAGGGTTGCCGAGGCAGTCGTTGATCTTCTGGCGGGCGTTGTTGAGCGTCATGATCTTGAGGGAGATCTTCTTATTGCCGCCGACCTCGACCGCGGCGGACGCACCCTGCATGGCGGCGAGCAGCTCGTTGCCCTTGTGTCCGCCGTCCACGTCGCCGGACTGGTTGAGCTTTGTCTTGGCGGCGGGGTTGAAGGACGTGCAGAAGGGATTGACGCAATAGAAGCCCTCGCCCTTGAGCGTACCGATGTAGTTGCCGAACAGCGTGAGCACCAGCGCCTCCTGCGGCTTTAAGACGCGCAGGCCGCACAGCGGGATCCAGCCGAGCGCAAGCACGACGACGCAGAGAATGAGCGTGGGCAAGAAGCTTGCCATCACGCTGAGAATGAGGCCCGCGACGGCGGCGATGTAGAGCAGAAGCTCGAGCAGCAGCACGAGCATACCGTTTTTATGACCGGTGATGATTTTTTCTTCCATAGAAAAGCACCTCCAAATTTGATATCAAAATCATATCACAACAATATGGAATGTCAAGAGGGGGAGTGATGAAAAATGACAAAAAATATGACCTGCACATGGGCCGCTGCCGGAAAAAACAGCCGCACTTCCGTATGCCTGCGGTATACGGAAGTGCGGGTAAAGGGGGGTGGCAAATGAGAAGTTATAGATGCCTTTGCAAATATACCATATCTGTTAACAGAACGCCGCACTCATAAATTGGGTGGTCGTAATTGTCGGTAAAAAAATTTGCGATTTGGTGAGAGCGGACAAAGCCGCATTTTTCATAAAACGGTATTGTCAGAGGACTGTCGCCCGTTCCAACTTGTAAAACGGAATAGCGCCCCTTGTATTTACAGACAATGAAGTCGATCAGCGCCCTGCCGTAACCCGCTCTCTGATGCTCCAGCATAACTGCGATATTTTTGATTTCAAGGATTCCGTTACCTTCATCTGTGACAACGCATTCTGCCTTCACACCGCAGTCGTCAAGAACGTACATTGCGCCTTTTTCGAGATAGCGGTCGACCATATCTTCCTGCTCGTCTGCCAACAGCAGAAGTGAGAGGAATTGCTTTTTATTTTCATTTACTTTTCTGATTTCCACTTCTAATGCTCCATCAGATCTCAATTTGGCTCACGTTTCCTCTGAAGATACCATATCAGAAGAATACGAAAAAGTCCATCGCTCTCGGTATTACGCATGAAAGGCATCAGACGTAGTGATACTTTCTGCGCCCCGCGAGGAAGAGCGCCGCGGTGACGAGCAGGGTGAGCGCTTCGGCCGCAGTGATGGCGAGCCAGATGCCGTCGATGCCGAGAACGCGCGGCAGGAGCAGTACGGCGGCGACCTGAAGGACGAGCGTGCGCAGAAACGAGATGAGCGCGCTGGCCGTGCCGTTGTTGAGGCCGGTGAAAAACGCCGAGCCAAAGATATTGAAGCCGCAGACGAGGAACGAGAGCGCATAGAGGCGCAGCGCGTTGACCGTCATCTCGCAAAGCTCTGCGTCGTAGCCGACGAAAATGCGGGCGATGGGGGAGGCGAGCGCAATAGACGAGACCGTCATCACAAGGCTTGAAATGAGCGTGATCGTCAGGCTCTTTTTGAGCAGGCTCTTGAGCTCAAAGTGATTCTCCGCGCCGTAGTGATAGCCGACAACGGGCGTGACGGCGATGGAATAGCCGAAGAAGAAGGCCATGAAGATGAAGCTGACATACATGAGAACGCCGTAAGCGCTCACGCCGTTTTCCTGCGCGATGGCCATGAGCTGGATGTTGTAGAGCACGCCGACGAGCGAGGTGGAGAGATTGCTGACCATCTCGCTCGAGCCGTTGTAGCAGGCCTTGCCGAGCGCGCGGAAATCAAAGCGCGGGCGCGTGAGGCGCAGCGGTGAGTCGTTCGGGCGGAGGAAGTAGACGAGCGGGATGAGCGCGCCGACGATCTGCGAAAACGCCGTGGCGAGCGCCGCGCCGAGAAGACCGAACGGGAACACATAGACGAGCAGAAAGTCGAGCACCATGTTGGTCAGTCCCGCGAAGACCGTCACGCGCAGGCCGAAGTGCGGCTTTTCCGCCGTGGCCAAAAAGCTCTGAAAGCTGTTTTGCAGCATAAAAAAGGGGAGCGAGATGAGCAGCACGCGGCCGTAGAGCATACAGTCGTCGATCGTCAGCTCGGTCGCGCCGACGGCGTAGGAAATGGGGCGCAGAAGGAGAATGCAGGTGCCGCTCAGGATCGCGCCGCCGACGGCGAGCACCACGACGAGCATGGAGAAGATCCCGTTTGCCTCGTCCTTTTTGCCCTCGCCGAGCGTTTTGGCGATGAGCGCGCTGCCGCCCGTGCCGATCATAAAACCGAAGGCGGCGAGCGCCATGATGACGGGGAAGATGAGATTCAGCGCGGCAAAGGGATTTTTGCCGACAAAGTTCGAGACGAAAAAGCCGTCGACAATGCTGTAGATCGACGTGACGATCATCATCAGAATGCTGGGCGCGACAAAGCGCAGCAGCTTTTGGTAGCTGAAATGATCGGAAAGAGAAACGGTCATAAGACCTCCTTGTCAAGTTCAGGAGAGATTTCCGTTGTATTCCCGCGAGAGGAGACTCTGGTAGTCACGGATGCAGAGGACGACATCGGGCTTGTAGGCTGCGATATAGTCGCTCAGGCTCTGCGCGGTGTAGTGGCGCAGGTCAACAGAGCGCAGCTCATCAAAGCTATAGTAGGCGAGGCTCTCGACAGGGTTGGTGAAGCTGTCGCCGAAGATGAGGACGCTCGGAAGCGCGGGGCGGTCCGTGCGGAGGACCGTTTCGGCGATGTCGCCGCCCATGTAGAGCTCATAGGTCAAAGGCTCCGTGTCGGTCGCGGGGAGCGCATAGACCGTGGCGGCGACCTCTCCGCCGTTATCGAAGCGGGTGAAGGGGATATCCTCGCGGAAGGCGGCGGTGAGCAGCTTTTCGTCGTTGCCGCGGAGCCCCAGGAGCTTGCGCGTGCGCGAGCCCATGTAGGGGTTCGGGAGCGCGGAGAAGGTTACGTCCGCACCCTCTTCGGGGAAGGAGAGCGCGAGGCCGTAAGCGTCGTTCAGCGCCTGCACGGCGGCGCGGTAGGTCTCGTATGCACCGAGAAGGCCGTAGTGGTTGTCCACCTTCGAGCTGAACGCGGGCAAATGGCCGAGCGAGTCGAAGATGGGACCCATGTCCACATGGGTGATGCCTTGTGCATCCATAGCGCTGTTGAGCGCCGCGAGCTCGGCGGCGGTGTAAGCGGAGCGGTTTTCAAGATAGGAGGGGTATTCGTCCTCATAGTAGGCGTACTGGCAGGGAACGGCAACATAGCAGTAATGCCCGCCGTAGGCTTCGATCTGATCGCGCAGCGCGGCGTTGTCCGCGGTGACATCCGCGGCTTTGCGCGCGATGTCGTCGGCGGTATCGGGCATGGTGTAGAGCTGCTCGAGCAGCGCGTCGTCCGTGACAACGATATCGTTGACCACGGGGCGGTGGAAGAGGTTCAGATCGGCCCACGTGACGGCCTTGAGCGCGGGGGTGCGCCAGGCGGCATAGTCGCAGAACAGGGTCTCAAGATCGCCGAAGGCCTGACCGCTGAGGACCGTTTCGGCGCTGATCTCGGGGAAGGCGGAGAGATTGCGGTTTTCATAGTAAGAATAGCGCTCCTTCGGCAGCAGGACGGTCGCAGCCATCAAAACGAGCAGCGTGCCGGAAAAGAGCAGGGCCATCGCCCATTCACAGATGCGTTTCATGCGGCATACCTCCGGGTGTCAGAATCGGAAATAGATGAAGGGGTTGAACGAGCCCGTGACGAGCTTGCAGTAGGAAAGCACGAGCAGCGCAAGTGAGGCAAGCTTCGGGCCCGCGACAAGGATGCCGCGGGAGAGCCTGCTGTCACGCTTTTCAAGGGCCGTTTCGAGAAGCGCCTTGACCGGCAGCGCGGCGATGCAGCAGAGCAGAAGCTCCGGCCAGAATTCAAGCGCGTAGTACACGGCGCGGCTGTCGCACAGAGAGGGGGCGCGGCCAAACATCGCGGCCATATAGCGCAGCGCCGCGCCGATATCGTCCGCGCGGAAGAGCACCCAGCTCAAAATGACGAGCAGCATGGCGTAGACATGCTGCAAAAGAGACGGAAGGCGCTCAAGCGCCTTACCCCAGAGAAACTTTTCGCCGATGAGCAGTACGAAGAACCAAAGTCCCCAGCAGATGAAGTTCCAGCTCGCGCCGTGCCACATCCCCGTGAGGAACCAGACGATGAAAAGATTCAGGATGTTGCGTGCCTTGGAGCAGCGGTTGCCGCCGAGGGGAATGTAGACATAGTCGCGGAACCACGTGGAGAGCGAGATGTGCCAGCGCCGCCAGAACTCGGTGATGCTGCGGGAGACATAGGGATAGTTGAAGTTTTCAAGAAAGTGGAAGCCGAACATCCGGCCAAGGCCGATGGCCATGTCGGAATAGGCGGAAAAGTCAAAGTAGATCTGAAACGTATAGGCGACGGCGCCGAGCCACGCAAGGGCCACCGAGGGGGAGACGGCGGAAAAGGCGGCGTCGGCGATCTGCGCGACGGCGTTGGCGAGCAGCATCTTTTTGGCAAGGCCGAAGAGAAAACGCACCGCGCCCGCGGAGAACTCGGAGACGGATTCGTGCCGCTCGTCGATCTCGTCCGCGACGGTGGTATAGCGCACGATGGGGCCGGCGACGAGCTGCGGGAAAAACGAGATATAGAGCGCGAGCTTGAGGGGATTTTTCTGCACGGCGGCGTCATCACGGAAGACGTCGATGACGTAGCTGAGGCCCTGAAAGGTGAAAAATGAGATGCCGATGGGCAGCGTGACCTGCGGCACGGGAAGGAAGGGCATGAGGGCATGGAGCATCTCACCGAAAAAGCCCGCGTACTTGAACCACCCGAGCAGTCCGAGCCCCAGCACGGCTGCGAGCGTCACGCCGGTCTTGCGGACGGCGGGGCGGTGCTTGGGTCCTGCAAGAAGCCCGCAGCAGTAGTTGACGGCGATGGAGAGGAGCATGAGCAGCAGGAACTTCGGCCCGCCGCAGGCATAGAAGGCGAAGCTGAAGGCGAGCAGGATGAGGTTGCGCGCCCCGCGATACCGCTGCGGCACAATAAAATAAAGAACGAGCAGGCAGGGGAGAAAGAACACAAGAAAGCTGACACTGCTGAATACCATGACAAGAAGGCCCCCGTAAGAGAATAGTTTGTGCAGGTGCTGTGCAAAGTTCTCTCACTGTAGCATCTTTTGACGAAAATTGCAAGAGCGCCGCGTTTTGCGCCGGTTTGGGCGTTTTTAGGGAAATGTCACTTGACAATACAGACAAATATGCTACAATACTTTTCAGCGAAAGCGCCAAGTGAATACTTCATCGAGAGTGGTTGAGGGATCGGCCCTATGACACCACGACAACCTGCCCGAAGAGGCAAGGTGCCAAATCCGACGAACGAATCGAAAGATGAGGAAGAGCAGAAAACGCGATACTCTGTCGGTTCGACAGAGTATTTTTTGTTTTTCCCAACAACGAGAAAGGAAGAAATGCAACCATGGCAAAACGTTTATTTACCTCCGAATCCGTCACCGAGGGGCATCCCGACAAGATCTGCGACCAGATCTCCGACGCGGTGCTCGACGCGATTCTTGAAAAGGACCCCAACGGCCGCGTGGCCTGCGAGACGACCGTCTCCACCGGCCTTGTCCACATCATGGGCGAGATCACCACGAACTGCTATGTCGACATCCCGAAGATCGCGCGCGACGTCATCCGCGACATCGGCTACGACCGCGCGAAGTACGGCTTCGACTGCGACACCTGCGGCGTGATCACGAATATCGACGAGCAGAGCGGCGATATCGCAATGGGCGTGGACAACTCCTTTGAAAATAAGGAGAGCGGCGCAAGCGAGCTCGACAACGGCGCGGGCGACCAGGGCATGATGTTCGGCTACGCCTGCACCGAGACGCCCGAGCTGATGCCGCTTGCCATCTCTCTTTCCCACAAGATGGCAAAGAAGCTGACCGACGTGCGCAAGCAGGGCCTTGTCGACTATCTCCGTCCCGACGGCAAGACGCAGGTGACGGTCGAGTACGACGAAAACGGCAAGCCCGTCCGCGTCGACACGGTCGTGCTCTCCACCCAGCACGCGCCCGAGGCGTCGCTTGAGACCATCCGCAAGGACATGATCGAGCTTGTCATCAAGCCGACCGTTCCCGCGGAGCTGATGGATGAGAACACCAAGATCTATGTCAACCCGACCGGCCGCTTTGTCATCGGCGGTCCGCAGGGCGACAGCGGTCTGACCGGCCGCAAGATCATCGTCGATACCTACGGCGGCAGCGCCCCGCACGGCGGCGGCGCCTTCTCCGGCAAGGACCCGACGAAGGTCGACCGCTCCGCTGCGTATGCCGCGCGCTATGTCGCCAAGAACATCGTGGCCGCGGGCCTTGCTGACAAGTGCCAGGTCCAGCTTGCCTACGCCATCGGCGTTGCGCATCCCGTGAGCGTGCTGGTCGAGACCTTCGGCACCGGCAAGGTCGACGACGGAAAGCTCGAAGAGGCCGTCGAGAAGGTCTTTGACCTGCGCCCGACCGCCATCATCCGCGATCTGGACCTCCGCCGCCCGATCTACCGCCAGCTCGCCGCCTACGGTCATATGGGCCGCGAGGATCTCGGCGTTGCCTGGGAGAAGACCGACCGCGTGGACGCCCTGCTCGCGGCAGTCAAGTAAGAACGTTCGAAGACGTGGCTTTCGCCACGTCTTCGAGGAAGTTTCGCTGCGCTCTGTGCCTCGGTTGGCCGCTGATAGCGACCAATTCGACACTCACTTCGCGCAAAGTGTTTTCTGCCACGCGCATATCGCGCCAGAAAACGGATCTGAATTGATTTCGTGCCGTGCGCGGCACGAAACTCTGCGAGGCTTTTAACGATCAATAATGGCAAAGCGCCGACCCGTTTTTACGGGTCGGCGCTTTGTGATTGTATATCGGGGGAGGTTACATGAAAGTCATTTATTCGCGGTGCTCCTCGTCCCAGAGCTTTTCGGCCTCGGGACGCCAGCAGGCGGCGTAGGCCTCACACTTGCCGCACAGGTGCTCCACGCTCTCGGGCGCTTCGAGGTCGGTCGAATGTGCGCCGGAGCGCGCGACCATCTGGGGCAGCAGCTCCGGATTTTCGAGCATCGGGCAGGGGCGCAGGTGGTTGCCGTTGAAGGGTTGACCCTTACGATACTCAAGGAAGAGCGGCTGCTGCAAGCACTCGAGGAAGCTCTTCTCGCGGATGTTTGCGCCCGAGTAGTGGATGAAGACGCAGGGCTCCACATCGCCGGCTGCGTTGATGTGGCAGTAGATGCGTCCGCCCGCCACGCAGCCGCCGGCGAATTCGCCGTCGTTCTGGAAGTCGATGCAGTAGAGCTCCTTGCCGCCCGTGACGCCGCGGATCTCGCGCACGCGGTCTTTCATGTAGGCGCGCTGCTCGGGATTGAGGAGAAGCTCGGTGCCGGCGCCCATGCCGACGGGCATATAGTGGAAGTACCAGGCAAAGTAGCAGCCCTTGGAGATGAGAAGATCGAGGAACTCATCGCTCGTGACGTCCTTGTAGTTCTTGCTCGTGTAGCAGATGGAAACGCCGAAGGGGATGCGGTTTTTGTGCATGAGGTCCATCGCCGCCAGTGCCTTTTCGAAGTGACCCTCACCGCGTCGGCCGTCGTTGGCGCTCTCAAAGCCCTCGATGCTGACGGAGACGAAGAAGTTGCCGACGCGCAGCATCTCATCGCAGAAGGCCTGATCGATGAGCGTGCCGTTCGTGAAGGCGTGGAAGGCGATGTCGCGGTGCTTTTCGCACAGGCGGATGATATCGGCCTTGCGCATGAGCGGCTCGCCGCCGGTGAAGAGGCAGGCGTGGGTGCCGAGCTGTTTGGCCTCGGTCAGCACGCGGTCCATTTCTTCAAAGGTGAGGTTCTGCTTGTGGCCGTACTCTGCTGCCCAGCAGCCCTTGCAGCGCATATTGCAGGCGCTCGTCGGGTCCATCAGGATGAGCCAGGGAATGTTGCAGCCGTACTTCTCGGCGTTTTTCTGCGCCTGCTGGAAGCCGCGGAAGCCGCCCTCGTAGGCCGCGTTCGTCAAAAACGTCTTGAGGATGTAGGGGTCGCACTCGCGAATCAGGCGCTGAACATAGTGCGCCCACTTGCCGTCGGGCTCGTTGGCGATCATGTGGAGACCGGAGAAGGTCTCGGGCTTCCAGACGGAGCCGTGGATCTTCTGCACCATGTCGACAAGGGAGTTGGCGATATCGCCGACGTCCTGTGTCTGTCCTTTTTTGATGAGGGAGTCGAGCATGGTCTCAAAGGCCTTGCGCTCTGCTGCGTGGGCGAGCTTCTCTGCTGCGTTCATTTGCTTCACGATTCCTTTCCCTGCCCGCAATCGATCGGGCATCCTTATATTAAGGGGAAAGGGGGTGATCCTTTCCCTCCGTCGCCTGTGCGGCGATCTTTTGCAGTTTTTCCATGCGCGCGTCAAGCTGCGCGCTGATCTCGGCGCACTCGTAGAGCTCGCGCTCCACGTATTCCATTTCGGGGAGATTTTTCTTGTAGCGGATCTTGTGCTCAAGGCTGGCCCACCAATCCATCGAGATCGTGCGGAACTGGACCTCGACCTTCATCAGGCGCTTCTGGTCGTGCAGGAAGATGGGCGTTTCGACGATGAGATGCAGGCTGCGGTAGCCGTTGGGCTTGGGATTTGCGATGTAATCCTTGCGCTCGATGAGCGTGATGTCGTCCTGGCGCAGCAGCGCGTCGGACAGCTTGTAGATATCGGACGGATGCGAGCAGATCACGCGCACGCCCGCGATATCGTTCAGGTTTTTCTCGATGCTCTCCACCGTCATGGGATAACCGCGGCGGCTGAGCTTTTCCATGATGCTCTCGGGGGACTTGAGGCGGGTCTTGATCGTCTCGATGGGGTTGCGGTCGTATTGCAGGGAAAGCTCCTCGTTGAGCACGTTGAACTTGGTCTCCACTTCCATGATCGCGCAGCGGTAATAGCTCATCAGCTCGCGATACGGCTGGGAATACTTCTGGACCCACTGCTGCACCTCGCTGCGCGAAAGGCGGGAGAGCAGCACCTGCTCGAGCGAGGTGCGGTCCATGAGAGGAAGGATCGGCATGATACCATCAATCTCCTTTGTATAGGCGTTCGGCAGGACGGAACATCCTGCGTGAAAAGCTTAACAAAGAAGCGGCGGTGAATCAAGGTGAAAGTGTAAACTTTTTCGCATTTCGGCGCAAACAGCAGGAAAACACCGGAAAACAGGCGTTTCCTGTTCCGTGATGGTAGCAAGAGCGGCGGGGGAAAACTATGGGCAAACGGCGTGGGGTATCCGATTTTTGGGCAGAAGGGGGAAAAGTGTCACATTGGCGCAAAAGAAACAGGAAGCCCGGAATGCTCCGAACTTCCTGTAAAATATGCGGTTTTGCGCAGCTTATGCACCTGCGGCGCGGGCGGTCATCATCTGCCAGAGGATGGAGAGCTGCTCGGTGGAGACGAGCACATAGGCGAGGATGAAGACAAACCAGAGCTTTTGCATATCCTCGGCATCCTTGGAGAGAAAGAAGCAATAGCAAAGGTAGGCCACGGCATCGACGATGAGGACGATGGCGAACATGGCGAGAAAGCCCTCACCGCTCTGCTCGGCCATGCCGGTGTAGAGGGAAAGGATAGAATAATATAAAAAGGTGACGGTGAAGGGCCACTTGAGCTTGCGCCAGTCGTGGATGCGGTCTTTCTTATTCATGGAAGCGCTCCTTTTTGCGTTTTCCCAAGTATACCCTGCGGCACGGCAGAATGCAAGGGGAAATGGCCTTGCAAAGCGTGCGCCGGGATGGTAGACTGCGGGGAAGAGGTGATACATATGCTGGATACGCTGATCCGCGGCGCGCAGGTCGTCGACGGCACGGGAAGGGCGGCATTTCCCGCGGATGTCGGCATTCTGGACGGGATGATCGAAGAAGTGGGCGATTTGCAGGGCGCACAGGCCTTTGAAACGATCGAGGCGAACGGCCGCGTGCTGACGCCGGGCTTTATCGATATCCACCGCCACGCGGACGCGGCAGTGTTCCGCGAGGATTTTGGCAGATCGGAGCTTTCGCAGGGGCTCACAACGCTTGTGAACGGCAACTGCGGGATGTCGCTCGCACCGCTTTTCGGCGCGCACGCGGACGAGTGCGCGCGCTATCTTGCACCCATCACAGGGAATATCGAGCCAGCGCTGCGGTTTGACTCGCTGGCGTCTTATTTCAAGGCGGCGCAGGGGCATGGGCTTCCGCTCTCGTGCGCGGAGCTCATCGGCATGGGAACGCTGCGCACGCTTGCCGCGGGCTTCACGACGGGAGATTTGTCACCGCTCGAGCTGCGTGATCTGCACTATCACATGGAACAGGCGCTTGCCGACGGCGCGTGCGGCGTGTCGCTCGGCCTGGGCTACGCGCCGGAGATCTTCTATTCGACCGACGGGCTCATCCGCGCGCTCGCGCCGCTGCACCGCAGCGGCGTACCCATCTGCGTGCATATGCGGCAGGAGGGCGACGGCGTGGTGGACGCGCTGCGCGAGATGCTCGAGGTCGCCCGCGCGCTGCAAACGCCGCTGGAGGTGAGCCACCTGAAGGCCATCGGCGGGCGCAACGCGCGCAAGGCGGTGCCGGAGATGCTCTCGCTCATCGCGCGGGCGCGGGAGGAGGGGGTGGACGTCATGTGCGATGTGTACCCCTATACGGCGGGCTCGACGCAGCTCATCCATGTGCTGCCGCCGGAGGTTCAGGAGGGCGGCACGGAGAAGCTGACAAAGCGGCTGCTCGACGGCGCGGCGCGCAGGGAAATGCGCGCGCGGATGGAAACGGGCAGCGATTTTGAAAACATCACGCTGCTCGTCGGCTTTGAAAACGTAGTCGCCATCGGCCTTCAGACGGACGAATACCGCCCCTTTGAGGGAAAGAGCATTGCCGAGGTCGCGCAGGCGCTGCAAAAGGACCCGTTCGACGCGCTTTTCGATCTGCTGGCGGCGGAGAGGTGCGAGGCGGGGATGATCGATTTCATCACAGACGAGGAGGACGTGCGCGACATTCTGCGCGCGCCGTTTTCCGGCGTCATTTCGGACGCGACCTACCCCGGCACCGGGCGCGTGCATCCGCGCGTGTACGGGACCTTTGCGCGGCTCATCGAGAAGTATGTCGTGCGGGAAAAGCTCCTCACGCTTGAGCAGGCCGTGCATAAGGTGACGGGACAGGCGGCAGAGCGCTTCGGATTTGAGCATAAGGGAAGGGTCGCGGCAGGCATGGACGCGGACCTGCTGCTCTTTTCGCCCGAGAGCATCCGCGAAAACGGCACCTATGCGCAGCCGAAGGTGTGCGCCTCGGGCTTTGACGAGGTGCTCGTGCTGGGGCAGCGCGTGATCGAAAACGGCGTGTACCGCGGCGGCAGGAACGGCGAGATGCTGGGCCTGCGCGCAGACATTTGAAAATCTTAAAAAAGATTTCAAACGCATTTTTCCCGCGGTGTGATATGCTGGACGCAGACGATGGCACGGAGGTTCGGACGCATGGAGCATTTTTGGGATACGATCGAGACGATCGGAGCGGGATACGGCTTTTCGCTCTTCGGGGTGCGGCATCTGGCGACGCTCGCGCTGTTTGCGCTCACGGCGGCGCTGTGCTGCCGGGGCTATGCCCGCGCGGACGAGAAACGGCGCGCGAGGATGCGCAAGGCTTTTGCCGTCCTGCTGCTCATGGACGAGGCGTTCAAGCAGATCGGATTGCAGATCGGCGGGAATTTTGACGCATCGTATCTGCCGCTGCACCTGTGCTCGATCAACATTTTCCTCATCGCGCTGCACGCGTGGCGGCCGAGCGAGGCGCTCGACAACTTCCTGTATTATATTTGCATCCCTGCGGCAACGGCGGCGCTGCTGTTTCCGACGTGGACGTCGCTGCCGGCGATGAACTTCATGTTCCTACACTCAACGAGCGTGCATATCCTGCTGGCGGTGTATCCGATGATGCTCTTTGCCGCGGGGGATATCCGTCCGAGCGCGAAGAGGATCGGGAAGAGCCTGCTCCTGCTGCTCGTGATGGCCGTGCCCATCTACGCGGTGAACTGTCTGCTGAATACGAACTTCATGTTCCTCATGTACGCGCCGGACGGCAATCCGCTGGCGTGGTTCCGCGACCGCTTTGGCAGCCATTGGATCGGCTTTCCCGTGCTGCTCGCGGCGGTCGGCGGCGTTATGTACCTGCCGGTGCTGCGGAGGAGAAGACGCGAGACGGCGGCGGAAAAACAGCCGTTTTGACAAAAATAAAAGAGCGGCAGCCCTTGATTTCGGGGCCTGCCGCTCTTTTTCGCGCGTTTTGCCTTGACGAAAGGGCGGGATTCTGCTACTTTTAAGCGTGAATGATTTTGTCCGGGCGTGTTTCCCGGCTGTAAAATAAGGAGGCGGGAGCATGGGCGAGACGAATTTGCTGCGCGCGATCCCGAAGGTGGATGAATTACTGCGCAGACCGGAGCTTTCTGCATTGGAAATGCCCGCGAGCACACTGCGCGAAGCGGTGCGCGCGGAGCTTTCGGCACTGCGCGAGGCAGTGCTGAGCGGCGAAATAAAGGAGCTGCCGGACGCGGGCGAGATCTGCGCGAGAATCCGCGCGCGTGCGGAGGAGGCGGAGCTTCCCTCGCTGCGCGGCGTGATCAACGCGACGGGCGTGGTGCTGCACACGAATCTTGGCCGCGCGTGCCTGAGCGAGCGCGCGGTGCGCGCTGTAGAGGACGTGGCGCGCGGATATTCGACGCTTGAATACGATGTGGCAGGCGGCTGCCGCGGCTCGCGCCACGACCACGTAGAGGACCTTCTCTGCCGGCTGACGGGCGCGGAGAGCGCGATGGTCGTGAACAACAATGCCGCGGCGGTGCTGCTCATCTTATCGGAGATCGGCTGCGGCGGCGAGGTCGTGGCCTCGCGCGGGGAGCTCGTCGAGATCGGCGGCTCGTTCCGCATCCCGGAGATCATGATGCAGTGCGGCTGCACGCTGCGCGAGGTGGGCGCGACGAACAAGACCCACCTGCACGACTACGAGCGCGCCATCGGCGAGCAGACGCGCGCGCTTTTGAAGGTCCACACGAGCAACTACCGCATCGTGGGCTTTTCTGAGGCGGTGCCGCTCGAGGACATGGTCGCGCTCGGCAAAAAATATGATCTGCCGGTCATTCAGGATATCGGCAGCGGCTCGCTCGTGGACCTTGAGCAGTTCGGCATCCACGATGAGCCGACGGTGCAGAGGAGCATCCGCGCGGGCGTGGACGTGGTCTCGTTCTCGGGCGACAAGCTGCTCGGCGGCCCGCAGGCGGGCATCATCATCGGCAAAAAGGAGTATATCGACCGCTTCAAGAGCCATCCGCTGGCGCGCGCGATGCGCGTGGATAAGATGACGCTTGCGGCCCTGCGCGCGACGCTGCACGCCTATCTCGACCCCGCGGAGGCGGTGCGCGAGATCCCGACGCTTTCCATGCTGGCAGCGGATGCGGACGCCCTGCACGCCAAGGCAGCGCTGCTGCAGAAGGTGCTGAGCGACGCGGGCATCGGCGCAGAGCTCGTGGAGGCGGACGATCAGGTGGGCGGCGGCAGCGTGCCGACGCAGCTGCTTGCGACCTGGGCGGTCGCGGTGGACACGGGAGAAAAGAGCGTGGATGCCTTCGAGCGCGCGATGCGCTGCCGTGTGCGGCCCGTGATCGGACGCATCAGCAGGGAGAAATACCTGCTCGACGCGCGCACGCTCTGGCAGAAGGATTTTGAAGAGATCGCCGAGGCAGCGCGGGAGGCTCTGAAATGAAGCACGTTATCATCGGCACCGCGGGCCATGTGGACCACGGCAAGACGCTGCTCGTCAAGGCCCTGACGGGCATTGATACCGACCGGCTGGTCGAGGAGAAAAAGCGCGGCATTACGATCGAGCTGGGCTTTGCCCACCTTGACTTTGAAGACGGCACACAGGCGGGCATCGTCGACGTGCCGGGACATGAAAAATTCATCAAGAATATGCTCGCCGGCGCGGGCGGCATCGACCTTGCGATGCTCGTCGTGGCGGCGGATGAGGGCTTTATGCCGCAGACGGTGGAGCACCTCGGCATCCTGCAGCTGCTTGGCATCAAGGAGGGCCTTGTCGTCATCACAAAGACCGACATGGTGGACGCCGAGTGGGTCGAGATGGTAAAGGAGGACGTGAGGGAGCAGGTGAAGGGCACGTTCCTTGAGGGCAAGCCCGTCTATCCGGTCTCCGCCTACACGGGCGAGGGCATCGCGGAGCTGCGCGAGGCGCTCAGAAAGCTTGTGGCGCAGACGCAGGAGAAGAGCCTGCGCACGCCCTACCGCCTGCCCATCGACCGCGTGTTCTCGGTCGACGGCTTCGGCACGGTGGTGACGGGCACGCTCATCGAGGGCGCCGTGACCGTCGGCGACGACGCGGCCATCATGCCCGACGGACTGGAATGCCGCGTGCGCAATCTGCAGGTGCACGGCAGCGACGTGAAGACCGCCTACGCCGGGCAGCGCGTGGCGATGAATCTTGCGGGTATCAAAAAGTCCGATATCACACGCGGCGACACCATCGCAAAGCCCGGCTCGATGCGCGTTTCACTGATGCTGGACGTGCGGCTGCAAAACCTCAGAAATTCGCAGCGGACGATCGTGAACGGCTCGCAGGTGCACCTGTACCACGGCAGCGCCGTGCGCCTTGCCAAGGTCGTGCTGCTCGACCGGGATGCCCTGCAGCCCGGCGAGAGCGCCTACGCGCAGCTTCGGCTGGCCGAGGAGATCGCGACGCGGCAGGGAGACCGCTTCGTCATCCGCTTCTATTCGCCGCTCGAGACCATCGGCGGCGGCGTTATCCTGGATGACCATCCCTACCGCCATAAGCGCAACGACGCGCAGGTGCTGAAGATGCTCGCGGTGAAGGAGAGCGGCTCGGACTCCGACAAGCTCGTGCAGGCTGTGGCGGAGTACGGTACGGAGCTCGTGCCGCTGCAGAAGCTCGCCGACCGGCTGAGCATGGACGCCGGCGAGCTCGAGAGCTCGCTCGAGGACCTGTGCGGCAGCGGCAAGCTCATCGAGCCGCTCGAAAAACGCTATATGGCCTCCTCTGAGTTCGACAAGGTCTGGGCAAGCTGCGAGAGCCTGCTGGCCAAATACCATAAGGACAACCCGCTGCATGGCGGCATGAAGGTCGCCGAGCTTCGCCAGAAGCTCCTCAAGGGCGCGGACCGTCAGCGCGCGGACGCCATCCTCGACTGCCTTGCCCGCGAGGGGAAGATCAAGGCCGTGGCCGACCGCTACGCGCTCGCGGACTTTGAGGTCCGCCTGACGAAGAAGCAGAACGCGCTGAAGACGAAACTGCTGCAAATTTACCACAAGATGGGCCTTGAGGTCGAAAATCTGGACGATGTGTACGTGCAGTTCGAGCGCAATGAGCTCGCAGACTGCAAGCAGGTGCTCGAGAGCCTTGTCAGCGGCGGCGAGCTCGTGATGCTGACGCCGCAGCTTTGCATTGAGCGGAGCATCTACGAGGATATCTGGGAGAAGACAAAGCAGCACTTTGCCGAGCATGAGGAGCTGACGCTTGCGGAGTTCCGCGATATGCTGGGGACCTCGCGCAAATACGCGCTGGCGGTGCTCGAATACTATGATAAGAATAGAATCCTCAAAAAGGACGGGGATGTGCGCCGTCCGGGACCGGAATTCTGAGCGATTCAGGGGAAATTTCGATGAGAGCGAAAAAAATATTGAATTCGGTTGCAATCGTCGGAATTGTGTGTTATGATGACGCCCGCACCTGGGAGTAGATGGGTGCTGGTGTGCCCCCTGGTCTTCAAAACCAGTGATAGGGGTGAGGAGCCTCTTAGGTGGGTTCGATTCCCACATATTCCCGCCAAGCGTCCCGCAGCAGAAATGCTGCGGGACATTTTTTTCGTCGGGGAGGTCAGGAATGAAATTCCGCATTTCCGGCAGGAATACGGGGGATTTATCCCCCATCGATTTTTCTGCTTGCGTCTTATAAATGCTTTCAATAAATGGAGGCACTGTTTGTAAAAAACCATGGGTAAGCCCCTTTACAAATCAAAAGAAGTGAGATATATTAACATCAGAAATTTGGCGACGGCTGAATATTGCCATCGAAATTTCACATAATAAGCCGGATGAGGCTTTTCGGGAAATCCGCATGGAGCGGAGCCGAAGGAATAAGGGGAAGGACAGCCTACAACTTCTCCGAATATCTCAGGCAAACAGACCGGAAGCGGACGGCACTCTGGAGAGCGAAAGCGCCGACGGAGCAACCTGCTTTTTGCAAGCGGGGAATCTCTCAGGTTAGAAAACAGAGCAGACCGGTGGCGGCGCCTCGGTTTTGCTCTATTTTTTTGTGACCGGATACGGAAGGGAAGTGACCGCAATGGGAATGATCGGCAATCCGCATGACTTTTTGATCCTGACGAACAATCCGCTCGTGGTCGACTGCCTCGACGGGCGCGGGGACTATACCATCGCGTATCATCCCGAGCTCGACCACCGCGCGATCCTCGTCAAGGCGCGCGACCTGATCCACAAGGGGCACATTTTGTATACGCATCCGCTGGCCGGGAGCGTCAAGCCAAACGAAACGCCGTACAAATCCCTGATCGTCTCGCTCGAGCCCCACGGCATGGAGAGCGAGCACGAGATCATGATCGGCAACGCCATCGCGGTCTACGACAAGTTCTGCAAGATCGACTGGTCGGACAACGAACAGGCGCTGCGCGATTTCCAGCTAATCGACTATACCTTGCTCTGCGGCGCGATCGGCTATGACGCTGCGGCAGGTCTTAGTAATAAAAATCATTGAGAGAAGGAGGTGCTTTACTTTGAAATTGGAACTTGGTTTTATCCAGATCAGCAATATCCAGATTTCAAAGGAGTGCAAGGTAGAAAACGGTACTCTGTACGTTGACCCCGAGGCTGTCAAGGCCTTCATGTACGAAGACGATGACGTCAAGGCATGGGTCAAGGACTTCAGCTTTGACGTTGCCAAGCCCGGTGAGAGCGTTCGCATCACCCCGGTCAAGGATGTCATCGAACCGCGTGTGAAGGTCGAGGGCCCCGGCGGTGAATTCCCCGGCGTCATCTCCAAGGTCGACACTGTCGGCAGCGGCAAGACCCACGTCCTGCGCGGCATGGCTGTTGTCACCGCCGGTAAGATCGTCGGTTTCCAGGAGGGCATCATCGATATGTCCGGCCCGGGCGCTGACTACACGCCGTTCTCCAAGCTGAACAACTTTGTCGTTGTCGCCGAGCCTGTGGAGAACTACCAGGAGCACAAGCACGAGTATGAGCACGCCGTCCGTATCGCGGGTCTCCGCGCTGCGACCTTCATCGGCGAACTGGGCCGCAATGTGACCCCCGACGAGGTCAAGGAGTTCGAGACCTACGGCATCAAGGAAGGCATCGAGAAGTTCCCCAATCTGCCGCGCGTGGCCTATGTCCATATGCTGCAGTCCCAGGGCCTGCTGCATGACACCTATGTTTACGGTGTGGACGCCAAGCGTTCCCTGACCACCATCCTCAACCCCACCGAGACCATGGACGGTGCGATCATCAGCGGCAACTGCGTTTCCGCCTGCGACAAGAACACGACCTATCATCACCAGAACAACCCCGTGGTCGCGGATCTCTTTGAGCAGCACGGCAAGACGCTCAACTACGTCTGCAACATCATCACCAACGAGAACGTCTACCTCGCCGACAAGCAGCGTTCCTCCGACTGGACCGCGAAGCTCTGCCGCCTGCTGGACCTCGACGGTGCGATCGTTTCTCAGGAAGGCTTCGGCAACCCCGATACCGACCTGATCATGAACACGAAGAAGATCGAGCAGGTCGGTGTCAAGACCACCATCATCACCGACGAGTACGCCGGTCAGGACGGTAAGTCCCAGTCCCTGGCGGATGCCGATCCTCTGGCCGATGCCGTCGTCACCGGCGGTAACGCCAACCAGGTGATCGTCCTTCCCGCGATGGACAAGGTCATCGGTACGCTCGACTATGTCGACAAGATCGCCGGCGGTCATGCCGGTTCTCTGCGCGAGGACGGTTCCATCGAGGCGGAGCTGCAGGTCATCACCGGCGCTACCAACGAGATGGGCTTCAACTGCCTGAGCGCCCGATAAGCAAGGAAAGGAGGAAAAAACAAGATGAGTTTCAAAGTTGTTCATTATATCAACCAGTTCTTCGCCAACATCGGCGGTGAAGAGATGGCTCATGTCGCTCCCGAGCTGCGCGACGGTATCGTCGGCCCCGGTCTTGCGTTCCAGCAGGCCTGGAAGGGCGAGGCGGAGATCACCAAGACGGTCGTCTGCGGCGACTCTTACTTTGCCGAGCACGAGAAGGAAGCCAAGGCACAGATCCTCGAGTGGGTCAAGGCCGAAAAGCCCGACCTGTTCCTCGCCGGTCCCGCGTTCAACGCCGGCCGTTACGGTTACGCCTGCGCCACCATCTGCAAGGCCGTTCAGGATGAGCTGGGCATCAAGGTCCTCACCGGTATGTATGAGGAAAACCCCGGCGCCGATCTGAAGAACAGCATTCTGATCGTTTCCACCGCCAACTCCGCCGCCGGTATGCGCAAGGCCGCTCCCGTGATGGCAAAGCTCGCACTGAAGGTCATGAAGGGTGAAGCCCTCGGCGCCTCCGTTGAGGATGGCTACATGAACCAGGGCATCCGCGTCAACTTCTTCGACAAGGATCGCGGCTCCAAGCGCGCTGTCAAGATGCTGCTCAACAAGCTCGCTGACAAGCCCTTCACCACCGAGTATCCCATGCCGTCTTTCGACCGTGTGGCTCCCAATCCCGCTATCAAGGATCTGAGCAAGGCGACCATCGCCCTGTGCACCTCCGGCGGTATCGTCCCCAAGGGCAACCCCGACCACATCGAGTCCTCTTCCGCCTCCCACTACGGTGAGTACAGCCTCGCCGGTGTGAACGAGCTGACGGAAGCGACCTACGAGACCGCGCACGGCGGCTACGACCCGGTCTACGCCAACGCTGACCCCAACCGCGTCCTTCCTGTGGATGTGCTGCGCGACATGGAGCGCGAGGGCAAGATCGGCAAGCTGCACGAGATGTTCTACACCACCGTCGGTAACGGTACCTCCGTTGCCAACGCCAAGAAGTTTGCTGCCGAGTATGCACAGAAGCTGCTCAAGGCCGGTGTTCATGCCGTCATCATGACCAGCACATGAGGTACCTGCACGCGTTGCGGTGCAACGATGGTTAAAGAGATCGAGCGCGCTGGCATCCCCGTGGTGCATATGTGCACGGTCACCCCGATTTCCCTGACGGTTGGTGCGAACAGAATCATTCCCACCATCGCCATTCCTCACCCGCTGGGCGATCCCTCCCTCCCGCATGACGAGGAGAAGGCTCTCCGCCGCAAGCTGGTTGAGAAGGCCCTCAAAGCCCTGACTACCGAGGTCGAGGACCAGACTGTTTTTGAGGACTGATTTCCCCGCGTATCCAGCGATCCCGCGCGGCGCAGCCGCGCCGCGCGGGATGATATCGAAACCTCTAAGGGGGACATAGAACAATGAGCAAGATTTACGACGTTATCGTTCTGGGCGCAGGTCCCGCAGGCCTCACCGCCGGTCTTTATTCCGGGCGCGCCAGACTCTCTACCCTTGTGATTGAGAAGGGTCAGGATGGCGGTCAGATCGCCATCACCAATGAAATTGAAAATTATCCCGGTCAGGTCGAGGGCGACAGCGGCCCGAGCCTGATCGCGCGTATGACAAAGCAGTGCGAGCACTTCGGCGTGGAGCGCGTGAGCGACATGATCAAAGAGGTCCAGCTCACCGGCCCGGTGAAGAAGCTCATCGGTGTGAAGGGCGAGTATGAGGCCAAGTGCGTCATCATCGCCACCGGCGCGTTCCCGCGTCCCATCGGCTGCAAGAACGAGGGCAAGTTCGTCGGCAAGGGCATTTCCTTCTGCGCGACCTGCGACGCCTCCTTCTTCCAGGATCTCGAGGTCTACGTGGTCGGCGGCGGCGATGCCGCTGTGGAAGAGGCCATGTATCTGACGAAGTTCGCCCGCAAGGTGACCGTTATCCACCGCCGCGACGAGCTGCGTGCCGCCAAGTCCATTCAGGAGAAGGCCTTCAAGAACGAAAAGCTCCACTTCATGTGGAACACCGTTGTTGACGAGGTCGACGGCGAGGACGACATCCTCTCCAAGATGATCGTGAAGAACACCAAGACCGGTGAGCTGACGACCATCGAGGCGGACGAGGACGACGGCCTGTTCGGACTGTTCGGCTTCATCGGCCTGCTGCCCAAGAGCGACCTCTTCGAGGGCGTGATTGACATGGACAAGGGCTACATCAAGACCGATGACAATATGCATACCAACGTTGAGGGCGTCTATGCCGCGGGCGATATCCGCGTCAAGAGCCTGCGTCAGGTCGTCACTGCCGCTGCGGACGGCGCCATCGCCGCCATGCAGGCTGAGAAATATATTGCGAATCTTGAATAAAAAAAGGAGAAATTATCATGCTTGAACTCGATAAGACTACCTTTGAAGCCGAAGTGCTTCAGGCTCCCGGCAAGATCCTCGTTGACTTCTATGGCGACGGCTGCGTTCCCTGCGCTGCCCTGATGCCCCACGTCCACGGCTTTGCCGACGTTTACGGCGACAAGATCAAGTTCTGCGCCCTGAACACCACCAAGGCCCGCCGCCTTGCCATCTCTCAGAAGATCCTCGGCCTGCCCGTTATCGCGATCTATGAGAACGGCGAAATGATCGACTCCTGCGTCAAGGACGATGCTACGCCCGAGAACGTGGAAGCGATGATCAAAAAGTATATCTGATTTTGCGATAGTCCGCTTTTCGCAAGGAAAGCTGCTATAAAATTCTGAGGAAAAGGAGGAAAGAGTAATGAGCATCTTAGCTGGTAAGAAAGTTGTCATTATCGGTGACCGTGACGGTATCCCCGGTATGGCGATCGAAGAGTGCGCAAAGTCCGCCGGTGCGGAAGTCGTATTTTCCTCGACGGAATGCTTCGTCTGAACGGCCGCAGGTGCAATGGATCTGGAAAATCAGAAGCGTGTGAAGGAATTCGCTGAGCAGTATGGCCCCGAGAACGTCGTCGTTCTCCTGGGTGCTGCCGAAGGCGAAGCTTCCGGCCTCGCTGCTGAGACGGTCACCGCCGGTGACCCGACCTATGCCGGTCCGTTGACAGGAGTCTCGTTGGGACTCACGGTTTATCACGTGTGCGAGCCTGAGGTCAAGGCTGAGTTTGATCCTGCCGTCTATGACGAGCAGATCAGCATGATGGAAATGGTTCTGGACGTTGATGATATCATCAACGAAATGAGCGCCATCCGCGATCAGTACTGCAAGTATCTCGGCAAATAAGCAAACTGCACAATCAGACAGGTGTCTATGAAGGCGGCGGCTTCTGCCGCCGCCTTCCGCAGTTTGGCCGCTTTCAATGGCTGCAGCAGCCGGAGGCCGCGGTGTGATATGCAGCGATACCCTCGCTGCAGCGATTTAAGGCGATCAACAGAAGAAGCAGGACGATTCCGAAGAATCGACCAAACCGAAACAAATTTGAAGGGAAGGACTACACTATGAAAGCAGTGATCAAGGGCGCCGGCTACATTCTGGCGCACACACCCGATATGGTGCTTCACAATGGTACCACCCAGACGACCGAGCGTATCGTCAACCCCGACAGCGAGTATCTCAAGGAGCTGCCGAGCCACATCCGCTCGTTCGATCAGGTTCTCTCTTATTGGCCCAACCAGGTCTACATCGGCAACAAGACCCCCGATGACCTGGCCGCCGTTCCCCAGCCCTGGTGCGACAAGACCTGCGATGTCAACGACCGCTACGGCAAGTTCGGCCAGATGATGCCGCAGGAGGAGTTCCTGCTGCTGATGCAGGCGTGCGACGTGTTCGACCTTGTCAAGCTGGATGCAAACTTTGTCGCCGCTCACCGCGGCGAGCTCGAGGCCAACCCCCTCATCGACGAGACCATCATGGCCCGTATCCCCGAGGCGCAGACCGAGAAGGCTGAGATCGAGCGCCTCGTTGCCGAGGAGCATTCCGAGGGCCTGTACGACAACGGCGAGCTGGTCGGCTGCGTCAACCGTGCGCATGATATCGACGTGAACCTTTCCGCTCACGTCATGCACGAGAATATCGTCTCCAAGGCCTCCTCCGTGCTGGCTCTGCTTGCGGCGCTCAAGCAGAGCGGCGTTGCCAAGGAAGATGTTGAGTATGTCGTCGACTGCTGCGAAGAGGCCTGCGGGGATATGAACCAGCGCGGCGGCGGCAACTTTGCCAAGGCTGCGGCCGAGATCGCGGGCCTGAGCCATGCGACCGGCTCCGACGTGCGCGGCTTCTGCGCCGGCCCGTCCCACGCGATGATCGACGCGGCGTCCCTCGTCGCCTCCGGCGCTTATAAGACGGTCGTTGTCACCGCCGGCGGCTGCACCGCCAAGCTCGGCATGAACGGCAAGGACCACGTCAAGAAGGGCCTGCCCATCATGGAGGATATGGTCGGCGGCTTCGCGGTCGTTCTGACGCAGGATGACGGCGTGAGCCCCGAGGTCAACCTCGAGATGATCGGCCGCCACACGGTCGGCACGGGCTCCGCGCCGCAGGCGGTCATCTCCAGCCTTGTCACCGATCCTCTCGACAAGTTCGGCATGAAGATCACCGATATCGACAAGTATTCCCCCGAGATGCAGAATCCCGATATCACCAAGCCGGCCGGCGCGGGCGATGTGCCTCTGGCCAACTACAAGATGATCGCGGCTCTCGCTGTCAAGCGCGGCGAGCTGCAGCGCGCCGACCTTGCCAAGTTCCCCGAGGAGCACGGCCTGACCGGTTGGGCGCCCACGCAGGGCCATATCCCCTCCGGCGTGCCCTACATCGGCTTTGCCCGTGAGGATATCCTCTCCGGCAAGTGCAAGCGCGTGATGATCATCGGCAAGGGCTCTCTGTTCCTGGGCCGTATGACCAACCTGTTCGACGGTGTGTCCTTTGTCATCCAGGCCAACAGCGGCGAGGAGAAGTCCGGCGTCAGCGAGGCTGAGGTCAAGGACATGATCGCCAAGACGATGCGTGATTTCGCCGCGACGCTGCTTGCGCAGGCGGAGTAATGGAGGAATCGTCATGAGTGATTTGCAGAAGACCATTGCAAGGACCTTCCTGGAAATGGCCGAGGGTCTGGAGAGCGGCTCCTATGGGCCGCGCCCCAAGATCGCGCTGACCGGTATGGGCAGCGAGCATGGCGAAGAGAACGCTATGCAGGCGGCCATCATGGCCAGCAAGCGCGGTGTGGACGTGTACTACATCGGCTCGCTGGAGGCGGAGGGCATCACGACCATCCATGTTGCCGACGATGAGGAAGGCCACAAGAAGATGGAGCAGATGGTGGAAAACGGCGAGGTCGACGGTGCTGTGACCATGCACTTCCCGTTCCCCATCGGTGTTTCCACGGTCGGCCGCGTTGTGACGCCCGCGAAGGGCAAGGAGATGTTCGTTGCGAACACCACCGGCACCTCGAGCGGCGACCGCATCGAGGGCATGATCAAGAATACCATTTACGGCATCATCACTGCCAAGGCCTGCGGCGTGAAGGACCCCACGGTCGGTATCCTGAACGTGGACGGCGCGCGCCAGACTGAGATGGCGCTCAACCAGTTGCGTGAAGGCGGCTATGACTTCAAGTGGGCCACCTCCGCGCGCGCGGACGGCGGCGCAGTGATGCGCGGCAACGACGTGCTGCAGGGCACGCCTGACATCATGGTCATGGACAGCCTGACCGGTAACGTCATGATCAAGATGATGTCCGCTTACACCACCGGCGGCAGCTTCGAGTCCACGGGCTTTGGCTACGGCCCCGGCATCGGCAAGGATTACAATAAGCTGATTCTCATCATCTCCCGCGCCAGCGGCGCGCCGCTGATCGCCAACGCGATCGAGTACGCGGCCCAGCTCGTGCGCGGCAAGGTGTTCGAGGTCGCCAAGCAGGAGTTCGAGGCCGCTGAAAAGGCCGGCCTGAGCCGTATCCTCGAGGCACGCAAGGCTGCTGCCAAGGGCGCCTCCGCTGCGGCGGAGGAAGAGGTCAAGTGCCCGCCCGCCGAGCCCTGCACGGCCAGCATTCCCGGCATCGAGGTCATGGACCTTGAGGACGCCGCCAAGGCGCTGTGGAAGGCCGGCATTTATGCCGAGACCGGCATGGGCTGCACCGGCCCGCTCGTCATGATGAGCGAGGCAAACCATGAGAAGGCCGTCGAGTTGCTCAAGGGCGCGGGCTATATCGGCTAAGGAGGAAAACGCAATGCTGGTGAAAGACACCGTGAAGAAGACGGAGCTGGAGCTGACCACGGCGGAGCTGATCGACCTGGTCGCCAACGGCAACCGTCAGGTCGACCTGGTGTTCGACGAAAAGCAGAGCGATGAGGACGGCTATCTGCACTGGGACCGCGAGAACTGGACCAGCGTGGACGGCAAGCGCTTCATTCGCAGCTATTTCCTCGATGGCCGCGCGCTGAGCGACTACAGCGGCTACAACAAGTACGACATGAAAGGCTATTTCCAGCCGGAAAAGGCCAAGGAAGTCCTGCTTGGTTAACGGAAATGAAACGGCGCGCCGAACGGCGCGCCGTTTTCCAAAAAAATCTTGCTTCCAGACTTGACAGAAGGGAAGAAAACACTTATAATACTACTGTTCTGCGATGCAGAACAGGTAATTACATATCCGGGTGTAGCGCAGTTGGTAGCGCGCATGGTTCGGGACCATGAGGCCGTGAGTTCGAATCTCGCCACTCGGACCAAGAAAAGCCTTGAAATCGTATGATTTCAAGGCTTTTTTGCAACTTTTAAGAGCAAAACGCGTGGTGCGCAAATGTGTA